>NZ_JBHJYJ010000020.1:0-69555 GCF_042269845.1 Cellulosimicrobium sp. NPDC055967 | reverse complement strand
GCCGCCGCGCGGCGCCCCCCGCGCGGCGGCCGTTGGGCCCAGCGAGCCGAGATCGCGGTGCTCGCCGGGCCCGCGCTCGTCGTCTTCCTGACCTTCGTCATCGTCCCCGTGGTGATGGCGGCGTACTACGGGTTCTTCAAGTGGAAGGGCTTCGGCCCGCCGACGGAGTTCGTCGGGTTCGACAACTACCTCATCATCTTCCGCGACCCCGAGTTCCTCGCGGCGCTGGGGCACAACGCGTTCATCGTCATCATGTCGCTCGTGCTCCAGGGCCCGGTCGCCGTGGTCGTGGCGCTCATGCTCAACCGGCGCATCCGCGGCCGCTCGGTGATCCGCGTTCTCGTGTTCGTGCCGTACGTGGTGTCCGAGGTGATCGTCGGGACGGGCTTCAGCCTCATGCTCGCGACCACGGGCGCCGTGAACGACCTGCTCGACAAGATCGGTCTCGGGTTCCTCTCGGTCGACTGGCTCGCCGACCCCGACGTCGCGATCTGGACCCTGCTGCTCATCATCACGTGGAAGTACATCGGCTTCGCCGTGATCCTCTTCCTCGCGGGCCTGCAGGGCATCCCCGACGAGCTGGGGGAGGCCGCGGCGATCGACGGCGCGTCGTACTGGACGACGCAGCGCTACGTCACGCTCCCGCTGCTCGGCCCGACCGTCCGCATCTGGGCGTTCCTGTCGATCATCGGCTCGCTCCAGCTCTTCGACCTCGTCTACATCATCTGGGGCCAGTACGTGGCCTCGACGGCGGGGACGTCGACCATGGCGACCTACATGGTGGCGAACGGCCGCAACGCGGGGAACTACGGGTTCGGCAGCGCCGTCGCCGTGGTGCTGTTCCTCATCTCGCTCGCGGTGGCCCTCGTCTACCAGCGGTACGTCCTGCGCCGTGACACCGAGGGCGCGATCACGGAAGGGAAGAAGTGATGGCCACCGTCACCGCGGCGCCCGCGCCCGAGCGCGCCCCCGGCGCCAAGACCCCGAGGGAGCCGCGCGGCTCCGGCATCGGGCGGGGCGGGCCGCTGACCTACGTGGTCGCGTGGCTCCTCGTGGGCGTGTGCCTGGCCCCGATCGCGTACATCGTGGTCGGCGGGTTCCGCACGAACGCGCAGATCACGGCGAACCCGTCGGGCCTGCCCGACCCGTGGCAGATCGAGAACTACGTCGAGGTCCTGACGAGCTCGCTGTTCTGGCAGCAGCTCGGGAACTCGCTCGTGGCCGGTCTCCTCACGACCCTCGGCGTCGTCGTCCTCGGCCTCATGGCGAGCTACGTCATCGCGCGCTACTCGTTCGTGGGCCGCGGGGCGCTGTACGCGCTGTTCGCGGCGGGCCTCATGTTCCCCATGACCGTCGCGATCACCCCGCTGTACATCATGATCCGCTCGCTGGGGCTCATGAACTCGGTGGGCGGGCTCGTGCTGCCGCAGATCGCGTTCGCCCTCCCCACGACCGTCATCATCCTCGTGCCGTTCCTGCGCGCGATCCCGCGCGAGATCGAGGAGGCGGCGTCGATCGACGGCGCGAGCCGGCTCGGCTTCTTCTTCCGCATGGTCGTGCCGCTGTCCCTGCCGGGCGTCATCACCGTGGGGATCCTCGCGTTCGTCGCGAGCTGGAACAGCTACATGCTCCCGCTCTTCATCCTCAACGACGAGACGTCGTACACGCTCCCGCTGGGCGTGCAGGCGTTCGCGTCGCAGTACTCCGTGGACACCGCCCGCGTGCTGGCCTTCACGTCCCTGTCGATGATCCCCGCGCTCGTCTTCTTCTCGCTGTTCGAGCGGCGCATCGTCGGCGGGCTCTCCGGAGCCGTGAAGGGCTGACCAGCCGCTCGTCCGCACCCCGTCCCTGCCCCGCGCCGCGCGCGGGGCAGGGCCACCATCGAAGGAGAACGGTCCCGTGACCGACGTCGTCCCTGCCGTCCCGACGGCCCCCACCGGCTCCCCGGAGCCGGTCACCTCGGAGCCCGCGGCCCCGGCGCCGCGCAGCCCGCGCCCGGCGCCGCCGCAGCCGCCCACGGTCTCCGAGCGCGTGCGTGCGCTCCACGCCCGCATGACCCTCGACGAGAAGCTCGCCCAGCTCGTCGGCTACTGGCTCGACCAGAACGGCACCGTCGCCCCGATGCAGTCGGAGATGACGGCGGGTCAGCAGGACGGCGGCCGGCTCGCCGAGATCACGCGGCACGGCATGGGGCACTACACGCGGGTCTACGGCACGCGGCCCGTCGAGCCCGCGGAGCGCGCGGCGTGGCTGTGGGCGGAGCAGCGTCGCCTGAAGTCGGAGACCCGCCTGGGCATCCCCGCGATCGTGCACGAGGAGTGCCTCACGGGTCTGGCCGCGTGGCAGGCCGCGACGTACCCGACGCCGCTCGCGTGGGGCGCGTCGTTCGACCCGGCGCTGGTCGAGGAGATGGCGCGCGAGGTCGGGGAGTCGATGCGCGCGATCGGGGTGCACCAGGGCCTCGCGCCCGTGCTCGACGTCGTGCGCGACCCGCGCTGGGGCCGTGTCGACGAGTGCGTGGGCGAGGACCCGTACCTCGTCGGCACGGTCGGTACGGCGTACGTGCGCGGCCTGCAGGACGCGGGCGTGCACGCGACCCTCAAGCACTTCGTCGGGTACTCGGGCTCGCGGGCCGGTCGCAACCACGCCCCGGTGAGCGCCGGCCCGCGCGAGCTCGCCGACGTCTACCTCCCGCCGTTCGAGATGGCGGTGCGCGACGGTGGCGCCCGCTCGGTCATGGCGTCCTACGTCGACGTCGACGGCGTCCCGCTGCACGGCAGCTCGGAGCACCTCACCGAGATCCTGCGCGAGCGGTGGGGGTTCGACGGCGTCGTCGTCGCCGACTACTTCGGCGTCGCGTTCCTCGAGGTCATGCACCGCGTCGCGGCCGACCGCGGGGAGGCCGCCGCGCAGGCGCTCCAGGCGGGCCTCGACGTCGAGCTCCCGTCGGGCGACGCCTACCTCGCGCCGCTCGCCGAGCGCGTGCGGTCCGGCGCGCTCGACGAGGCGTGGGTCGACCGCGCCGTCCTGCGCCTGCTCAACCAGAAGGAGGAGCTGGGCCTGCTCGACCCGGGCGCGTACGCCGACGAGCCGCCGACGACGGTCGACCTCGACACCCCGCAGCAGCGCGCGACCGCGCGCCGCCTCGCGCAGGAGTCGCTCGTGCTGCTCGCGAACGACGGCGTGCTGCCGCTCGTCCGCGGCCGTCGCGACAGCGCTGACGACGCACCGTCCGCTCCGCGCCGCGTCGCCGTGGTCGGGCCCAACGCGGACTCGTCCGAGGCGCTCATGGGCTGCTACTCGTTCGTCAACCACGTGCTCGCGCACCACCCCGGCACGCCGGCCGGCATCGCGCTGCCCACGGTCCTCGAGTCGCTGCGCGACGCGCTCGCGGGCACCGACGTGACGCACGCCGTCGGCTGCGCGGTCGACGGCCGCGACGCCTCGGGGATCCCCGAGGCGGTCGCCGTCGCGCGGGACGCGGACGTCGCGGTCGTCGTCGTGGGCGACGAGGCCGGGCTCTTCGGGCGCGGCACGGTCGGCGAGGGCAACGACGTCGAGTCGCTCGAGCTCCCGGGCGTGCAGCGACGGCTCGTCGAGGAGGTCGTCGCGACGGGCACGCCCGTCGTGCTCGTGCTGCTCACGGGCCGCCCGTACGCGATCGGCTGGGCGTTCGAGGAGCGCGCGGAGACCGACGGTGCCGCGCCCGGTCGCCCGGCCGCCGTCGTGCAGGGCTTCTTCCCGGGCGAGGAGGGCGGGCGCGCGGTGGCCGACGTGCTCGTGGGCGCCGTGAACCCCTCGGGCCGGCTGCCCGTGTCGCTGCCGCGCGCGGGCGGCGCGGAGCCGTTCACCTACCTGCACCCGGTGCTCGGCGGGCCGTCGGACGTGACGTCCGCCGACCCGACGCCCGTGCGGCCGTTCGGGTTCGGGCTGTCGTACACGCAGTTCGCGTACGCGGACCTGGCGGTCGACACGAGCGTCGCCGCGGGCGGGACGTTCGCGGCCTCCGTGACCGTGACGAACACGGGCGAGGTCGCGGGGACGGACGTCGTGCAGCTCTACGCCCGCGACGTCGTCGGGTCGGTGCCGCGCCCCGTCGCCCAGCTCCTCGGGTACGCGCGCGTCGACCTCGCCGCGGGCGAGTCCCGGCGCGTGGCCTTCCGCGTCCCGACGACGCGCCTCGCGTTCTCCGACCGTCGCCACGTGCGCGTGGTCGAGCCGGGCGACGTCGAGGTGTGGGTCGGCGCGCACGCCGGCGCGGTCGACGCCGCCCCCGGGACCGACGACCTCGGGTCGACGACCGGCGGTGCGATCGTCAACGAGTCCGCCCCGGCCGAGCGCCGGGTCGTGCCCGGCGCGGCGACCGCGCGCGCGACGCTCGTCGTCACGGGCCCGGTGCACGAGGTGACGGCCGCGGACGAGCGGCTCGTCGCCGTCGAGGTCTCCTGGCGCGTCGAGGCGGGGGAGCGCGCATGACGCTCGTCCCGAACCCGGTCCTGCCCGGCTGCTTCCCCGACCCCTCGGTGTGCCGCGTCGGCGACGACTTCTACCTCGTCACCTCGACGTTCGAGTACCTGCCCGGCCTGCCCGTGCTGCGCAGCCGCGACCTCGCGACGTGGGAGCACGTCGGGGACGTCGTCGACCGGTCGGGTCAGCTCGACTACGACGGCGTCCGCTCGTCGGGCGGCCTGTACGCGCCGACGCTGCGCCACCACGACGGCACGTTTTGGCTCGTGTGCACGCTCGTGGACCCGGAGGACGACTCCCGCGGCGGCAACTTCGTCATGACGGCGACCGACCCGGCCGGCCCCTGGTCCGACCCGGTGTGGCTGCGCGACGAGGACGGCGAGCGGGTCGCCGGGATCGACCCGTCGATCTTCTTCGACGACGACGGTCGCGCGTGGCTGCACGGGACCCGGCTCGCGGCCGACCCGGAGTGGTTCCACCAGACCGAGGTGTGGGTGCGCGAGCTGGACCTCGCGACCCGCACGCTCGTGGGCCCCGAGCACGTCGTGTGGACGGGGGCCGTGCGGGGCGCGGTGTGGGCCGAGGGCCCGCACCTGTACAAGGTCGACGGCACGTACTACCTGCTCGCGGCCGAGGGCGGCACGGACTTCCACCACGCGGTGTCGGTCGCGCGCGCGTCGTCCGTGACGGGCCCGTACGAGGGGAACAAGGCGAACCCGGTGCTCACGCACCGGCACCTCGGGCGCGGCGTGGACGTCGTCGGCGTGGGGCACGCCGACCTCGTCGAGGCGCCCGACGGGTCGTGGTGGGCCGTGCTGCTCGCGATGCGCGTCTACGGCGGCTACCACTACCCGCTCGGCCGCGAGACGTTCCTCGTCCCCGTCGTGTGGGAGGACGGCTGGCCCGTCCTCGCGCCCGGCGCGGGGCGCGTGCCCGACGCCGTGGAGGTCCCGTTCGCGACCGCAGCGCCGCGCCCGGCGATCCAGGGCGGGGCGAGTGGCGTCGTCGGCCCGGAGGACCCGCGGTGGACGGCGGTGCGGGCGGTGCCGCGCGACGTCGCGACGCCCGCGGGCGAGGGTTGGGACCTGCCCGTGCGGCCGGCGACGCTGGCCGAGCGGGGCGTGCCCGCGTTCCTCGGGCTGCGCCAGCAGCACCGCGACGTCGACGTCACCGTCACGCTCCGCGTACCGGAGGTCGCGGGGGAGCGGGCGGGCGTCGTGGTGCGGCAGTCCGAGGACGACCACGTGCGGCTCCTGGTCGACGGCGGGCCCGGGGACGTGCGCCGCGTCGTCGCCGTGCACCGCCGTGGCGGGACGGACGAGGTGGTCGGGGAGACGACGGTGGGCTCCGCGCCCGGCGAGCCGGTCGTCGTCGGGCTGCGCGTGCGCGGGCAGGACTACGGGCTCGTCGTCGGCCCGGCGGGCGCGCCCGAGCCGCTCGCGACCGTGGACGGCCGCACCCTCGACAGCGCCGCGACCGGAGGGTTCCTCGGGCTGTGGCTGGGCGTGCACGCGACGAGCGAGGGACGGCCCTCGACGTCCGTCGTGCGGGTCGAGCGGTTCGTCTACGCACCGGTCGGCTGACGGGTCCGCTCCGCGCGCAGCGCCACGGCGGGCGATACCGTCGGGGCATGTCGAGCGCACGGACACGGGTCGAGGAAGACCTGCTGGGACCCCTCGAGGTCCCGGCGGACGCGTACTACGGGGTCCACACCGTCCGGGCCGTGGAGAACTTCCGCATCTCGGGGACGACGGTCAGCGACGTCCCCGAGATGGTCCGCGGCATGGTGATGGTCAAGAAGGCGTCGGCGCTCGCGAACCGCGAGCTGCGCACCATCCAGCGCGACGTCGCGGACGCGATCGTCGCCGCGTGCGACGCGATCCTCGACGACGGCCGGTGCCTCGACCAGTTCCCGGTGGACGTGTTCCAGGGTGGCGCGGGCACGAGCGTCAACATGAACACCAACGAGGTCGTGGCCAACCTCGCGCTCGAGCTCTCCGGGTTCGAGAAGGGGCGCTACGACGTCATCAATCCGAACGACCACGTCAACCGCTCGCAGTCGACCAACGACGCCTACCCCACGGGGTTCCGCCTCGCGGTGCACCAGCTCGTCCAGGGGCTGCAGGAGGAGGTGCTGCGGCTCGAGCGCACGTTCGACGAGAAGGCGTCCGAGTTCGCCGACGTCCTCAAGATGGGTCGCACGCAGCTCCAGGACGCCGTGCCCATGAGCCTCGGCCAGGAGTTCGCCGGGTTCGCCGTGAACGTCGGCGAGGAGGTCCGGCGCCTCGAGGTCGCCGGCGAGCTGCTGCTCGAGGTCAACCTCGGCGCGACCGCGATCGGCACCGGGCTCAACACGCCGCCCGGGTACCCCAAGGTCGCGACGCGGTGGCTCGGCGAGGTGAGCGGGCTGCCCGCGGTCCCGGCCGCGAACCTCGTCGAGGCGACGTACGACAACGGCGCCTACCTCGCCGTCCACTCCGCGCTGAAGCGCCTCGCGGCCAAGCTGTCGAAGATCTGCAACGACCTGCGGCTGCTGTCGTCCGGGCCGCGCGCCGGGCTCGGGGAGATCAACCTGCCGGAGCTCCAGGCCGGGTCGTCGATCATGCCCGCCAAGGTGAACCCGGTGATCCCGGAGGTCGTCAACCAGGTCTGCTTCAAGGTCATGGGCAACGACGTGACGATCACGCACGCCGCCGAGGCGGGCCAGCTCCAGCTCAACGTCATGGAGCCGGTGCTCGCGCAGGCGATGTTCGAGTCGCTGCGCCTGCTCGGCAACGCGTGCGTCGCACTGCGCACCAAGTGCGTCGCGGGCATCACCGCGAACGTCGAGGTGTGCCGCCGCCACGTGCTGGACTCGATCGGGATCGTCACGTACCTCAACGAGATCATCGGGCACCGCAACGGCGACCTCGTGGGCGCCGAGGCGGCGCGGACCGGGGCGTCGGTGCGCGACGTCGTCGTGGCGCGCGGCTTGCTCACGCCCGAGGAGGTGGACGCGGTGCTGACGACCGAGAACTTCCTCCGCCCGCGCTACACCGGCCGCTACTACGCCCCCGACGAGCGCGGCCTGCCGGCCGTGGGCGAGGAGGGCGAGTCGTCGCGCGTCGTGGAATCGGACGACGCACTGGGCGCCCCGTCGGACCCGGAACCCGAGACCTGACGTCGAGATCGACCTGCCGGTCGCCAGATCGACCTTCTGAGGGTCGATCTCGGACGCTCGGGTCGATCTCGCGGTGGGCCCGTCTCATCCTCGGACGAGGCGGACGATCTCCGTGCCGTCGGCGCCCAGGAGCACGAGCCGGCCCCGGTCCAGCGCGACGCGGGCCGCACCGCTGACGGCACCGGGCACCCCCGCCCCGTCGCACGCGATCAGCGTCTGCAGACCGGCCGTGGCGAGCAGCCGACCGCCGTCGTCCAGGGCCCACGCGCCCCCGCCGCCGTTGCACCCGTCGGAGCCGGACCACGTCCCGTCCCCGTGGAAGACGACGTGGGGATCGCCGGCGAAGAACCCCGACGGCTCCCAGCGTCCGACGACGTCGCGCACGGCCGCGGGCTCGAGGCCGTCCGGCAGCGGTGCGGGCGGTTCGAACGCCGCGCGCACGTCGTCCGTCACCTCCGGCGCCTGCGCCAGGTGCTCCGCCGCGTCGGGGATCGGCGCCGGGGCGCCGTCGACCCGCAGACCGGCGACGACGTCGCCGTCCGCGTCGAGGAGCCGCCAGCCCTCGCCGTCGGGCTCGTACGCGACCACGGTGCGGAGCCACAGCACCTCGGGGATCCCGCCCGCGCCGCACGCCGCGGCGGCGGCGTACGGTTCCGAGGCGACGAAGGCCCGGCCGGCCGCGTCCCAGCCGCCCTCCACGTACGCACCGCAGTCGCCCCACAGCATGTACTGCCCAGCGCCGAGCCGCAGCCACGTGTCCGGGCCCTCACCCTCCGCGCCCGCGACCCGCCACATCCCGACGAGCCCGACCGGGTCCGACCCGACCTCGCCGTCACCCGGGCCGCCGACGTTCCCGACGTCGGGGGTGGTGCAGGCCGCGGCGAGGACGGACACCAGGAAGGTCACGGCGACGGCGCGCGGCACCCGCGGGCGCCCGGACTCGTGTCCGTCCATGCCCCGATCCTGTCTCCGGCGCCGGGTTTCTTGCAGCCGGTGCGGCATCCCCCGGGGCCGGCGCCGTCACGACGTCGCGAGCGCGCGCACCGTGCGCTCGATCGCGGGGCGCAGGTCGAGGCCGGGGTCGACGGTGAGGCGGTGCAGGAGCAGCCCGTCGCCGAGGGCCATGAGCGCGCGGGTCGCCGGGACGGGGTCGGCGATGCCGACGGCTGCCACGATCCGCTCGGTCCACCGCTCGAACGTGCGGCGCTGGCGACGGAGGGGCTCACCGAGCTCGGGGTCGTCGGCGAGCTCGAGGAAGAGGGCGTAGCGCGCCCGGGTGCGCGACGCGAACGGACCGGACTGTGCCTCGGTCATGGCGCAGAGACCGTCGACCAGGTCGTCGACGCTCGTGATCTGCGGCATCGCGGTCACGTCGAGGTCGGCGCGCTCCTGCTCGGCGATCCGGTCGACCACGCCGGCGAGGAGCGCGCGCCGGGTGCGGAACCAGTTCGACGTCGACCCGGTCGGGAGACCGGCGCGCTGGTCGACCCGCGCGTGGCTCAGCGCGCGCACGCCGTCCGCACCGAGCACCTCCACGGCCGCGTCGAGCGCTCGTTCCCGGGTGGCTGCGGCCATGGACTCCCTCTCTCGACCGATCTACTATGAACATAGTAGTCGCTCGCCCGAAGGAGCTCGCCATGACTACGCCTCAGCCCCGCACCACCCGCCCCACCGACGCCCGGGCATGGTCCCCGCCGCTCCCGGAGGCGCCGGGCTTCGACCACCTCGTCGTGGAGACGCCCGGCCTGCGCACCCACGTCGCGACCGTCGGCACCGGCGACCCGGTCGTGCTGCTGCACGGCTTCCCCGAGCACTGGTGGCAGTGGCGCGACGTCGCGCCCGTCCTCGCCGCCGCGGGCTACCGCGTCCTGTGTCCCGACCTGCGCGGCGCGGGCTGGACCACGGCCGACGACGCGCACGTCGAGCGCGAGACCCGGCTCCGCGACCTGCTCGCCCTCCTCGACGCGCTCGACGTCGAGCGAGCCCACCTCGTCTCGCACGACATGGGCGCGATCACCGCGATGCAGCTCTGCTACGAGCACCCCGACCGGGTCCGCGCGGCCGTCGAGCTCTCGGTGCCACCGGGCTTCATGCGTCCCAGCCCTCGACTGCTCCCCGGGTTCCGGCACCTGCCCGCCCTGGTCTGGCACCGTCGGGGCGCGTCGCTGCGGGGGATCTTCTCCAGCGCGTACGTCGCCCACCCGCTGTCGGAGGACGACGTCGACGCCCACCTCGCCCCGATGGGTCGGACGGAGGTCGACGCCGCCGTGCGTCCGCTCGTGCGGCACATGGTGCTGCCGGAGGCCACGCGCATGATGCGGGGCGTCTACCGTCGCCGTCGGCTCACGGTGCCGACCCTCTTCGTCTTCGGACGCCGAGACCGGCCGTGGACCGAGGAGCTCGTGGGACAGGTCTGCCGGGCGCCGGAGCGGCACGCGGACCGGGCCGAGCTCGCCTACGTCGACGACGCCGCGCACTTCATCACCGACGACGCGCCGGCCGCGGTCGCCGCCCTCTCGCGCGACTGGTTCGACCGCGCCGCGTGACGCCCTGTGCCCGTCGACGCGAGATCGACCCGTGCGTCCGAGATCGACCCTCGGGAGGTCGATCTCGCGACGGGCGGGTCGATCTCGCGGTCATGAGCGGACGCGTACCGCGCGGAGGGCGACGCCTACCGCCAGCACCAGCGCTCCCGCGGCGACGCTCGGGAGCGGGAGCGTGGCGACCAGCGCGACGCAGCCGAGCGCGCCGAGCACCTGGAGCGCGCGCGGGTACAGCCGGTGCGGGGTGCTCTGACGCAGCGCCGAGAGGTTCGCCACGAGGTAGTAGACGAGCACCCCGAACGACGAGAACCCGATCGCGCCCCGCAGGTCCGTCGTGAGCACGAGCACCACGACGACCGCACCCACGGCGAGCTCGGCCCGGTGCGGCACCCGGTGCACGGGGTGCACGGCCGCGAACCACCCGGGCAGGTCGCCCGTGCGCGCCATCGCGAGGCCCGTCCGGCTCACGCCCGCGAGCAGGGCGAGCAGGGCGCCGGCGCTCGCGGCGACGGCGCCGACGCTCACGACCGGGCCCGCCCACGTCCACGACCCGGCGGCGACCGCGTCGGCGAGCGGAGCCGCGGACGCCGCGAGCGCCTCCGGCCCGAGCACCGCGAGCAGGACCACCGCGACGACCGCGTAGAGCACGACGACGGCCCCGAGCGACACGAGGACCGCGCGCGGGATCGTGCGCCGCGGGTCGCGCATCTCCTCGCCCAGCGTCGCGACCCGCGCGTACCCCGCGAACGCGAAGAACAGCAGGCCCGCGGACTGGAGGACGCCGTACCAGCCGCCGTGCGCGCCGTCGGGGTCGAGCACGGCCGACCAGCGCGGCGCGGAGCCCGCGAGGCTCGCGACGACGGCCGTCGCGATCGCGAGGAGCGCCACCGCGACGATCGCCCGGGCGAGGCGCGCCGTCCGCGTCACACCCCGGTAGCCCACGGCCGTGAGCAGCACGACGGCCGCGGCGGCGACGGGGCGCTCCCACCCGGGCGGGGCCGCGTAGGCGGCGAGCACGAGCGCCATGGCCGCGCAGCTCGCCGTCTTGCCGACGACGAACCCCCACCCGGCGAGGTAGCCCCACCACGGACCGAGGTGCTCGCGCCCGTACACGTACGTGCCGCCCGAGGTGGGGTGCTGCGCCGCGAGCTGGGCGGACGACGTGGCGTTCGCGTACGCGACGACCGCCGCCAGCGCCAGCCCGACGAGCAGCCCCGTCCCTGCCGCGGCGGCCGCGGGGGCGAACGCGGAGAACACGCCCGCGCCGACCATGGACGCGAGCCCGACGACGACGGCGTCCGTCGTGCCGAGGCGGCGCGCGAGCGAGGGCTGGCCCGGTGCGGTGGTCACCCGGCCAGCGTGCCAGGGCAAGGTGTCCGGCAGGTGTCGGGGCCGGCCCCGGGGAGTGGTCGGGGCGGCGTCCGCGAGCGGGTACAGTTCCCGCCGGTGTCCCGTTCCCGGTCGTCGTCGACCGGCCCCGTCGCACGGGGTGACGGGCTGTCCGCTACGGCGAGGACGGCGGTGCAGGGGTGGTCGCAGGACAGGTGCGTCGCGCGCGGTGGACGGTGCGCGCGGGGTCGGGGGTCGCGCTCGCGTGCGCGGTCCTCCTCGGCGTCCCGACGGCCGCGACCGCGGACACGGACGACGGGCTCTCGGAGACCTCGCGCACGCGGTACGAGGTCGACGGGTCGGGGCCCGTCCGCGTGACCGTCACGACGACGATCCGCAACGAGCAGCCCGCCAGCGGGATGTACGTCTACTACTGGGACGCGTACGGGATCCCCGTGCCGGCGGGCGCGACCGACGTCACCGCCACGAGCGGCGGGGCCGCGCTCCCGGTCACCCTCGAGCCCACCGAGGACCCGTCGACCCGCATCGCCGGGGTGTCGTTCTCCCCGCTGAACAACGGGCGCGAGCGGACCGTCGAGTGGGCCTACACGATCCCGGGCGAGCCGATCCGCTCGGAGGGGTACACGCGCGTCGGGCCCGGCTACGCGACGTTCGCCGTGAACGCGGCCGGCGACCCGGGGCAGGTCACCGTCGAGATCGCCACGCCCACGTCGATGGACTTCGACAGCACGTGGGACGGGTTCACGCCGATCCTCGACGGGGAGACCCGCACCCACCGCGCGACCGAGAGCACGGACGACTACGGCACCTGGGCCTTCGTCTCGCTGCGCGACCCCGAGCAGGCCGACGAGACGAGCGTCGACGTCGGCGGGAACGAGCTCGTGCTGGAGAGCTTCCCGGGCGACACCGAGTGGAGCGGCTTCGTCGAGGAGCAGGTGGTGGCCGGCATGCCCGTGCTGGAGCGTGCGGTGGGCATGCCGTGGCCGGGCAGCCTGGAGCGCATCCGCGAGGACGTGTCGCCCGGGGTGCTCGGGTACGCGTGGTTCGACTCGGCCTCCTGGGAGATCGTCATCCCCGAGGACCTGGACGCCGGGCTCCTGTTCCACGAGCTCTCGCACGCGTGGCTCGCGGGCGACCGGTTCGCGGACCGGTGGGTGTACGAGGGCCTGGCCGAGGTCGTCGGGCAGCGCGTGGCGGCCGAGACCGGCGGCCCGGCGGAGCCGCGGCCCGCGCCCGCGCGCGACGCGGCGGACGCCCTGCCGCTCGCCGCCTGGGGAGAGGTCGACCTCGACGACGGCGGCGGCGCCGCCGAGGAGTACGCCTACGCCGCGGCGTGGACCGCCATGTCGGAGCTCGTCGGCGGCCTGGACGCGGACGCCCTCGGCGCGCTCGTCGCGGCGGCGTACGCAGGCGAGAGCGCCTACGACGAGCCCGGCGCCCTCGACCACCCGGGCGTGACCGACGGCCGTCGTCTCCTCGACCTCGTCGAGGTGCGCGGCGGCGTCGCGGGGGCCGAGGCGACGTACCGGACGTGGGTCGCCGACGACGCCGAGGCCGCCCTGCTCGACGCGCGTACCCCGGCCCGCGAGGCGTACGCCGTCCTCGACGAGGCGGACGGCGCGTGGTCGCCGCCCGCCGGCCTGTGCGCCGCGATGACGGACTGGGCCTTCGACGAGGCCGAGTCGGCCCGTGCGGCGATCGGTGCCGACGCGGCGGCGGCCGCCGGCCAGGTGCAGCAGGCCGCCCGCGCCGCGGGCCTGCCCGACCCGGCCGCCGTGCGCGCGCAGTACGAGGACGCCGGGTCCGCCGAGGAGTACGCGGCGCTCGCGACCGCGCTGCCGCGCGCGGTCGAGGTCGTGGGGTCCGTCGGCGACGCGGTCGCCGCCGCCTCGGGCGGTGGCCCGCTCGCGGACCTCGGGCGGCTGCTCCTGGACGTCGACGGTTCCGTTGCGGACGCCCGCGCCGCCCTCGACGACGGGAGGCTGGACGACGCCGCGACCGCGGCCGACGACGCGTCGTCCCGCGCGGCCGCCGCGCCCTGGCTCGGGACCGGCAGCGTGCTCCTCGTCGTCGTGGCGCTCGCCGGGGTGGTGCTGCTGCTCGTCCGCCGGCGCGCGCGACGTCGTGCGCAGCCCGACGGCGCGCCCGCCGGCGACGTCGACCGCCCCGACGACGCGACGCCCGGCGGCGACGACGTGCCAGCCGCCGACGAGGCGTCCGCCGACGGCGAGCCGACGCCGGACGACGAGCCGGCCGCGGAGGACGAGCCGACGCCGGGGGAGGCACCGTCCGTCGGCGAGGAACCGGAGCCGGTGAAGGCGTAAGGCGCGTCAGAGAGCGACGGGCCGGCGAGCTCCGCGTGCGGCGAGACGTGAGAAGTGGCCCCCCGGGACACGCTCCGAGGGGCCACGTCTCACGTCTCGTCCGAGGATGGTGCGGCTAGGGCATGCTCGCCAGGTGGGCGTCCACCGAGCGCGCGAACGCGTACCCGTTGCTCGCGTCCCAGTTGATCGACCAGGTCATCGCCCCGCGGATGTCGGGCCAGCGTGCGGGTGGTACGAAGCTGCCGCAGCGGGTGCCCGCGGCGAGGCAGCTCAGCGCGTCGTTCACGACCGACGGGTTCACGTACCCGCCGCCCGCCGCCTGGGTGGTCGCAGGCAGGCCGAGCGCGACCTGGTCCGGCCGCAGCGCGCTCTGGAGCTGGATGCACGACAGCGCGGTGAGGAAGTTCACCGTGCCCTGCCCGTACGCCTGCATCTGGTCGCAGCCGAGCATGGTGCCCGAGTTGTAGTACTGCGTGTGGACGATCGTGAGGATGTCCTTGATGTCGAGCGCGAGCCGGAAGTAGGAACTGCCCGTCGACTGCATGTCGATGGTCTGCGGCGCCATCGTGATGATGAGGTCCGGGCCGACCGCCGCCCGGACCTGGCGCAGCGCCTGTGCCATGTACGTCGGGTTGACCCCGTTCTCGAGGTCGATGTCGACGCCGTCGAACCCGTAGGTGTCGATGAGCCCGATCACGCTGGTCGCGAAGGCCGACGCCGCGGCGGAGCTGCCGACCGACACCGTGCCCTTCTCGCCGCCCACGGACAGGACCACGTGCTGGCCGCGCGCGTGCAGCGTCGCGACGTCCGCCTTGAGCTGGTCGTTCGTGTAGCCGCCCAGCGCGGCGGACAGGCCGGGGTCGACGCCGAACGTGACGGCGCCGGGCGTGCTCGGGACGGCGTCCGCGAACGCGACCGCGACGAGGTCGTAGGACGTCGGGACGTCCGACAGCCGCAGCGGCGTGGCCCCGTTGACGAAGTTCTGCCAGTACCCCGTGAGCAGGTGCTTCGGCAGCGCGCCGGTCTGGCAGCCGCTCGTCGAGCCCGTCACGGTGGCGGCCGGGGACTCGCCCGTCGCGTTGTAGGCACGCACCGTGTACGTGTGGCTCGAGCAGGCCGCGAGCCCGCTCAGCGTCGCGCTCGTCCCGGTGACGGTCGCTCGCAGGGCGGTCCCCTCGTAGACGCGGTATCCCGTGACGGTCCCGGTCGAGGCCGTCCAGGCGAGGCCGAGCGAGGTGTCGGCGGTCGTCGCGACGCGCAGCCCGGTCGGCGCGCCGGGGACGCCGGTCCCGCACCCGGCCGTCGTGACGGTGACGCCCCCGGAGCGGGGCGACTCGCCCGCCGTGTTGAAGGCCGCGACCGTGTACGTGTGCGGGGTGCACGCGGCGAGCCCGGAGACGGTGGCCGAGGTGCCCGTGGCCGTCGCGACGACCGTGCTGCCCTCGTAGACGCGGTAGCCCGTCACGGTGCCCGAGGACGCGCCCCACGAGAGGGCGGCCGACGTCGAGGTGACCGTCCCGGCGACGGGCGTGCCCGGCGTGCCCGGGACGACGGGCGGCGGGCCGCCCGCGCCCTGGAGCGAGACGTCGTCGACCTGGTAGGCGCCGGTGCCGTACCAGCCGTGCAGGTAGACCTGCGTCGTGCTGCTCGCGGCGGTGAACGTGACCGTGAGGCGGGTCCAGTCGGTCGCGCTCGGGGTCCAGGTCGAGGTGCCGCCGTCGACCCCCAGGTAGACGTAGCTGCCGCGCACCCAGGCGGAGAGGGTGTACTGGGTGCCGGCGACGGTCGGGACGGACTGCGAGCAGCGCGCGTTGTCGAGGCCCGCGGGGGTCGCCTGCAGCGCCTGGGTCCCCGTGCGCACGGGGGTGGAGACGACCGCTCCGGACGATCCCGAGCAGGTCCAGGGGCTGAGCGTGCCCGACTCGAAGCCCCCGTTGACCAGCACCTCCTCGGCGGAGGCGGGGGCGGCGGTCAGGGCGAGGCTGGAGACGAGGGCCACGGCCAGTGCCGCGGCGGCGGTGCGAAGTCTGTTCATGTCTGCTCCGTTGCAGGTCGAATCAAACTCTCAGGGAACTTAACGATGCACTCCTTATGAACCCGCACCCGGCGGAGTTCGTCAAGTGCTGCTCGCGGTGGGGCGCCGAGACCTGGGGGACAATGGGTGACAGCACTGCCTGCCAAGACGAGGAGTACTCCGTGCCCCAGGGAACTGTCCGATGGTTCGACGCCGACCGAGGGTTCGGCTTCATCGACCTCGGGAACGAGGCGGAGGACCTGTTCGTCCACGCGTCCGAGATCGTCGGCGACGACGGACCCAAGCAGCTCCGTGAGGGGCAGGTCGTCGAGTTCGAGGTGGGCGAGGGCGACCGCGGCCCGCAGGCGCGCCACGTCCGCGTCACGAGCGACCGGGCCGCCGACGCGCCCCTGGGCGTGCTCGGCACCGTCGCCTGGTACGAGCCGAGCAAGGGGTACGGCTTCGTCACGCCCGACGGCGACAGCGCCCAGATCTTCCTGCACAGCTCGGCCATCGTCGGAGGCGGCGTGGTCTCCGAGGGACAACGGGTCGCGTTCCTCGTCGTCGAGGGGGAGAAGGGTCCGCAGGCCGACCACCTGCTGCCGCTCGGGACGCAGGCCGCGCAGCCCGCGACCGACGGCGCGGACGGCACCGTCTCCTGGTACGACGACGTCAAGGGCTTCGGGTTCGTCGTCCCCGACGGTGGCGGCGACGACGTCTTCGTCCACGTCAGCGCGCTCGGCCGAGGTCTGACCGAGCTCGTCGAGGGCGCGCGCGTGACCTACGACGTCGTCGCGGGCGACAAGGGGCCGAATGCCCGCAACGTGCAGCTCGTGCGCGGCTCCCGCGGCGCGCGCCCGTCCGCGGACCGTGGCCGCCCCGACCGGTCGGGTCGCCCCGACCGCTCGGACCGCTCCGGTCGTCCGGGCGGGTCCGGCAGGCCGGTGCGCGGGGGCGAGGGCACCGTCGCACGCTACGACGCCGACCGGGGCTTCGGTTTCATCACGCCCGACGCCGGGGGTGAGGACCTGTTCGTGCACGTGTCGGTCGTGCGGGACGAGGAGGTCCTCGAGGAGGGCGACCGGGTCCGGTTCACGGTGCGCCAGAGCGACCGGGGCCCGCAGGCGGACCGCGTCGAGTTGCTGTGAGCCCAGGGTGGGGTCGGCGCCCGGCGCACCGACCCCACCCGTCCGGCGGCGAGCGTCGGGTTCTCTGAGCGACCCGGGCGACCTCGTCGCGCGAGGGCCGTCGCCCGTCGCCGGCGAATTGTCCTGGAAGACCGCGGGCGTCGTCCCTAGGGTCGTCGGATGAACGCCCAGGAGATCCGGTCGGCCTATCTCGAGTTCTTCGCCTCACGGGGGCACGCCGTGATCGAGCGAGCGCCCCTGGTGCTCCGCGACGACCCGACGACGCTGTTCACGGGTGCCGGGATGCAGCCGCTGATGCCCTACCTCTTGGGCGACAGGGAGCACGACGCCGGACCCCTCCTGGTCGACTCGCAGCCGTGCGTGCGGGCGCAGGACATCGACGAGGTCGGGGACCGGCGGCACACGACCTTCTTCGAGATGCTGGGCAACTGGAGCCTGGGGTCGGCCGACGTGGAGCAGCAGGTCCGCTGGTTCGCCGAGCTCCTCGCGCACGTCGGCGTCGACCTCGAGCGCCTGTACGTCACGTGCTTCCGCGGGTCGCCCGAGCACGGGATCCCTCGTGACGACGAGGCCGCACGAGCCTGGGTCACCGTGTTCGCGGAGCACGGGATCGCGGCACCGCTCGTGGACGTGGGGTCCCGTGCCGACGGCGACCGCGACGGGATGCGCGGCGGTCGTGTCTTCCTCTACGACGCCGAGGAGAACTGGTGGAGCCGGGGAGGCGGCCTCGACGGCACGCCCGTCGGCGACCCCTGCGGGCCGGACTCGGAGGTCTTCTACGACCTCGGCCCCGAGCACCACGACCCGTCGACCGGTGAGCCGCACCCCGCGAGCGAGGGCGGACGGTTCGTCGAGATCGGCAACCAGGTGTTCATGCGCTACCGCCGCACGAGCGAGGGGTTCGTCCCCCTCGACGAGCCGAGCATCGACTTCGGGGGCGGGCTCGAGCGCATCGCCGCGGCCGCCCTGGCGACCGCCGACGTGTTCGACGTGAGCCTCCTGCGCCCGCTGGTGGACCGGCTCGAGTCGCTCAGCGGTCGCGCGTACGAGGACGACCCGCGCCCGTTCCGCGTGATCGCCGACCACGTCCGGGCCGCGACGTTCCTCGCCGCCGACGGGGTGCGCCCGAGCAACAAGGCGCACGGGTACGTCCTGCGGCGGCTCGTCCGCCGGGCGGTGGTGCACGCCCTCCACCTCGGCCTGGACGAGCGGTTCGCCGACGACCTCGTCGCCGTCGTGGCCGAGGCGTACGGCGACACCTACCCGGGCCTGGTCGAGCAGCGCGAGGAGCTGAGCACGGTCCTGCGCGACGAGGAGTCGCGCTTCCGTCGCACGGTGCACCGCGGGCTCCGGGAGCTCGAGAAGCTCGGGGGCGCGACGGTCACCGGGGACGACCTGTTCGTGCTGGCGGACACCTGGGGCTTCCCCGTCGAGCTGTCGGTCGACGAGGTCCGTCGCCGCGACATGGCTCTCGCCCCGGACTGGCAGGAAGGCTATGCGCTGCAGCGGGAGCGCCAGCGGGCGCGCTCGCGGGCGGCCGCGACGAGCGGGGAATAGTTCGCCCTGAGTGAAGGTTGAGCCTGATGGACTCAAGTTCTGGCGGTCGGGCTTGCGCGCGAGCGCACCCGGTGCCTACCTTGAGTGAAGCAGACTCAACCCGGTGTGCCCGGGCGCGCGTGCGCCGTCGGGCACCCCATCCACAACGGAGGCAGCACACATGGCACGAGCAGTCGGGATCGACCTCGGCACCACCAACTCGGTGGTCGCCGTCCTCGAGGGCGGAGAGCCCACCGTCATCGCGAACGCCGAGGGGTCGCGCACGACGCCGTCGGTGGTCGCCTTCTCCAAGACCGGCGAGGTCCTCGTCGGCGAGGTCGCCAAGCGTCAGGCGGTCACGAACGTCGACCGCACCATCAGCTCGGTGAAGCGCCACATGGGCACCGACTGGTCGGTGGAGATCGACGACAAGAAGTACACCGCGCAGGAGATCTCCGCGCGCATCCTGGGCAAGCTCAAGCGCGACGCCGAGGAGTACCTGGGCGAGCCCGTCACCGACGCGGTCGTCACCGTCCCGGCGTACTTCAACGACGCCGAGCGCCAGGCGACCAAGGACGCCGGGCAGATCGCGGGCCTCAACGTGACGCGCATCGTCAACGAGCCCACCGCGGCCGCGCTCGCGTACGGCCTGGAGAAGGGCAAGGAGGACGAGCTCATCCTCGTCTTCGACCTGGGCGGCGGCACGTTCGACGTCTCGCTCCTCGAGGTCGGCAAGGACGAGGACGACTTCTCCACGATCCAGGTCCGCGCGACCTCGGGCGACAACCGCCTGGGTGGCGACGACTGGGACCAGCGGATCGTCGAGCACCTCATCAAGCAGGTGAAGAACAGCTCGGGCGTCGACCTCTCCAAGGACAAGATCGCGCTCCAGCGTCTGCGCGAGGCCGCCGAGCAGGCGAAGAAGGAGCTCTCGTCCGCGACGAGCACCACCATCTCGATGCAGTACCTCTCGATGAGCGAGAACGGCCCCATCCACCTGGACGAGAAGCTCACGCGCGCCCAGTTCCAGCAGATGACGCAGGACCTGCTCGACCGGACGAAGGCCCCGTTCCACAAGGTCATCTCCGACGCGGGCGTCTCCGTCTCCGACATCGACCACGTCGTGCTCGTGGGTGGCTCCACCCGCATGCCGGCCGTGACCGACGTCGTCAAGGAGCTCACGGGCGGCAAGGAGCCCAACAAGGGCGTCAACCCGGACGAGGTCGTCGCCGTGGGCGCGGCCCTGCAGGCCGGCGTCATCTCCGGCGACCGCAAGGACGTCCTGCTCATCGACGTGACCCCGCTGTCCCTCGGCATCGAGACCAAGGGCGGCGTGATGACCAAGCTCATCGAGCGCAACACGGCCATCCCGACCAAGCGCAGCGAGATCTTCTCGACGGCCGAGGACAACCAGCCGTCGGTGCTCATCCAGGTGTTCCAGGGCGAGCGCGAGTTCGCGCGCGACAACAAGCCGCTCGGCACCTTCGAGCTCACCGGCATCGCGCCGGCCCCGCGCGGCGTGCCGCAGATCGAGGTCACCTTCGACATCGACGCGAACGGCATCGTCCACGTCGGCGCCAAGGACCGCGGCACCGGCAAGGAGCAGAAGATGACCATCACGGGCGGCTCGGCGCTGCCCAAGGAGGACATCGACCGCATGGTCAAGGAGGCCGAGGAGCACGCGGCCGAGGACAAGAAGCGTCGCGAGGAGGCGGAGACCCGCAACCAGGCCGAGGCGTTCGTGTACTCGACCGAGAAGCTCGTCTCCGAGAACAAGGAGAAGCTCCCGGCCGACGTCGTCACCGAGGTCGAGGCCGACATCGCGTCGGTCAAGTCCGCGCTCGAGGGCGAGGACGCCGACGCCGTGAAGACCGCGCACGAGAAGCTCGTCGCGTCCTCGCAGAAGATCGGCCAGGCGCTCTACGCCTCGGCCGAGCAGGAGCAGGCCGCCGGCAACCCCGGCGCCGCGCAGGACGACGCCGCCGCCGCTGCGGGTGCGACGTCCGCTCCGGACGAGGACGTCGTCGACGCCGAGATCGTGGACGACGAGGACGACAAGAAGTGACGTCCCCCGAGGACCGGGGCCCCGAGGAGCAGGCCGGGCGCGAGCCCGGCCAGGGCCCCGAGGACAAGCCGTTCCAGTTCACCGACAAGCGCAAGGTCGACCCGGAGACCGGCCGTCCGCGCGAGAGCGCGGACGCCGGCTCGGCCGGGGACGACGCGGAGAAGGACCCGCTCGCGGGCCTCGACTTCGAGCCGTCCGAGGAGGCCGAGGTCGACGCGGCCGTCCTGGCCGCCAAGGCCGAGGCCGCGGAGCACCTCGACGCGCTCCAGCGTGAGCGGGCGAGCTTCACGAACTACCGCAACCGGTCGCTGCGCGACCAGGAGGCCGCGCGCACGAAGGGGATCGAGGACGTGCTCACCGCGCTCCTCCCGGTGCTCGACGACATCGACCGCGCGCGGCAGCACGGCGAGCTGACGGGGCCGTTCGCGGCGATCTCCGACAAGCTCGACGCGTCGCTCGAGAAGTTCGGGATCGAGCGCTACGGCGCGGTCGGGGACGAGTTCGACCCCACCGTCCACGAGGCGCTCATGCACCAGCCCGACCCCGAGGCCGCCGCCACCACGGTGAACCTCGTCATCGAGCCGGGCTACCGGATCGGGGGCAGGGTCGTGCGCGCCGCGCGCGTCTCGGTCGTCGGCCCCCAGTAGCCACCTCTCCCTCGTGCCCGACGGCGCGGGCCCACCTCCCGCGCGGAGGTGCGCTCCGCCGTCGGGCACGCGAGGATCACCAGCAGCAGATCGACAGCAGCCACGACACGAAGGACCAGGACCACGACCACCGACAGGAGGGAGGCGCCGTGACCGGACAGGACTGGATGGAGAAGGACTTCTACGCCGCGCTCGGCGTCCCCAAGGACGCCGACGACGCCACGATCAAGAAGGCCTACCGCAAGCTCGCGCGCAAGTACCACCCTGACCAGAACCAGGGTGACGCGGGCGCCGAGGCCAAGTTCAAGGAGATCGGCGAGGCGTACGCCGTGCTGTCGGACGCCAAGGAGCGCGAGCAGTACGACGCGATCCGGGCGATGGCCGGCGGCGGTGCCCGCTTCTCCGCGGGTCCCGGCGGCGCCGGGGGCGCGGGCTTCGAGGACGTGTTCGGCGGCATGTTCGGCGGCGGCGGCCCGGGCGGCACCCGGGTCCGCTACTCGACCGGCGGCCAGGGCGCGGGCGGCTTCGAGGACATCCTCGGCTCGATGTTCGGCGGCGGGGGAGCGCAGCAGTTCGGCGGCGGTCCCCGCCCGCGGGCCGGGTCGGACGTCGCCGCGGCCACGACCCTCCCGTTCCGTCAGGCGGTCGAGGGCTCCACCGTCACCTTCACGGTCGACGGCCGCAACGTCACCACCCGCATCCCGCCGGGCGTGCGCGACGGCCAGAAGATCCGGCTGCGCGGCAAGGGCCGCCCCGGCATGGCGGGCGGCCCCGACGGCGACCTCGTCGTCACCGTCCACGTCACCCCCCACCCGGTGTTCTCGCTCGACGGGAACAACCTGCGGATCACGGTCCCGGTGACGTTCCCCGAGGCCGCGCTCGGCGCCACCATCGCCGTGCCGACGCTCGACGGCTCGACTGTCAAGGTCAAGGTGCCGGCCGGCACGCCGTCGGGGCGCACGCTGCGCGTCCGGGGCCGCGGCGTGAAGACCGCGAAGTCGACCGGCGACCTGCTCGTCACGGTCCAGGTCGCCGTGCCGCAGAAGCTCTCGAAGGCCGCGCGCGAGGCCGTCGAGACGTTCGCCGCCGAGACCGCCGACCAGGACGTGCGGGCCGACCTGCTCCGCCAGGCCGCGGAGTGACCGGCGCCCGGAGCGCCGGCTCGGGAAGGAGGCCCGGATGACCGCGTACCGCACGGACGACGCCCAGACGGGTCCGGACGTGACGCCCGACGTCGACCAGGACGCGCCCGTCCTCGTCATCTCGCAGGCCGCCGCGCTCGCGGGCATGCACCCGCAGACGCTGCGCCAGTACGACCGCCTCGGCCTCGTGGTGCCGCGCCGCACCCAGGGCCGGGGTCGGCGCTACTCGCTGCACGACATCGCGAAGCTGCTCGAGGTGCAGCGCCTCAGCCACGACGAGGGCATCAACCTCGCGGGCATCCAGCGCATCCTCGCGCTCGAGTCGCGGGTCGAGCGCCTGGAGCGCCGCATCGAGGCGCTCTCCGCGCGCGTCGAGCCCGGTGGACGGGTGTTCGCGGCCGCCGCGAGCGGCGACGTCGTCGTGGTGCCGCGCGGGCGCAGCGTGCGCCGCGGGGTCGAGGAGGCGCTGCGCGAGACGCTCGTCGAGCACGGCGAGGCGCGCGCGCTCGTCATCTGGCGGCCCCGGCACGACGACGCGGGGTCCTGACCTGCGGCGATCCGCCGTGCGCTCAGCTCCGGCGGGCCTCGCGCGCGACGAGCGCCACGGCGGCCGGGACGAGCGCGACCTCCGAGGGGTCGAGTCCGGGGTCCGCGGCGCGGGTCCGCGCGGCGGCGTCGAGGTGCCCCACGAGCGCCGGGTCGGCCAGGTGGAGGAACGCGTCCAGCAGGACCCGTGCGCCGGGCGCGAGCTCGTCGTCCTCGTCGGCGGCGACCTCCGCGAGGACGACGGCGGTCACGGCGAGGTCGAGGCCGGCCGGTCCGAGCCGGGCGTTCGTCCAGTGGAGGACGGCCGGGCCGTCGGCGGTGAGCACGACGTTCGCCGGGTGCAGGTCGAGGTGCAGGACGCACGGATGCCCGCCGGCGGTCTCGTCGAGGGCTGCGGACGACGGCGCGGTGAGCGCCGCGTACGCGGGCTCGCCCCGCGCCGGGGGCGGGACCGCGTGCAGCGCGTCGTGCAGCGCGACGAGGGTCCGGGCCGACGCGGCGAGCGACGTCCGGCCGCCGAGGATCGACTGCAGGAGCGTCGGGCCCCGCAGGAGCTCCATGGTGAGGTCGCCGTCCGTCGCGGCGTCGACGCGCGGGGCGGGGAAGCCCGCGGCGCGCACGTGCCGCATGACCTCCGCGGTGCCGACCGAGTCGGCCCCGGAGCGCGAGCGCCGCAGGACGCGGTCGGCGCCGACCGCGTACAGGTCGGCGTCGGCGCCCGAGAACAGTGGCGCGCCGGGCGAGGTGGCCATGAGAACGACGCTACGCCTCTCCCGCCCTCCTGACGAGGACCCGGCATCGGCGCTGGTCAGGCAGTTCCGCAAGAATGTCGTGCGCTAATTCATTGCTATTTCTGCATTTCTTAGCAAGGCCTTCCTTGCTATACACCGCAGAATTCCGGGAATACCGTGGAGGTGGAAGCCCGGCCCGCCACGGGTCCTCGGAGAACAGGAGATCGCGATGAGCAGCCTCACGGAGATGCCCCAGGTCGTCGAGTGTTCCATCGACGGCTGCGGCTACAACCACGACCACGGGTGCCACGCCGGCGCGGTGACCATCGCCGGTCACGCGGGCGACGCCGAGTGCGCGACCTTCATCCCGTTGGGGACCAAGGGCGGCCTCGAGAAGGTGCTCGCGCACGTCGGGGCGTGCCAGCGCACCGAGTGCGTCCACAACTCCTCGCTGGAGTGCTCGGCCCCGTCGATCCGCGTGGGCGCCGGCGCGTCCGGCGAGGACAAGGCCGACTGCCTCACCTTCACCCCGCGCTGACGCGCGACCTCAGACCTCCTCGGAGGCGGCCGGTCACCTACCGGCCGCAGACGCCCCCGGACGCCCCGTCCGCGCGCTCGCCCGCGCGGCCGGGGCGTCGCTGCGTCGTCGGCGGTCGTCGGCGGTCGTCAGCGCTGCAGCGCGTCGAGCAGCTGGACGGCGGCGGTGTGGGTGCGGGGGAGCGGTTCGACCCAGACGCGCGGCGGTCGCCGCAGGATCGCCGTGACGCCCAGCGCGAGCCCCGTGCGCTCGATGTTGTGGCGGAGCACGGTGCGCAGCGTGTCGTCGTCGACACCGCGCTCCCCGAGGACGACG
The DNA here is from genome assembly GCF_042269845.1 of Cellulosimicrobium sp. NPDC055967. Taxonomy (NCBI): domain Bacteria; kingdom Bacillati; phylum Actinomycetota; class Actinomycetes; order Micrococcales; family Promicromonosporaceae; genus Cellulosimicrobium; species Cellulosimicrobium sp. NPDC055967. The sequence continues at coordinate 45,029 of NZ_JBHJYJ010000020.1, read as the reverse complement.
AAGAGCCCGTTGCCGAGGGAGGCCATGGGGTGGCCGTCGCCGAACGTGTGCGTGAGCGCACGACCCATCGCCGCCGACCGTGCGAAGCGCTGCCACCCGGTCAGGTGCTCGAGCGCGACGTCCACGACGAGCAGCCCGTGCGTCGCTGTGGCGTCGACCCCCGCGCGCTGCGCGACGCCGTACGTCTCCCGGAGCCGCTGGGCCAGGTACTGGGACGTCGCGAGGCCGGACTCGGGGTCCATCACCTCGGGCGTCACGGGGGTCGCCTCGTAGCCGTCGGACCACCCGACCGCGACCGCCCGGAGCAGGTCGGTCCCGGGCTCGCGGTCGTGCGCCCGGTACAGGCACACCACGTCGTCGATGGCCTCGCCGATCCCGACCCCCGCCTCGGCCCGCACCCGACCGAGCCGTTCGGCCGCCGGTGTGCCGTCCCGCTCCTCGCACAGCGCCTCGACGAGCGCGTCGACGGCAGGGTGGTACCAGTCGCCCGGTCGCAGCCAGACGCTCTCGGCGCTCGCGCGACGCCAGCGCTCGCGCACGGCGTCGGGAGCGGGCACGGTGTACCCGTGGAGGTGGTCCATGTAGATGAGACGGCCGAGCGGCCGATCCATGACGCGGGTCGGCGAAGAAGTTTCCAGGACGCCGGGTCCGGGGTGAAATCGGGCGAACGGGGACGACTCCGGCCGTTACCGTTCCGTCGTCGGAAGCCCTCTGCCCCGAAGTTGGACGGGCGTCTACTATGGCCACCGTACGCCTCGGATCGGGGCGGTCTCCGGGGCGGGTGACATGACGCAGGCGCAGGAACGGGTGTGGAGCGAGGCGTTCAGCGACGCCGAGCTCATCACAGCCGTGCGCGAGGGCGACACCAGCGCCTACGGCGCGCTCTACGAGCGCCACGCCGCCGCGGCCCGGACGGTCGCGCGCCAGTACGTCCGCTCGACCGCCGACGCCGACGACGTCGTCTCCGACGCGTTCGCCCGCACGCTCTCCGTGCTGCAGGGCGGGGGCGGGCCCGACGTCACCTTCCGCGCCTACCTCTTCACCGTCGTCCGACGCCTCTCCTACGACCTCGTCAACGGTGCGCGCCGCACCCAGCCGACCGACGACGAGCGCACGTTCGAGACGGCGTTCGGCCCCATGGCGTCCACCGAGGACCCGACCCTCGAGGGGTTCGAGCGCTCGACGGTCACGCGCGCCTACCAGGACCTCCCCGAGCGGTGGCGCGCCGTGCTCTGGTACACCGAGGTCGAGAACCTCTCCCCGGCCGAGATCGCGCCGATCCTCGGGCTCACCGCGAACGGCGTCTCTGCGCTCGCCTACCGGGCGCGGGAGGGGCTGCGGCAGGCGTACCTCCAGCAGCACCTGACGTCCGTGCCCGCCGAGGAGTGCCGCACGGTCAACGCGCTCCTCGGGTCGTACGTGCGCGGCGGGCTCGCCAAGCGCGAGACGGCGCGCGTGGAGTCGCACCTCGAAGGCTGCGGCGAGTGCCGCGCGCTCGTGCTCGAGCTGGGCGACGTGTCGCACGGCATGCGCGCCGTCATCGCCCCGCTGGTCCTCGGCGTCGGTGCGCTCGGCCTCGTCGGCACGGCGCTCCCGACGGTCGGCGGCGCGGCCGTCGCCGGCGGCGTCGGTGCCGCCCTGCAGGGCGCGTCGAGCGGTGGCGCGGGATCCACCGGCGGTTCCGGTGCGGCCGGCGGGTCCGGCGGCGCGGGGGCGGGCGGTGGCGCCGGCACGGCCGGGACGAGCGCGGCGGGGACCGGCGCCGTCGGTGGCGCGGGTGCCGCCGCGAGCGCCACCGGTGGCACCGGCGCCGCGGTCGGGGCCGGCGCGGCGTCCGTCGGTGGGGCAGCGGCCGCGGCCGGTGGCGCCGCCGCGGGCAGCGGGGCGCTCGCCGCCGCGGGCGCCGGCGGGCTCGTCGCGCTCGTCACGTCCGCGCCGCTCGCTGCGGCCGCCGTCACGGTCGGTGTGCTCACGGTCGCCGGGCTCGGCGTCGCGGGTGCGCTCGGCGCGTTCTCGTCGGACCCGGCGCCCACCCCGACCTCGCAGTCCTCCCCGTCCCCGTCCGCGTCGTCCGCACCGACCACGGGGACCACGACGACGCCGGACCCCACCACCGACCCGACGTCGCCCACGAACATCCCGCCCGCCCCGACCGACCAGACCACCGCCGGGACGGGAGACACGACGGGGATCGGCGACGGGTCCACCGACGGCACCACGCCCGTCGGGTCGACGCCAGGCACGACCACGCCGGGCGGGTCCACCGACCCCGGCACGCCTGCGCCCACCGATCCCGGGGCCGGCACGCCCGGGCCGACCGACCCGGGCACGGGAACGCCCGAGCCCGCGCCGGCGGCCCTCGAGCTGTCGCTCGCCCCGGTCACGCTCGCGGCACGCGTCCCCGCGGACCTCGTCATCACCGCCTCGAACACCGGCGGTCGAGCGGCGGAGGAGGTACTCGTCGACCTCACGCTCCCGGCGGGCGTGTCGACCCCCGGCTCGTCGCTCGTCGCGCGCGGGACGGTCGTCGGCAGCCCCCTGTCCGCGGCCTCGCTCCCGTGCGGCAGCGCGGTGCCCCAGCCGGACGGGACGAGCCTGGTCACGTGCTCGGTCGGCATCCTCGACCCCGGAGAGAGCCAGGAGCTCGTCGTCCGCGTCGAGGCCGAGTCCGGGGGCGACTACCCGCCCTTCGCCGCGTCCGTGCGCGCCACCGGCATCCCGGCGAAGCCGTGGACCTTCCCGTCGGCACCTGTCCAGTACTACGGGCCGGAGGTCCGCGTCGTGGCGCCGTCCGACGGACTGCGGCTGGACAACCCGGGAGAGGGAGTCCTGCGCGTCGTGGTGCGCAACAGCGGCGACCAGCCGCTCGTCGAGCCGCGCCTCACCGTCGACCTCCCGTCCGGCGTGAGCCTCGCCGGCGGGTCCGCCGGCGTGTGGACGTGCACCACGGACGAGGGTCGGAGCGTGACGTGTGCCGCCCCCTCCGGCACGAGCCTCGCGCCCGGCACCGCGTCCACGGTCCCGCTGACGCTCGTCGCGAACCGTGACCGGGCGGTCGAGAAGGCCGTGGTCCGCCTGCGCGGGACGGCCCCGGACGCGCGAGCCGGGAGCGCGGACGCCTCGGTCGACGTGGCCCGGCCGTGGGACGGCGCGGCGTCCGGGGTCGACGGGGAGGGCCCGCGCGTGCAGTGCAGCGCCCGCGGTGAGGCTGGTACCGCGTCCGTGACGGTCCCCTTCACGAACCGCACGACGTACGGCGATCTGCGGGCAGCGCTCGTGGTCGGCGGTGCCACCCACGACGCCGTTCCGGTCGCCTCGGGCCGGAGCGTCGACCTGCGCAGCGGGACCGGGGGCTGGCTGCCCGCCGGGGACGCACGCGTCGTCCTGTCGACCACGGTGGCGGGGCAGCAGTTCACCCACGAGATCGTCGCCGGCGAGCACCCGGCGATCGACTGCTTCGACTGGAAGCCGGTCACGGGCGCGGCGAGGGCGACGGCGACCTGGGCGGTGGCGCCCGGGGCCGGCATCGGCACGTCCGTCGTGACCGGCACGTTCCACAACCCGTACGCCGTGACCACGCTCCGCGTCGGGATGTCGACGCCGCACGGCGACGCCGCACCGGTCGACGTGGCCCCGGGAGCGGACGCGACGTTCACCGTGGACGCGAAGGCGCTGTCCGTCCCGGCCGGGACGGCGACGTTCACCGCCGAGCGGGTGTCCCCCGCCGGGCCTGGTACGCACACCGTCGAGGCGGCGTACGACGCGGTGACGTACTCCCCGCGGTGGGCGCAGACCGCACATGTCGACGCGCTGTGGCAGGACGGGTCGGTCAAGCTTGTCGGCACGCTGACCAACGACTCGCCCGAGGCGGTCGACGCGCGGATGCTGGGCGGCGCCTACGGCGACTCCGGCCCTGTGCAGAAGATCGCGCCCTGGCAGACCGCCACGTTCACGATCGACACGCGGTCGCTCGACGTGAAGCCGGGCACGGTCTCGTTCCGCCAGTACCGGTCGGTGCTCGGCACCGGCTTCGCCGACTCCACGCTCACCGCGTCGCACCGCGGCGCGACGTACGTCCCGGACTGGTCGGCGACCCTCACGGCGGTGACGCAGTGCGCGGCCGGCGCGGACGGCGTCGTGCTGACCGTGGGGCTGCGCAACGACTCGGGCGAGACGACGCACGTCGTTGCGCACACCCCGTTCGGCGCGCGCGACCTCGGCGACGTGGCACCAGGCGGCAGCGCGAGCGCCGACATCGCCGCGGGAGCGCTCGCGGTGAAGGGCGGGACCGCCACGTTCGAGCTGTCCCGCACCGTCCTCGGGACGCCGTTCAGGCAGAAGATGACGGCGGGCTTCGAGGCACGCGACTGCGCGGTCGTCCAGCCTGCCGCGAGCCTCGTGCTGGGCGAGGCCACCTATGACGACGCGCGGGACCACTCGTACCGGTCGGTGTCGGTGGCGCTCGACAACTCGGCGTCCAACGTGCCTGTCACGTTCACGGTCAGCGGCCAGGCCAAGGGGTCGTGGTCGCTCGCGGCCGGCGAGCAGCGCACCGTCCCGCTGGGCGAGGCGCCCTGGTCCGGCGCGACGTACGTCGTGCACGCAGGGTCGTGGTCGCAGACCCTGAAGGTCGCTCCCTTCACTGCTGCGCCGCAGTGCTACGCGCCGTGGGAGTCCTGGACGGGCTACGACCACTCGGCCGAGGTCTCCTACGGCGGCTGGAACTACACCGCGCGCAACGGCAGCCTTTTCGTGCGGCCGGACCGCGACCCGTTCGGGCTCTTCTGGGAGCGCGGGTCGCGCTGCGGCGAGGGCTGACGGGGGCCGGTCGACCCGAGCGGCGACGCGACGGGTGAGGTGGTCCGACTACGGCAGGACGCCCTCGAGGGCGTCGTCGACGGGTGTGTCGCCGCCGACGAGGTCGAGGACGAGACCGGCGGTCCGCGGCTCGTGGAGGACCGCGGCGAGGACGAGCGCGACGTCGTCGCGCGTCACGTCCGAGCGCTCCCGGGCGGCGGCCCCGGGCTTGCGGCGCTTGCCGCGCGGCTTGTCCGTGTCCCCGACGGGCGCGAGCGCGACGAGGCCGACACCCGGGTCGTCGGTGAGGTGGCCCGGGCGCACGATGGTCCACGCGAGGTCGGCGCGGGCGCGCAGGTCGTCCTCGGCCGCCGCCTTGGCGCGCAGGTAGGCCCAGAACACGTCGTCGACGTCGTCGGGACGCTCGTCGGCACGCGCCGCCTCGACGCCGCGGGAGGAGACGAGGACGTAGCGTCCGACGCCTGCGCGCTCGGCGGCGTCGGCGAGCAGCGCCGCGCCCGCCCGGTCGACCGCGTCCTTGCGCGGTGCTCCGCTCCCGGGACCGGCGCCGGCCGCGAACACGACCGCGTCGACGCCCTCCAGCTCGAACGACACCGCGACGGCGTCGTCCTTCTCGAGGTCGATGAGCGCGACGTGCGCGCCCAGCTCGGTGAGGTCCGTGATCTGCGCGGCGGACCGCACGAAGGCGACGACGTCGTCGCCCCGTTCCACCAGGGCTCGGGCCAGGCGACGGCCGACCTGGCCGTGACCTCCCGCGATGACTGTGCGCATGGGCCGAACGTATCGCCGCGCGGGCGTCCGCGCCCGGTGAAGCGACGCCGCCCCGGAGCATCGGTGCCGGGGCGGCGGGTGCCCCGAGGGCGGGGTTGCGCTGCCGGGCACGCGGTCCCCCACGTACCCCCACGTCGACCGCGGCCCGGCAGCGCTGGTCCTCAGGCGGCGTCCCCCGTGCCGCCGAGGACGACGGGGGTCCGCGGGTCGAACCGGTAGCCGAGCCCGCGGACCGTGGTGATGACGTGCTCCAGCCCGAGCTTCTCGCGCAGGCGTCGCACGTGGACGTCGATGGTGCGGCTGCCCGCGGCGACCTCGTGGTCGGCCCACACGGTCTCGAGCAGCTCGGCCCGTGTCACGACGCGGTGCGTCGTGCGGGCGAGGTACGACAGGAGCTCGAGCTCCCGGTAGGTCAGACGTGCGGACCGGCCCTCGACCGTGACCGTGCGGCCTGCCGGGTCGATGACGACGCGCGGCACGGGGGACAGGGTCGCGAGCCGCTCGCGGAACGCCGCGATGTCCTGCACGGGCGACGACGTCGTGGTCGCGGGCTCGGCGAGGGCGAGGGCCGTGTACGTCTCGGCGCTGGGCAGCCAGTCGCGGGCGAGCTCGCCCAGGGCCTCGGCGAGCTCGACGAGCTGAGCCTGCGGCTGCTCGCCCGGTACGGCGTCGACGCCCACGTAGAGCACGAAGCCGGGGTTGCGTCGGGAGGCGGCGTCCGCGGTGACCGGGCGGGTCGGCGCGACCGCGGCGCGCGGCGCGGCGGGACGCTGCGGGGCGAGGGCCCGGGGCGCGGCGGCGCGGGCCGAGGTGCGGTGGGCGGGACGGGTAGCGGTGAGCGTCATGGGTGGCTCCGGGTGCGTCGGGCCGACGGCGTCGCCGGGGAACCGGCGGGTCGGCAGGGGTCGAGGGCTGAACCGAGGTGCGGGAGAGGGTTCAGGCCTGACAACAGACGCACATGACCGCGCCCGGGAGCGCGCCGGACGGCGCGCTGGCGGGACGGGTCGAGGTGCTCACGGGAGCGAGCATGGCAGTGCACGGCGCGGTACGCCAAGGGGAGCCCGGGAACTTCTCATCATGCGGACGTGCAGAGTCTCGCGTTCCGGGCGAGGGCGCCGACGGCGACCTTCGCGACGGGGGTCGGTCGCGCGCGTCCTCCCAGGTGGGAGGGGTCAGACGACGCCGTAGAGGCGGTCTCCGGCGTCGCCGAGACCCGGGACGATGTACGCCTTCTCGTTGAGGCGCTCGTCGACCGCCGCGACCACGAGCTGGACGTCCACGCGGTCGCCGACGGCGTTCTCCAGCACCTGGATCCCCTCGGGAGCCGCGAGCAGGCAGACCGCCGTGACGTCCCGCGCCCCGCGGGCGAAGACGTAGTCGATCGCCGCCACGAGCGTGCCGCCCGTCGCGAGCATCGGGTCCAGGAGGAACACGTGCCGACCCGTCAGGTCGTCGGGCAGGCGGTTCGCGTACGTGACCGCCTCGAGCGTCTCCTCGTCGCGCTGCATGCCGAGGAACCCGACCTCCGCCGTCGGCAGGAGGCGCGTCATGCCCTCGAGCATCCCCAGGCCCGCGCGCAGGATGGGGACGACCAGGGGGCGGGGCTCCGCGAGGCGCACGCCGATCGTCGTCGTCACCGGCGTCTCGATCTCGTGCGGCTCGACCCGCACGTCGCGCGTGGCCTCGTAGGCGAGCAGCGTGACCAGCTCGTCGACGAGCAGCCGGAACGTCGGGGACGCCGTCTCCTTGTTCCGCAGGACGGTCAGCTTGTGGGCCACGAGCGGGTGGTCGGCGACGTGCAGGCGCATGGCGACAACGGTATCCGACCGCGAGCCCTCCCGTACCGCCCGGTAACCGGCCGCCGTGCGCGAGTTGTCAGCGCCACACCGGTCTATAGCCTGGTGAGACGCTGACAGCTCTCCCCACAACCGAGGTGTCAGCACCTCGTCGCGGCATGGCGCGACGTGCCGCTGCCACCTCGGAGGTCCCGTGCCCGACGACGTCGCTCACCCCGGCGACCCTGCCCACCCGGGCGAGGGGTCGGCGTCGGGCACCGCAGGACCGAGCGGCGCGACGGCGGTCGGCGGCTCCCCGGAGCCGCGCGGGCTCGACCTGCCGTGGGCGGACGGGACGTTCCCGCCGGGCACGGTCGCGGGGCGCCGTCAGGTCTGGGACGCGCTCATGGGGCTCGCGCTGCACGAGGCGACCCACGCGCTCGCGAGCGACGACGTGCCCGTGGGGGCGCTCGTCGTCGGGCCGGACGGGCGGCTGCTGGGCGTGGGACGCAACCGGCGCGAGGAGACCGGCGACCCGACCGCGCACGCCGAGGTGCTCGCACTGCGGCAGGCCGCCGCGACGCTCGGGGAGTGGCGGCTCGAGGGCTGCACGCTCGTCGTCACGCTCGAGCCGTGCGTCATGTGCGCCGGGGCGCTCGTCCTCGCGCGCGTCGAACGGCTCGTGCTCGGTGCCTGGGACCCCAAGGCCGGTGCGACCGGTTCGGTCTGGGACCTCGTGCGCGACCAGCGTGCCAACCACGCCGTCGAGGTGGTCGGCGGCGTCCGCGAGGACGAGTGCGCCCGCCTCCTGCGCGCCTTCTTCGCCGCCCAGCGCTGACGCTGACCCCCGTCGAACACGACATGAGGGTCGTTCTCGAGCGGATGACGACCCTCATGTCGTGCTCGACGCGGGCTCGTGTCGTGCTCGGCGTCAGCGAGGGAGAGACTCCGCGAGCGTCGTCAGGGTCTCGGTGGTGCCGGCGTCGACCTTGAGCGTCGCGAGCGGGTCGCCGCGCGTCCAACCGCGGTTGACGATCACGACCGGCTTGCCCGCCTTCGCCGCGTACCGCACGAACCGCAGCCCGCTCATCACCGTCAGCGACGACCCCGCCACGAGCAGCGCGTCGCCCGCGTCGACCATCGCGTACGCCCGCTCCACCCGCTCGCGCGGCACGTTCTCCCCGAAGTACACGATCTCCGGCTTGAGCACCCCGCCGCAGAACTCGCACGGTGCGGGCCGGAAGTGCGACGTCTGCTCGATCACCGCGTCCGCGTCCGGCGCGATCTCCACGTCCGCGACGTCACCGATGCTCTCGATGAACCCCGGGTTCAGCGCCGTCAGCCGGTCCGCAAGGTGCTCGCGCGAGATGACGCGCCCGCACTGCAGGCAGATCACGCGGTCGTAGCGGCCGTGCAGGTCGATGACGTTCCGGCTCCCCGCATCCTCGTGCAGCAGGTCCACGTTCTGCGTGATCAGCCCGACCAGCACCCCCGCGTCCTCCAGCCGCGCCAGCGCGCGGTGACCCGCGTTCGGCTGCGTGCGGTGCACGTGCTGCCAGCCCACGTGGTTGCGCGCCCAGTAGTGGCGCCGGAACGCCTCGTCCTGCACGAACTGCTGGTACGTCATCGGGTTGCGCGGCGGCGAGTCCGGACCGCGGTAGTCCGGGATGCCCGAGTCCGTCGACAGCCCCGCGCCCGTCAGCGCCGTGACCCGCAGCCCGCGTAGCAGCCGCACGGCGTCCTCGGCCGTCCCCAGTGGCGGCTCCGGCTCCGTGCCCGACGGCGGCGGCTGGCTCGGGCGCCACGCGAGCCGGGACGTCAGGGTCGGGACGGTCGACCGCGGCAGGTCCGCCGACGACGTCGCCACGTGCGCGGGGGAGGTGGTGGAGGGGTCGGTCGAGCGCGGGGGAGTCGGGTCGGTGGGCACGCCTCCCACCGTACGACGGCGCGCGAGGTAGAGCCGTGGTTCGTGTGTTCGACGGCGGTCTGGTCACCTTGGGTGGCGGGGTGGGTGGTGGTGCCGCGTCTACCATCCGCCGCTCGTTCCTCGCGGCTCCCGCCAGGCCCGACCACGACGCGGCACCACCACCCACGCCGCCCGGCGTCATCTCGCCCTGGTCTTCGTTCGCCTTGGGCGACCGCCTGCGGTGCAAGGCTTGTCCTCGCCTCGCCTCGCCTCGCCTCGCCTCGCCTCGCCTCGCCTGCTGTGCCGAAGGCTGCCGCAGTTCTGGCCGCGCCCGTCGGTCACGCCGTCGTGCGAGACGACGAGCTGACCGCGGGGGGCGATTGACCGTCGTCGTGCACGCGCCTGGCTGCGCTGGACCCAAGCACGGCACGACTGCTCGACCAGGGCTCTACCTCGCGCAACCAGGGTTCCACCGTGCATCCGAGGCTCCACCTTGCGCGACCAGGTGTCTACCTCGGCGGGCGGTGTGCTGCCCGGTGGCCGTGGTGGCCACCGGGCATGGCGGTCGGGTCCGGACGGCGTCGGGTCAGGACTCGGTGGTGCTGCCCTGGGTCGTGGCGCCGTCCCGGGTTCCCGGGCGGCCACCGGGGCGCCCGGCCATGCCGCTGCCCGTCCACTCGCCTGCGACGGCGGTCGTCGAGCCTGCGGGGGTCGTCACCGTGTAGGTCTCGCCGGTCGTCACGTCGGGTGAGGAGAAGACGACGTTCGCGGTGTCCTTGGTGACCGTGCGCTCGGTGAGGACGGTGCCGTCGGCGGTCGTGACGGTGACGGTGTCGCCGGCGCTCGCGGACACGTTCGCCGCGAGCCAGCCCTGCGTGGAGTCCGTGGACGGCACGACGACCATGCCCGCGCTGCCCGCCGCGACGAGCGAGCCGCCGCTGATCGTGAACGTGCCGTTGACGTCCAGAGCGCCGTTGCCGTCGTTCGTCGGTCCCTGGACGACGATCTCGCCGCCCGTGACGGTGAGCGAGCCGTTCGAGTCGATGCCGTCGCCGCCTGCGTCGACGGTGAGGGTGCCGCCGGAGATCGTCAGCGTCGAGCCGTCGTCGGTGTCCATGCCGCCACCCATGCCGCCGCCCGCGCCGCCGGGGCCGCCCTGGGGCATCTCGGCGCCGTCGGGGAGCTCGCCGCCCTGCGGGGGCTCGGGCATCTGGCCGTCGGCGGGCATCTCTGGCGGTGTGCCGCCGGCCGCGGCGCCGTCCGGGAGCTCCGGCATCGTGCCGTCCGCGGTCGTGCCGGGCGCGGTCCCGTCGGGCGCCGAGCCGGTCGAGCCGGTCGAGCCGTCGCCTCCGGTCGAGCCGTCGCTGCCGGTCGAGCCGTCGTCGCTGGTCGAGCCGCCGGTCGCGTCGTCGGTCGCGGTCGCTGTCTCGGCGGTCGTCGACCCCACGGTCGCGTTGAGGCCGTCGTCGCTCGCGGTGACGTCGAGGTCGCCGCCGGAGATCGTGATGGCCGCGCCCTCGATGCCCTCGACGGACGTCGTGACGGTGAGATCGCCGCCCGAGACGGTGACGTCGCCGTCGGCGTGGACGCCGTCGTCGCCGGACGACAGCTCGACGGTCCCGCCCGAGACGGAGACGGCGCCGTCGGAGTGCAGCGCGTCGTCGGCGGCATCCACGGTGACGGTCGCGTCGTCGCCGACCACGACGCCGACATCGCCCTGGAGGCCCTTCGCGGAGGCGTCCTCGGCGACGGTCGCGCCGGCGCCGCCCGCGGCGGTCACGGACAGCGTCCCGCCGGAGGCGACGACGTCGGTGACGGCCTGCACGCCGTCGTCGCCCGACGCGATGGTGATCGTCCCGCCACGCACGTCGACGAACCCGAGCGTCTCGTCGCCGTCCTCGGTCGACTTCAGCCCGTCCTTCGCGGCGGTGACGTCGAGCGTCCCGCCCGTGACGACGAGGTAGTCCTTGCCGCGGATCCCGTCGTCGCCCGCGTCGACGGTGAGGTCACCGCCCGCGACGACGAGCCCGTCCTTGGAGACGATGCCGTCGTTCGCGCGCGACGTCACGGTGAGCGCCCCGTCGCCGCCGATCACGAGGTCGGCCGTCGAGAACAGCGCGCCGTCGGGCTCGCCGTCGGCGTCCTGGCCGGAGTACGTCTCGGCGTCGGTGAGGCTGTTTGTCGACCCGACCGCCAGCACGACGGCGACCCTCTCCGCATCCTGCACGTTCACGGCGGCGTTCGTCGTCGCGGTGATGTCGGCGCCGTCGAGGACGAGGCGGACGAGCCCGTCCTCCGCGGTGTCCACGACGACCTGCCCCTCCAGCGTCCCGCTCAGCACGTACGTGCCGGGGGTGGTGATCGTGATGGTCGAGCCGTCGACGGTCACGCCGTCGCCGTCCGCCGAGGCGGTGTCGCCGTCCAGCGCGACGGTCACCGCGGAGGACTCGTCGTACGCGAGGTCGGCGTCGTCCACCGTCACCTCGGCGTTGTCCGCCCGGGCCTCGTCGGGGGTCAGCCCGGCGACGGCGTCGGACACGACGCTCGCGGTGGTCGTCGCGTTCGTGTCGGTCGAGGCGGTGTCCGTGGTCGCAGTGCTGCCCAGCACGGAGCAGCTCGCGAGGACGGCGGCCGCCGCGGCGGCGGTGAGGGTGGTCAGGGGTCGGCGGATGCGCATCAGAGGCTCCTGTCGTCGTGCCCGGGGGTGCGGGCAGGAAGGGTCGTGGTCCCCGGCGGCGCGGTCGCGGCGGGGGAGGGGGAGAAGTGGCGGCGGATCACGCGTCGCCACGGGCCGTCAGGGAGGTCGGGGCGCAGGAGCGCCAGACCGGTGCCGTACTTGGAGATCCGCTCGGGCCGGTGGCCGTGCCGCCACAGCAGGCGGTCGAGGTCCGACGGCGTGGAGCCGCCCTTGGTCTCGACGACCACCAGGTGCGGGACCCGCCACGTGAGCGGCGCGTGCGCGCCCGGTTGGTCGAGCTGCCACGTGAGGCCCGTGTCGACGGTGGCGCGCGCGGCGCCGTCGGCCCGGGGGAGCAGGAGGGTCGTGCGGCGGTACCGCGACACGAGGCCGGGCGCGAGCGCGTGCTCCGGCACGCCCTCGATGCCCTCGGCCGCGAGCGTCCGGCCCACGAACGTGCGGTCGGCGCCGAGCGCCGTCGGGCACCCTTCGTGTGCGACGCGCTGCTTGAGCGTCGTGCCGCGCGCGGCCCGGGTCTTGACCTCGAGGAAGCTCGCGCCCGAGTCCAGGTAGGTCCGGGTGCGGACCTTGAACCGCCGACGGCGGCGCGTCGCCGTGAGGCGGAACGACGCGAGGTCGGGGGTGTCGAAGTACACCGACTCGTACGCCGAGCTGCGCGCGCCGTCGATCTCCAGGACGCGGGCGGGTGCGGTCCGGGCGAGAGCGTCGAGCACCGTCACCGCGTCGTCGACCGGCAGGACGTACTTGCGGTCGACCCGGGTGAGCAGCGCGGCAGCGTCCACGAGCTCGTCGAGGCCGACGCCGTCGAGCGGGTAGAGGACGGCGCGCACGCGGTCGTCGGCCGTCACGGTCCGGGGGCTCATGCGCGCACCTCGGTCCGCGCTGACCGGTCCTCCGACGCGGGCGTCGTGGCTGCTGTCAGACCCGGAGGGGTCGGCACGATCGCCTGGGCGACCGGCGCGAAAGGCGCCGCCTCACGCGGTGCTCGGAGTGCGCCGTCGGGCACGGGGAGCGATGACGATGACGCCGGAGCGGGCGCTGTCCTCGTCGCCCGACGGCCGGTGCGCGGCTCGGTGTAGCGGACGTCCACCCAGGTGGTGTCGTTGACGAGGTCGAGGCGCTGGACGCTCACGCCGCGGACCTCGGCGCCGAGGAGCTCCTCCAGGTAGCGGGTGAGCTCGGCGCGGTCGGTGAGGGCGCGGTCGACGACGACGCTCTGGCTCTGCGCCCGGCGCAGGACCCGCGGGTGGTCGACGACGGCCATCACGCCGACGACGAGCGCCGTGCCCGCGAGGGACAGCCAGCCGGTCGTCGCGCCGAGCCCGCCGAGGAGGCCCAGCGCGAGGGCCGCGAAGTAGTAGGCGACCTCCGTCTGGGAGAGCTCGGTCGAGCGGAGCCGGATGATCGACAGGACGCCGAAGAGCCCGAGCCCCAGCCCGGCGCCGACGCTGCTCGTCGCGAGCGTCGCCGCGACCGCGAGCACCCCCACGTTGACGCCGAGGTACGCGACCACGAGGTCGCGTCGCCGGTGCCGGGGGAAGTAGAGGCCGAACGCGAGGACGGTGACCGCGACGAGGTCGACGAGGTACAGGACGGGCTGGGACACGAGGCCTCCGGGTGCCGGGGCGCTGGGCGCCGTGGTCGAGGACGTTCCCATTCCGCCGGGCGATCCTGTGCGGTCGCTGTGGAGGGCGCAGGCCGCGTGTATGAGTCCCGTTCCGCGGGGCATCGCGTCGAGGTCACGCGGGCCGCCACGGCGCTCGCGGCCTCGTGACCGGGGTCACGGCGTAGGCACAGGCCGTGATGTTAGCCTCACCTAAGTCACCGACGAGAGGTTGTCATGTCGACCACCACCGCGCCCGCGCCGCGGCGCGCCCGCCCCCAGACCGTCCTCGAGGTCCTCGAGACCACGTGGCTCTCCCCGCACCTCGTCCGGGTCGTGGCCGGAGGCGACGGGTTCGCCGCGTTCACCACCAACGAGCACAGCGACAAGTACGTCAAGATCATCTTCGCCAAGCCCGAGCTCGGGCTCGAGCCGCCCTACGACCTCGCGGCGCTGCGCGAGACGCTCGCGCCCGAGGACCTGCCCGTGACCCGCACGTACACCGTCCGGTGGGTCGACGAGGAGGCGCAGCGCCTCGCGATCGACTTCGTCGTGCACGGCGACGAGGGCCTCGCCGGGCCGTGGGCCGCGCGCGCGACGCCGGGCGACCGCATCGTCTTCTCCGGTCCCGGCGGCGGGTACGCGCCCGACCCCGACGCCGACTGGCACCTGCTCGCCGGCGACGACTCCGCGCTCCCCGCGGTCGCCGCCGCGCTCGAGGCCATGCCGCGCGACGCCGTCGGGCACGCCGTGCTGGAGGTCGGCACCGAGGCGGACCGGCTCCCGCTCGAGGCGCCCGACGGCGTCGAGGTCACCTGGGTGCTGCGCGGCGACGCGCCCGCCGGGACGACGACGCTCCTGCCCGACGCCGTCGCCGACCTCGCGTGGCGCGAGGGCCGCGTGCACGTCTTCGCGCACGGCGAGCGCGAGGCCATGAAGGCCCTCCGCCGCGTGTTCGCGGAGCGGGGCGTCCCGCGCGCCGACCTGTCGCTCTCCGGCTACTGGGCCTACGGCCGCGCGGAGGACCGCTTCCAGGCAGAGAAGCGCGAGCCCGTCGGCAAGATCTTCGAGGACTGAGGAGTCCCATGCACCGCACCACCCTGCGCCGCGCGCTCGCGGCGACGTCCGCGCTCGCCGTCCTCGCGCTCGCCGCGTGCTCGTCCGGGGATGACTCGGGTGACGACGCTGCGCCGTCGGGAAGCCCGAGCGCCGACGGCGCCGCGGACGCCTTCCCCGTGACGATCCCCACCGCGTTCGGGGACGTCGAGATCCCGGAGGAGCCGGAGCGCGTCGTCGCCCTCGGTTGGGGCGACGCCGAGACGGCGCTCGCGCTCGGCGTCCAGCCCGTCGGCGCGAGCGACTGGCTCGCGTTCGGCGGCGACGGCGTCGGCCCGTGGCTCGCCGACGCGTACGACGAGTCGCCCGAGATCATCGGCACCCTCGAGCCGTCGTACGAGCAGATCGCCGTGCTCGACCCCGACGTCATCCTCGACGTGAAGTCGTCCGGCGACCCCGAGCGGTACCAGCGGCTCTCCGAGATCGCCCCGACCGTCGCGATCCCCGAGGGCGGCGAGGCCTACCTCACGCCCATGGAGGACCAGGTCGGCATGATCGCCGCCGCCCTCGGGCGCAGCGAGGCCGGCGACGAGCTGCTCGCCGAGGTCGACGACGCGTTCGCCGCCGCACGCGACGAGCACCCCGAGTTCGCGGGCAAGACCGCCGTCATCGGGTCCTACTGGGCCGAGGGCTTCGGCGCCTACGTCTCGACCTCCAGCCGCGGCGAGTTCATGCAGGGCCTCGGGTTCGAGACCAAGCCCGAGATCGACGAGGCCGCCGGCGAGGAGTTCTCCGCCAACCTCGGCACCGAGAACGTCGACCTGCTCGACGCCGACCTCACCGTCATCCAGCCCATCGGCTTCACCGCCGCCGACGTCGAGGCGCTCCCGATCTTCCAGACCGTGCCGTCCGTCGCCGACGGTCGCTATGTCGTGTTCGACGACAAGGACCTCTCCAACGCCTTCTCGCTCGGCACGCCCACGGCCGTGATCTACGCGATCGACAACGTCACGCCGCTGTTCGCCGACGCGCTCGGCGGGTCGTGACGGTCGTGCCCGACGGCGGCGCGGTCCGAGGCGGACGCGGTCCGACGGCGCGGGGTGGGCCAGGTGGTCCGTCTCCGTGGGTGCGTCGATCGGGGCGTGCGACCCGGCGCAGGAGCGGCTGACCGGCCGATTCGGTGTCCGGGGGTGTGACCAGGTATCCTTCCTGGGCCGGGTATCCCGGCGAGGTAGCGTGTCCGAGCGGCCTAAGGAGCACGCCTCGAAAGCGTGTGTGGGTGAAAGTCCACCGTGGGTTCAAATCCCACCGCTACCGCCACCCGAAGGGCCCCACCCGCAGAATCCTGCGGCTGTGGGGCCCTTCGTCGTACCCGGCCCTCCGTTTTCACTCCGTTTTCTCCGGCGGGACGTCGGTCGCGGCCTGCTGGACGAGCTGGTCGATGACGACCCGCAGGTCCGGGGCGACGTGGGTGCGCTTCACGTAGTGTCGGACGGTCGTGCCCTCGTCGGCATGACCGAGCAGCGCCGTCGCGTTGCCGATCGTCGTCGAGTTCGCGACCTGCGTCGCCACGGTCCGGCGGAAGTCGTGCGGGGTGACCGTGGTGCCGATGGCGGCCTGCGCCTCGCGGAGCTGGTCGCGCACCCGGCTCGGAGAGCGCGGCGTGGCACGCGTGGACGGGAACACCAGGGCGTCCTGGCCGCCGTCCAGGCCGAGGTCCAGCGCCTCGCGGATCGCGGTGACGACGAACGCGGGGTCCTCCCACTCGCGCACGGCCTTGCGCAGCAGCGCGATGTCCTCGAGCCCGAGCGTGCGCACCTCGGCACGGCGCGGTTTGCGCACGGTCACCGCATCCCGGACCGGGTTGAACGGCGCGGCCCCGTAGCGGACGCACAGCATCATGATCTGGGACCCCGGAACACCGATATTGCGATTGGACTAGGCAGCCACGACATCGGTGTCGCCGAGCACGCCGCGAAGCTCTGGCACGAGGGTCGCTTCCCGCTCATCGTCTTCACAGGCGCGAACGCGCCAACGACAATCAATGTGTTCCCCCGCGGCGAAGCAGTGCACTACGCCGAGCGTGCGCAGGAACTTGGCGTGCCCTCCGAGGCGATCGTCACCGAGACACTGGCCACCAATACGGGCGAGAACCTTGCGCTGACGCGCGAGTTGCTTGATATCCTCGGGATCCACGCGCAATCGGCGACCCTCATCAGTCGGCCCTATCAACAACGCAGAGCTTTCGCTACTGCTCGAAAAATCTGCCCGGAAATCGACATCGTCTGCTCGGCACATGCACAGTCGCTAGGCGACTACATCGACTCCATCGGTGATGCCAAACGGGTGCTCAACATGCTCGTCGGGGACACGCAGCGGATCTGGGTATACGCGGACAAGGGCTTCGCGGAGGCCCAGCCGCTCACCTGCGAAGTTAAGGAATACTATCGACGGTTGGTGGCCCAGGGCTATTCGGCTCGTTTGATCGACGGCTCGGGCATGTAGCGCGGGTGGTGGTCGCTCTACTCAATTGCCATCCCAGTCTCCAATCAAGGTCTGCGGCGAACCGCGGTCGACAAGGTCGCGCAGATAGGCATCAATAGACTTTACTGCCGCGCAGCCTCCTTGCACCCAATTGCGCACATCGTCAGGTCCATCGGACGCAGTAATCTCGGTAACATTCTCCGTGAATGGCGAGAGGTGGCCGGCTGAACCTCTCTTTGCGCCCAACGTATCGAGATCGCCAAGCTGCACATTTAGGTGTTGCTCAAAATCGGGCCAGTGAAGTCCAACCGTTTGCGCGAGCGACTGCACGTTGTGAGACTTAAGGCCATGGTTCTGCCTCAGCTTAGATTGAAACGCGATCAGGCCACGATTTCTAATAAGCTGAGCAGTGTGACGCCTTGTATATGCCATCTTCTCTTCGGCGAGAAGGTCCGAGATCGCGTACGAGAAGCGCACGCATTCCATGGGGACAAGGTCCGCAATAAGCCATCCGCACATTCGTCTGAAGTGCCGCTCGAACGAAAGTTCGAGGTACTCCTCCAGTGTGGCATGGCCCAAGACGAGGTACGAGTTCACTAGCACCCTGTCAGTGTCTGACAATTTGCTCGGGAAGGAAGCTTGGACTTGCGTAAGCAGTGCAGCGTCGAGCTGGCCGATCTGAGCATCGAGTTCCATCGGAGGCGAGCCTAAGGGCGACGCAGCGGGGTGGGCAGCGGGTATTCGACTCCAGTCGTTTCAGAAATTATCTCCTGCCACACTCGATGGCGTGTCACAAAGGCCTCAACTGTCTTTGTTGTTGCCGAGATCGCGCGAACAAAGGCGTCGTTTGTCTCGCAGGATTCTCTGTAGCGCCGGATTACCTCGGGCGCGTGATTCGGGAGCGCCCTCCGGACTTCTTCAAAACTTAGAGAGTGCACCTGGACATCGAAGACCGCCCGATTCAGTGCGCGTTCATATCGTCCTTCGTCGGCATTTGGCGAGGGTGACCACTTTCTGGCAAAGCCTTCGCGCAATACCTCCATGCCTACGCTGAGGCCACGTGCGAAATTGTCCAATGCGTGCTCTGCGACGTTCCGATGAATCTGCCAGTTGGAGTTGAAGAACTTCGACGTATCGTCCAGGAATTGCTTCAGGTTGCCGCGATACTCAATAGGCGACGAGGAGAACGCGAGATGCCTAAGAAGCAGTTCTGCGTCAACCATTCTACGGTCGGGGTGCTCGTTATTGAGCACACGACGGAGTTCTGGAAGGTCGCCCGATTTCTCATCGAGCCAGCGCGTAAACTCACCATGTACGAGCGCCTGCCGCAGTTCCTGTGGTGATAGAGCAACACTCCCGGTATTCAAACGCAGGAACAGTGACAATAGAAGTCTCTCGGAGTTCCAATCCGTAAGTGCAACAGTTCGAATACTGTGATTCTCGATGGCGGCCACAAGGGATGCGTGAGTCTTCTCGAGCGTCGCTAGGTCTTTACGGTTTAGTTCTGGGAGAACCTCGAGCCCCGTGAGGCGGAGGGGAGTGAAGGCAGCGTCGCGCTCATCAGTCGGATCAACGAAGAACTGTCGCAGGGCGAGTAGGCGCTGCTTTCCATCTAGAACAAAAAAGTGCCCCGGGTTGCCGGGCGTCTCGGCGAGGACGATCTGTGGAATTGGGAATCCGAGCATGATCGACTCGAGAAGCTTGCTTTTCCTATTGCCGAGCCAGGCGTTTCTTCTCTGGAAGCTTGGGTCGAGATTGATGCGGCCCTTTCGCATCTGCGAGACAAGTGTTTCAACAGTCCAGTCGCGGCCTCCGATTGAAGCGCGAAACGTCGAGGGCGGGTCGGTAAAATCGCCTTCGTCTTCCCCTTGGTCGGGGACTAGAGGGATGCTGTCAAAATCGTCCACCTCGCCGACGTCGAACTCGTCGCCAACTGTCATGTGCCGTCCTCTCGCTGGGTGAGCGTCTACGGAGCCTTCGTTGGCGCTCAGACTACCCACGCGATGTCAGCTCGGCGTGTGAGGACTTTCTCTACTGACTCAAGGCGCGGCTCCGCCGCGCGGTCGGCCTCCTGGGCGGGGCCCCGCGCTCCGCTCGCAAGCTCGCTGCGCGCACCCCACCCGTCCGGCCGCCATGTGGCATGGCGAAGGCGGCCCCGAGGTTCCCAGGACCGCCGTTCGTACCTTCGACCGAGCCGTGCGTGCTTAAGGGCCCGGACGTGGGACCGCTCGCCCCGCGCCGGACCCGTTCGTGGCATCCTCACCTCCGTGAACGCCGATGACAGCCGAGCCGCCGCGACCTACTTGGGTATCCAGGACTACAGGCCTGCGTTCCAGCGGGGTGTCGAGGCGATCGCTGCCGCGCACGGTCCACAACTGTTGGACCTCCCAGGCCGTACTCTTGTCCGCACCTGGCTGTGCTGTGCCCGCGACGACGAAGAGTGGGTCGCCGACGCCCCAGTCGTGCTCCAGTTCGACGGCGTGCAGCTGGAGATTCTGCACAACAAGTTCGACGAGCTGTCTCTCACGCGGGGGCGCATCGACGTCGTGCGCCCCATCGACTTCCCGGACGGCGACTGGCGCTGGTCCGACGACTCGAACGAGCGGCTGTCCGCCCTTCGCGGGCGAGTAGTTGTCGACGTCGAACTGCTCGAGTGGTTGGGCCGAGACATGGCGTACGGCTCCCTGGCGATCGGCCTTCTCTTCGAGAGCGGAGACCGGTTGACGATCTACAACGCATTGGACGAGAACGGCCTGACCTTCGATGCCCCGCTTGCGGAGTACCGTGCGTACCGGCTCGCGGACTGAATCTGGGGTCCGGTTCGCAAGGAGGGGCGCCGTCCGGCCCCGAACCGACAGCCGAGCATCCGGCCGGCTCCGGTCCGCGTCAAGGGCGCCTGCGGCGTCGCTGCGCGATGGCCTGCGGCCACCCTTGACCCGGACCTCCGCCGGCCTCCTGTGCTCCGCTATCGGTTCGGCGCCTCCGAGTGTCCCCTGCCGGCGTACGGTCAGCGTGTGGACAACTTCGAAACCGGAATGCAGCGCCTTGCCGCAGCGCGTACGAAGGACCAGCTCGTCGACGCGGTCTGGGATCTTCGGGACTCGGCGTACGACCACCCGGACAGCTGGAAGGGGTTCAATGCCGAGACCTTCTTTCAGCGGCTCGGGGAAGCCTTGGACACCGCATCGGTGGACTCGGGGCCAACGGTGACGGCTGCACTGCTGGGGCGAGCGGTTCGAGAGGCGCGCCAGTCCCCGAGCGGTACGTAGGATCTCAGTCCCGTCGCCGGAATGCCTCCGCTTTCGTCGCCGGATCGATCGCCACGGGTGCAAGGCAGTCCAATGGTCGGCACCGTAAAGTGCCTGGTCACATGCCAGAACCACCCAATCGAGCAGAGTCCGCCAACCCGCCGTTCCCAAGCCCACCGCTACCACCCGGAGGGCCCACCCGCGGAACCTACGAATGTCGGGCCGCTCGTTGTAACTCGGTCGCGTTGAGGCGTACGCCGACGACGTGGCGCGATGAGTTCCCCTTAGTTCCGCGGTCTGCCGTGCAGACCGTCGGAGCTGAGGAGGCCGCGATGAAGCTGTTGCTCACGTCAGGGGGAGTCACGAACCCGACCATCGAGCGGACGCTCGTCGGGCTGCTGGGCGGCCGATCGGTGAGTGCTCGGCGCTGTGCATCCCGACGGCGTTGTACGGCCACCCGTGGGTGGGGCCGGGGAAGAACGTCCGGGACTTCATCACGGGGGAGTCGGACCACATGGCGGGTCTGGGGTGGGGGTCGGTCGGCGTGCTGGAGCTGACGGCGCTGCCGAGCATCCCCGCGGAGCGCTGGGTGCCGCTCGTCCGGGAGACGGACGTCCTGCTGGCCGCGGGCGGTGACGCGGGCGACCTGGCGTACTGGATGCGGCGGTCGGGGTTCGCGGACCTGGTGCCGTCGCTCACCGGCACGGTCTACGTCGGGATGAGCGGGGGCAGCATGGCGCTGACGCCGCGCATCGGCGAGGAGTTCGTGGGGTGGGAGCCGCCCGACGGCGAGGACACGACGCCGCTGGGGCTCGTCGACTTCTCGATGTTCCCCCACCTGGGCCACCCGGACCTGCCCGACAACACGGAGGCCGCGGCGCGGCGGTGGGCAGCCGCCCTGGGCGGGGCGGCGTACGCGGTCGACGACGAGACCGCCTTCGTGGTCGACGGCGCGGTCGAGGTCGTGTCCGAGGGCGTCTGGCACCGCCTGGCGTGACCCCGCGTCGGCTCGACCCGGCCCGTGCTGGGCGCGACTCGCGCCGGCTCGACCCTCGCTCCGGCGTCGGGCCCGACCCTCACACCGACCGGTGCGACGCTCGCACGACGGCCGTCGCGGACGCGAGGCCGAGCACGAGGAACGCTCCGGCGACGAGCAGGGACCCGCGCGTCGCGTCGGCGAACCCGGACGCGAGCGCGTCGACGACCTCCGGCTCCTGCGGCCCGAGCTCGCCGTGGGTGCCCTCGGCGCGCAGCTTCGCGATGACGTCGCCGGCGGAGCCGCTCGTCGCGTCGGCGAGGCGGGTGACCTCGGCGTCGGGCAGGCCCTCGCCGTCGAGGGCCGCGGGCACGGCGCTGGCGAGCAGGACGGCGAGCGCGGTCCCGACGAGCGCGGTCCCGAGCGCGGAGCCGACCTGTCGCGCCGTCGACTGCGTGGCGGAGCCCTGGCCGGACTCCTCCGCGGGAACCTGCACGAGGGTCGTGCTGGTGAGCTGTGCCGACGCCAGCCCCAGTCCGACGCCGTAGACGACGAGCAGAGCCGCGAGCAGCCACGGGGAGACCGTCGCGGTGACCGTGAGCGCGACGGCGGCGACCCCGACGATCTCGAGCGCGAGGCCGATGACCACGACGAGCGGGGCGCCGACGGCGGCGGCGAGGTGACGCGCCGACGCGCCGGAGAGGAACGCGCCGAGCGCCATCGCCGCGAGCACGAGCCCGGCGCCCATGGTGGACAGCGCGAGCACGTTCACGAGGAAGAGGGGCAGGACGAAGATGATGCCGAACTCGCCGACCGCGACGGTCGTCGCCGTGACGTTGCCCCACCGGAACGTCGGGATGCGGAACAGCGTGAGGTCGAGCAGCGCGGACCGCCGCACCCGCGCGCGGTGCCGCTCCCACACGACGAAGAGGACGAGCATGAGCAGCCCGGCGGCGAGGAACACGGGGGTCGGCGAGACGGGCGCGGACGCCGGCCAGGTCGCCCCGAGCAGCTCGACGTCGCCCTTCGGGCTCCACCAGCCGAACGTCTGGCCCTCGATGAGCCCGAACACGAGCGCGCCGAACCCGAGCGCGGACAGCAGGAGCCCGACGAGGTCGAGCCCGGGGGCGAACGCGTGCGCGCGGGTCTCGGGCACCCAGAGGTAGGCGCCGACCACGACGAGCGCGCCGACGGGGACGTTGACGAGGAAGATCCACGGCCAGGTGAACGACGTCGTGATCCACCCGCCCGCGAGCGGGCCGACCGCGGCGGCGCCGGAGATGACGGCGCCCCACACCCCGAACGCTGCGGCCCGGTCCTTGCCGCGGAACGTCGCGTTCACGGTCGACAGCGTCGAGGGCAGGATCGCGGCCGCGCCGAGGCCCTGGGCGAGCCGCCCGACGATGAGCGAGCCGCCGTCGTCGGCCGCGGCGGCGAGCAGCGACCCGGCGAGGAAGACGACGACGCCCGCCACGAGGAGCCGCCGTCGCCCGAGCCGGTCCCCGAGACGGCCCGACGAGAGCAGCAGCGCGGCCAGCACGACGGCGTACGAGGCGCTGATCCACTGCGCCTCGCTCAGCCCGAGGTTCAGGTCGGCGACGATGTCCGGGACGGCGACGGCGACGATCGTCCCGTCGATGACGACCATCGACAGCGCGACCGCCAGGACGACGAGCGCACGCCACCGGTTGGCGTGGGCCCGCGGGTCGACGGCGGGTTCGTCGTCCTCGGGCGGTTCGGTCTGCGGCGCGTTCCCCTGCACGGACTCCACGTGGCCTCCCCGGTGTCGTGGTGCGAGCCTGGGACCAGGATCGGCGCCCGCGCCCGGGACCGCATCACGGTGGAGCGGGCGGCCGCGCGGTCGGGCGGTCGCCGGGGTCCCCGGACGCGGGGTGCCTAGCCCTCGTCCTCCGGGGCCGCGGTGCGCACCGGCTCGCCGTCCGGTCCGAGCGGCTCCACGAGCGTGATGTCCTCGGCGTTC
Organism: Cellulosimicrobium sp. NPDC055967; assembly: GCF_042269845.1. Lineage (NCBI taxonomy): Bacteria > Bacillati > Actinomycetota > Actinomycetes > Micrococcales > Promicromonosporaceae > Cellulosimicrobium > Cellulosimicrobium sp. NPDC055967. The sequence goes on along the minus strand of NZ_JBHJYJ010000020.1, from coordinate 21,713 downwards.
GGGTCGACCCACCGCTGGTAGCCCGGGCCGGTCTGCGCGGTCTCGAAGCGCACCGCGAGCCGGCCGTCGTCGCCGACCCGCACGACCCACCCGCGCCCCTCGGCCGCGGTCGTGACGTCCAGGCCGGGCGCGACGACGGCGGCCGTCGCCCGGACGGGTCCCGTCGCCGACGGCGGGGGTGCGGGCGCGCCGCCGTCGCGCTCCGCGGTCTGCTCCGGATCCTCGGCGCCGAGCGGCAGCATGAGCTGTGCGTGCTCGGACAGCGCGTGGAACGCGACCCCGAGCAGGCGGACCGGCTCGGTGACGTCGGCGAGGCGGAGCGCCCGGTGCGCGGCGTCGCGCAGCGCCCCCTCGTCGGTCGTGGGGCGGGACAGCGTCACCGAGCGGGTGAGGGTCGTGAACGACGCGAGGCGCACCTTGACGACGACCGTGCGTGCCGCGACGGCGTGCCGCTCGAGGCGGGCCAGCGCGGCGTCGACCACGGGGTCGAGCGCGGCGGCGACGGCGGTGCGGCCGTGGAGGTCGGCGTCGAACGTGTGCTCGGCGCCCGCGGACTTGCGCTCGCGCACCGTCGTCACCGGCCGGTCGTCCCAGCCGCGCGCGATCCGGTACAGGTTGGTCCCGCCCGCCTCACCGGCGACGAGGAGCAGCGTGTCGAGGGGCTGGCGGCGCAGGTCGGCCACGGTGCGCACCCCGAGCTCGTCGAGCCGGGCGGCCGAGACCGGGCCGACGCCCCACAGCGCCCGCACGGGAAGGCCGAGCAGGAACGCGTCCTCGTCGTCCGCCCCGACCACGCGCACCCCGCCCGGCTTCGCGGCCTCGGAGGCGAGCTTGGCGACGAGCTTGGACCGGCCGAGCCCGAGCGACACCGGGAGCCCGCTCAGCTCGCGCGCCCGCTCGCGGATCCTCGTCGCGAGCGACTCGAGGTCGGTCTCGGGTTCCACGGCTGCGGCGAGGTCCGCGAACGCCTCGTCGATGCTCACGGGCTCGACGAGGTCGGTGACCTCGCGCAGCGCCGTCATGATCCGGGCGGAGTAGGCCGCGTACGCGGCGAACCGCGGCACCACGACGACGGTCGACGGCGGGCAGAGCCGCCGTGCCTGCTCCATCGGCATCGCCGAGCGGGCGCCGTACTGCCGTGCCTCGTACGACGCCGTCGCGACGACGCTACGCGGGCCGACGCCGCCGACGAGCACCGGCCGTCCGCGCAGCGACGGTCGCTGATGCTGCTCGACCGCAGCGAAGAACGCGTCCGCGTCGAGGTGCGCGACCGTCGGGAGCGCGCGCAGCACCGGGGCGTGCGGCGCGCGGTCGATGCTCACCGCCCTACTCTGCCTCCCCCGTCCGACACCGGGAGCACCCCCGGAGCGACACCACCCCATTCCGCGCGGCTCACCGCGAACGGCGAGGCGCGGGCGAATTTCGTTCGGACCCTGGCGTAAACGCTGCTGACCCCGGTATCTTGCAGGAGACCGAACAAATCCCGGGGTCCCCAGCCCGGGCCGAAGAGCAACGAGGCCTTCATGAACGATCGATCGACACCCAGCGCGGCCTCCTCGGGCCGCTCGCTCGCCAAGACCTCGCCCGCACCGACCACCCGCTCGCGCGTGGTCGCCGCCACCGCCGTCGCCGGGGCGCTCGCCCTGACCGCGGCCACCTTCGCGTCGCCCGCCATCGCGGCGCCGCAGCCCACGGCCAAGCCGGCGGCCTCCGTCGCCGGACCGTCGGACATCAACGGCTTCCGCAGCGTCGGCTACGTCATGGCCGACTCGCGCGTGACGCGCGACTTCCACGTGGCCGACCTCGTGCGCACCGGCGCGATCGAGGACCTCACGCACATCAACTACGCCTTCGGCAACGTCACGACCGACCTCGTGTGCGACATCGCCGACGTCCCCGGCGAGGGCGACCCCCTCAACGACTTCGTCGCGGAGGTCGCGGCCAAGGACTCCGTCGACGGGAATGCCGACAAGCCCGGCCAGACGCTCGCGGGCAACTTCAACCAGCTCAAGAAGCTCAAGGCCGTCAGCCCCGACACCAAGATCCTCATCTCGCTCGGCGGCTGGACCTGGTCCGACAACTTCTCCGAGGCGGCGTCCACGGCCGAGGGCCGCACGGCGCTCGTCGACTCGTGCCTCGACCTGTACATCGACGGCAACCTGCCGGTCGTCGACGGCAAGGGTGGCCCGGGTGCCGCGGCCGGCATCTTCGACGGCATCGACATCGACTGGGAGTGGCCGGTCACGGGCGGCGAGACGGCGAACGCTCGCCCTGAGGACAAGGAGAACTTCCTGCTCCTCATGGAGGAGTTCCGCACCGAGCTCGACGCGCGCGGCGCGGCGAACGGCGAGGACTACCTGCTCACGGCGTTCGCGCCGGCGGGTGGCTGGAACGCCGGCCAGGGCGGCTGGCTCGACCCGCGCCTGTTCGCGGTCGTGGACTTCCTCAACGTGCAGGGCTACGACTTCCACGGCGGCTGGGTGCCGAACCAGACGGGCCACCAGGGCAACCTGCACCCGGACGGCACGCAGAACTGGGGCCTCGGCCTCGACGGCGCGCTCGGCATGTACGTCAACGCGGGGGCGGACCCGTCGCAGGTCAACGCCGGCCTCGCTGCCTACGGGCACGGCTGGTACGGCGTCGAGGACGGCTCGCAGGGCTGGCAGCCCGCCGCGGGCTACGTCGGCACCAAGACGTACGCCGAGCTGCGCTCGTTCGACGGCGAGCGGTACTTCGACCCGGAGATCGGCGCGAGCTGGCTCTACGACGGCGACCAGTGGTGGAGCTACGACGACCCGGCGTCCGTGACGGCCAAGGCCGAGTTCGTCGCGACGCAGGGCTACGGCGGCGCGATGTGGTGGGACCTCTCGGGCGACTACCGCAACGAGCTGGGTGACGCGCTGGGCTCGACGCTCCGCGCGGCGACCCCCGGCCCGGGGGTGCCCGCCGAGTGCGCCGTGCCCTGGTACGGCACGGGCGTCTACACCGGTGGCGAGGTCGTCTCGCACGAGGGGTCGGAGTACAAGGCCCAGTGGTGGACCCGCAACCAGGAGCCGGGCGCGTCCAACGCCTGGAAGAAGATCGGTCCGTGCGGCACGGCGCCCGACGTCGAGGTCGCGGACTGCGCCGCCGACTGGTCGCGCGAGACCGTCTACACCGGCGGGCAGACCGTGTCCCGCGCCGGGGTCAACTACACGGCCCAGTGGTGGACCAAGGGCGAGCTGCCCGGGTCCGTGACGTGGGGATCGTGGGACCCGGTGGGTCTCTGCGCGTGATCTGACGGTCGCCCGGGCGCGCGCATCGCCCGGACGACCACCGCACGACGACGGCGGGCCCGGTCTCAGGACCGGGCCCGCCGTCGTCGTCCGGGGACAGTGCGCACCGACCAGGCCTCTAGCTCGGGCGACCGGGCCGCTACTTCGCGCGACCAGGCCTCTACCTCGGCCGACCGGCCCTCTACCTCGCGCGGTGGGCGTCGCCCTCAGCGCTGTGCGCGGACGTCGCGGCGCAGGTAGTTCCAGGCGAGGACGCAGCAGACGACGCCGTTGACCAGGCCCACCACCACGTCGGCCGGGCCGTGGGCGCCGCGGTAGAGGCGGGACAGGCCCACCGCGAGCGGCACGAGGCAGCACAGGACCGTGACGACGACGCGCAGGACGGGGTGCGTGATGCGCTGCGCGAGCAGGGCGAGGGTGAGGTAGAACGCCGCGGACGCGCCGGTGTGGCCGGAGGGGAAGCTCGACGTGGGCGGTGCCTCGTCGAGCCGCGAGACGTCGGGCCGCTCGCGCCCGACGACGATCGACGACGTGAGGAAGATCAGCGCCTGGAGGGCGACGGCGAGCGCGGGCACGACGGCGAACCACCACTGCCGCGTGCGCCACCAGACGAGCAGGATCGTGAGCACCGTCCCGCCGATGATGAACTCGGTGGTCCCGATCAGCGAGAACAGGTCGGTCACGGTGTCCCAGAAGTGCGTGCGCCGCTGCTCGAGCCACCGGTTCACCGCGACCTCGCCGGGCAGGTCGCCCAGCGGACCCGTCACGAGGAACCCGGTCGCGACGATGAGGACCCACAGGACCGCGCCGGGGAGGAACGCCCGGAGGCCGACGTCGCGCAGCACCTCCTTCGCGGTGGGCCGGGACGTGTCGAGCTCGTAGCGGTGCACGAAGGGATGCATCAGACCTCGTTCCTGGGAGCGGAGCCGGAAGAGCGGGCAGACCGGGCGGACGCCCACCCGTGGTAGCCGACGGCGGACGCCCCCGCGACGGCGCCGCCGAAGAGGATGCCGCCGACGACGTCGGACGGGTAGTGAGCGCCGAGCAGCACGCGGTCGGCCGCGGTGACGAGCGCGAGCGCGGTCGCGCCGCCCACGACGGCGACGCGGCCACGACGGCCGAGCAGCGGCCACACGAGCACCGTGAGGCTCACCCCGACGGCGGCGGCGTTCATCGCGTGCCCGGACGGGAAGCTGGACCCGGGTACGACGGTCACCGCGTCCTCGACGACGGGACGCGCGCGGTCGACGAGCTCCTTCGCGCCGAGCCCGAGCGCCCACGCGCCCCAGATCGTCCCGGCCGCCCAGGCGGCCCGCGTCCCGAGGCCGTGGCGCCGCCACGCCCAGAGGCACACGCCCATCGCGGCGAGGTTCATCCACCGCGCGGCGAGCACCTCCTGCCCCACGAGCAGGGTGCGCTCGAACGCGGGCCGCTCGCCGGTGAACCCGGTCGCCGCGGCGACGGCGGCGCGGTCGGCCTCGACGACGAGCCCCGACTCCGCGCGCACGAGCCACGCGAGCACGAACACCGGGACGGAGGCCGCGATCCCGTACGCCGCAGCCCGTCCCAGGGCGCGCCTCCTGGCGCGCCCGAGCGAGCGGTGCGGGGCAGGGTCGGCGGGCACCCCCGGACGGTAGCCGGGGCTACGGCCGTACGCCCGTGGAGAGGGGTGTCGGCCCGAGCGGCTCAGGCAGGCAGGGCCGCGACCGCCTCGATCTCGACGAGAGCACCGGGCCGGCCGATCCCCACCCGGAGGACCGTCACCGCCGCGGGGTGCGGACCCCAGACCTCGCCGACGGCGGCGAAGCCCGCCATGAGGTCGGCCTCCGGGTCGAGGTAGACGGCGAGCCGCGCGACGTCCTGCGGCCCGGCGCCCGCCTCGGCGAGCACGGCGAGGACGTTGCGCAGCGCCTGCGCGGTCTGGGCCGCGATGCCGCCCTCGACGATCGCGCCCTCGGCGTCGGTCCCGTTCTGGCCGCCGACGTAGAGCGTGCGACCGGTCTCGACGATCGTGCCCTGGGAGAACGCCGGGTTGCGGTGCAGCCCGGGCGGGTTGAGGTGCGTGACGCTCGGCGTGGTCATGGTCGTCCCCTCCTGCGGTCTGGTCCTGAGGCGACCGACGCTACGCGCGGCCACCCACAGGCCCACGGCGGGCGAGGAGCCCAGCCCCGCCTCCACCCAGGACCACGGCGGGAAGGGAGCCCGGCCCCGCCGCCCGCCCAGGACCACGACCCGCCCACGATGAACCCCGGGGCACGGCCCCCGACGGGCCGTCCCGCCGTCGGCTGTGTAGGAAGGAGGGGTGAAGCAGTCAGCAGGGCTCGTGCTCTACCGGTTCCGGGACGACGTCGTCGAGGTGCTCCTCGGGCACATGGGCGGACCGCTGTGGGCGCGCAAGGACGCGGGCGGCTGGACGATCCCCAAGGGCGAGGTGGAGCCCGGGGAGGAGGGTCGTGCCGCGGCGCTGCGCGAGTTCGCGGAGGAGCTCGGCGTGCCTGCCCCGGCGGCGCAGGCGCCCGACCTCGACCTCGGCACCGTGCGCCAGCGGGCCGGGAAGCTCGTCGCGGCGTGGGCACGGGAGGCGGACCTCGACGTCACGGCGATCTCCAGCAACACGTTCGCCCTGGAGTGGCCGCCGCGCTCGGGGCGGATGCAGGAGTTCCCCGAGCTCGACCGGGCCGGCTGGTTCCCGCTCGCGAGGGCTCGCGGCCTCGTCGTCGCGGGCCAGGTCCCGCTGCTCGATCGCCTCGATGAGCAGCTGGCGCACGCCCGCGACCGTGCCGTCGAGCCGTAGGCTCCGGGCGTGGCGCTGTATCACTACGGACTCTCGAAGCCGCCGCGCAACCAGCGGCGGCGCCGCTGGTGGGCGGTCGCGGTGCTGGTGCTGTGCGCGCTGGTCGGCCCCTTCGTCGTGGCGGGCGCGGTCCAGGGCTGGGTCGCGGGCGACGTCGCCGAGGCGCTGATGCTCACGCTGGTCTCGATCCTCTGCCTCAGCGGGGTCGGGAGCGCGGTCTGGGGCTTCGTCGACTCGTTCCGCGGCGAGGGCCCACGGGACGGCCCGGACGGCGGCCCGGCTCAGCCGAGCAGGTAGGGCGCCGCGGCGAACCCGGCGGCGAGGCCGACGAGCACGACGGCGGCGGCGGACAGGTGCGAGTGGCGCGCGCGGCTCGCGGTGCGGCGGGCTGCCTCGGTCACGGTGGTCATGGCGGTCCTCTCGTCGGGGTGGTTCAGGGAGAGAGACCGCGCCCGGCGCGATCCATGACGCGGTTTCGACCGACCTCGGCGCGATCTGCGTCACACCGCGGCGGCCGAAACGCGCCGACCCTGGTGCAGCATCGTGCACCAGGGTCGGGTGGTTCGCTCGGGCAAGTGCGTGCGGCGGGGCCTTGCCGCGCCCGGCGAGGGCGTCAGGCCCGCAGGATCAGCGCGTCGCCCTGCCCGCCCCCGCCGCACAGCGCCGCCGCGCCGACGCCGCCCCCACGGCGGCGCAGCGCGAGCGCGAGGTGCAGCGCGAGCCGGGCGCCCGACGCGCCGACCGGGTGACCGAGCGCGATGGCGCCGCCGTCGGTGTTGACGACGTCGGCGTCGATGCCGAGGTCGGCGATCGACTGCAGCGCGACGGCGGCGAACGCCTCGTTGATCTCCACGAGGTCGAGGTCGGCCGCGGCGATCCCCTCGCGCCGCACGGCGGCCTCGATCGCCCGGGACGGCTGGGAGTGCAGCGAGCCGTCCGGCCCCGCGACCTGGCCCGCCGCACCGATCTCGGCGAGCCACGACAGGCCGTTGCGCTTCGCGAAGGCGCGGCTCGCGACGACGACCGCCGCCGCGCCGTCGGACAGGGGCGAGCTCGACCCGGCGGTGATGGTCCCGTCCCGCACGAAGGCCGGGCGCAGGCGCTCCAGGGCCTCGAGCGTCGTGTCGGCGCGCACGCCCTCGTCGTGCTCGACGACGACCGGCTCGCCCCGCCGCTGCGGCACCTCGACGGGGGCGATCTCCTCGGCGAGCCGCCCGGCGTCGCGCGCCGCGGCGGCCCGCTGGTGCGAGCGCAGCGCGAACGCGTCCTGCTCGGGGCGGCCGATGCCGCGCGTCGCGCAGCCGCGGTCCGTGAGCTCGCCCATGACCTCGCCGCTGAACGGGTCGTTCAGCCCGTCGTGCGTGAGCGAGTCGGCCATCGTCACGTCCCCGAACGCGAACCCGGAGCGCGACCCGACGACGAGGTGCGGTGCGTTCGTCATGGACTCCTGGCCGCCCGCGACGACGACGCTCGCCTCGCCCGTACGGACCAGGCGGGCCGCGTCGATGATCGCGGTGAGGCCCGAGAGGCACAGCTTGTTGATCGTCACGGTGGGCACGTCCCAGCCGAGGCCCGCGAGGATCGCGGCCTGGCGCGCGGGGCCCTGCTTGGCACCCGCCTGCACGACCTGCCCGACGATCACCGTGTCGACCTGCTCCGGCGCGACGCCCGCGGCCGCGAGCGCGCCCCGGATCGCGTGCGCGCCGAGCTCGGCCGCGGAGAGCGAGGCGAGCGCGCCGCGGAAGCGCGCGAACGGGGTGCGCGCGCCGTGCAGGAGGACCGGGGTGACCTCGTCCTCGGGGGTGACGGCGGCGGCGTCGGGCAGGGGGCTGGCGTCGGTGCTCATGGGACTCCGATCCGGGGAGGGCGAGGAGACGGGGCGAACAGGAGGGAGCCCCGGCGCCGCGAGGAGGGGCGAGCGGCGCCGGGGAGCGGGGGAGAGGGCGTGCGCCCTCGGGACCGTCAGACGAACGCGGAGACGCCCGTGATGTCACGACCGACGATCAACGCCTGGACCGACTCGGTGCCCTCGTACGTGTGCAGGGCCTCGATGTCCGCGAAGTGCCGCGCGACGCGGTTCTGGAGCAGGATCCCGTTGCCGCCGAGCAGGTCGCGCGCGCTCGCCGCGACCTCGCGGGCCCCGCGCGTGCACGTGTACTTGGCGAGCGACGCCTGCGGGCCGGTGAGCGTCCCCGCCTCGTCGAGCCGCGTCATCTGCGCGACGAGGAGCTGGAGCTGCGTGATCGTCGAGAGCATCCGGGTGAGGCGCTCCTGCACCATCTGGTTCGCGGCGAGCGGGCGCCCGAACTGGACGCGCTGCTTCGCGTACGCGACCGCGGCCTCGTAGCACGCCACCGCGTGCCCGACGGCGGCCCACGCGACCCCGAGGCGCGTCGCGAAGAGCACGCGCGAGGTGTCCTTGAACGACCGCGCGCCCGGCAGGGCGTTCTCGGCGGGGACGAACACGTCGTCGAGCACGACGTGCGCCTGCCAGATCGCGCGGAGCGACACCTTGCCGGTGATGGTCGTGCCCGTGTAGCCCAGGGTGTCCTGCGGCACGACGAACCCGTGGACCTGGCCGTCGCCGTCGTCGCCGACGAGGCGCGCCCACACGACCGTGACGTGCCCCGACGACCCGTTGCCGATCCACTTCTTCTCGCCGTTCAGCACGTAGCCCTCGACGCCGTCGCGCGTCTCCTTGCGCGCCGTCGTCTCGAGCGAGACGGAGTCCGAGCCGTGGGTGGGCTCGGTGAGCGCGAACGCGCCGAGGATCTCCCCGCGCGCCATAGGCTCGGCGTACTTCGCCCGCTGCTCGTCGGAGCCGAGCATCTGGATGCTGCGCAGCGCGAGGCCGCCCTGGACGCCGCAGATCGTCGCGACGGAGCCGTCGCCGCGCGACATCTCCATCGCGGCGAGGCCCGCGCCGAGCAGGCTCACGCGCGGGCGGCCATCGACGTCGACGCCGTCGCGCAGGAGGTCGAGCTCGCCCATGCGCTTGACGAGGTCGAACGGGACCTCGGCGCGCTCCCAGTAGTCGTCGATGACCGGGAGCACCTCGTCCTGGACGAACTGCCGGACGCGCTGCTGGTGGGCGCGGTCCTCCTCGGTCGCGTCGGCGAACGCGCCGGCGTAGTCGAGGTCGAGCGGGGTCGCGAGGTCGTAGGTGGGCTCGGTGACTCCGGGCATGATCGGGGTGGTGGGCATCGGTGCTCCCCTGGGAGGGCGGCTGCGGTCGGTCGTGCGCGACCGGCTCCGGTGCGGGTCCCCGGGTGCGGGCCCGGCGTCGGCGGCGGTCTCTCCCATAGTGCAGCGATACCGGGTATCAGTCAATCTGAGACGGCGTATCGCATCGGATCCGTGACGCCGTGCGGCCCCGCGGCCCTCGTCCTACCGTCGAGGGATGGCCCTCGACCTGTTCGTGACGATGCACGTGCGCGACCACGACCCGGCGCGCGACTGGTACGTGCGGCTCCTCGGGTCCGACCCGACGTTCGTCGCGACGCCCACCGAGTCCGTCTGGGAGCTCGCCGAGCACCGGTGGCTCGTCGTCGAGCAGGTGCCCGAGCACGCCGGCCACGGTGTCGTCACCGTGTTCCGCGACGACGTCGACGCGTTCCTCGCCGCGGCCTCGGAGCGGGGGATCGAGCCGGACCGCCGCGAGACGTACGACGGCGGGGTCGTGAAGACCGTGTTCCGCGACCCGGACGGCAACGAGGTCGGGCTCAGCGGCGCGCTCCCGTCGTAGGGTTCCCGCGTGACGACGACGGCCGGCCGGGTGACCTGGGACGACGACGCCTCCCTGGGCGCGTGGATCGCACCGCGCCTCGGGGAGTTCGGCCCGCGCGTCGACGGCACGGTCCCGCGCGGCTACGCGGCGTACGCGTGCGTCCCGCACCCGGGCTGGGACGACGACGACACGCTCGCGACGCGGACCGACGCCCTGGCCGCGGCGCTCGCGGCCTTCACCGGGGACCAGCCCGTGCACCTCGCGCTGTGGACGGGCCACGCGTTCCTCTACGACCACGGCACGGACCCGCGCGCGAGCTCGGGCGCAGCGCCGCTGGTCGGGTGGCCCGAGGACGAGCCGCGGCCGACCGCAGCGGAGATCGAGCGCGCGGTCGCCGAGGCGTGGGAGCAGCTCGCGCCGACGCTCGTCGAGCGCCCGGCCGCGCCGATGCTCCTGCTCCCGCACCGCGAGTACCACCTGTGGACGGGGACCCTCGCCGACGTCGGCGTCTTCCGCGACCACGAGCAGCCGCCCAACCTGTGGTGGCCCGAGGACAGGTCGTGGTTCGTCGGGACCGAGATCGACGCCGCCGCGACCTACGTGGGCGGGAGCGAGGAGCTCGTCGAGGCGCTGTGCACGGACCCGGCGCTGCGCGCGAGCCGCACCGCGCCGTCGGACCGGATGCTGTTCGAGGACTGACCCGCGGCTGCCCCGGCCGCAGGCACCCAGGTCAGGCGGGCGCGCCCGCCGCCGCCTCAGCCGTCGCGCGCCGGTTGACGCGCCACCACACGAAGAACCCGACGAGCGTGAACGCGCCGTAGAACACGTACATGAACGCGGACGCGTAGAACCCGGCCGAGATCAGCAGCGGCACGCCCACGACGTCCACCGCGACCCAGATCAGCCAGAACTCGACCCAGCCCTTGGCCATGCCGTACGTCGCGAGCAGCGAGCCCATGAAGATCCACGCGTCGGCCCAGACGGGCTCGTACGACTCGAGCGCCCGGAACAGGGGCGTGAGCAGCGCCGTCCCGCCGACGAGCGCGACGACGAGGAACGCGCGCTGACGCCACGACGCCCAGCGCGGCACGACGGCGACGCCGTGGCTGTCCGCGTCGGTCTCGCCGAGCCGGGCCTGGGTCCGGCGCCACTGCACCCACCCGTACACCGACACGACGACGAACATGACCTGCCGCCCGGCCTGGCCGAGCAGGTTCACGGGGTTGGGGGTCGCGAACACCGCGCCGAGGAACACCGTGAGCAGCAGCAGGTTGCCGACGATGCCCACCGGCCACGCCCACACCTTGCGCCGCATGCCGCCCAGCGCCGACGCCAGGCCGAACCCGTTGCCCACGATCTCGCGCCACAGCAGGTGCTGGTCGCCGATCGTCAGCTGCGCGTCGAACAGCGCGTGGATCAGGTCCATCGGATGTCCTCGTCCTCCCGGGCACGGTGGCTCCGGGGTGAGGGCGGGCGGCGGGCCGGGCGCCCAGGGCGGCCCGACGGCGTCGCTCACCACGGCGAGGCCGCGCCCCGTCGCGCGGGCTCGTGAGAGCCCGGCCGAGGACGGCCGCGCCGCACGTGCTTCCTCCCATCCGGACTGTCACCGTCGGTCCTGGAGTTCCACCAGGTCAACCGCGCGTGGGCGCGGGTCGCGGACTGTCACCGCCGGCTCGGAATTGCACCGACCCCGGAGCACGTTCGTGCGTACTGCGTTCTGCAACCGCCGATGCTACCGGCGCATTCCCCGCCACCGTGCGTGCGCACCTCTCGCGAGATAGCGACGCCCGGCGGCGATCCGCGGTCCCAGGAGGTCGTGCGTCGCTATCTCGGCGGGACGTCGCTATCTCGGGGCCAGCACCGGTCAGGTGAGGGCGTCGCGGACGGCGCGGGCGACGTCGTCCGCGACGCCCTGCGCGTCCGTCCCGGCGTCGACCACCGTGACGACGACGCGTCGCCCGGAGGGCGTGCCGTCCCCGGGGCCGCGCCCGTCGGTCGGTGCGGCGTCGTCGGGTGCCGCGTACCGGCCGACGGCGGCGCGGCGCAGGTCCGCGAACGCCTCCTCGAGCTGGGGGCGCAGGTCCTGGTCGGGGGAGCGCAGCCACCGGCGCAGGAGCGCGTTGTGCACGGCGACGACCGACGCGGCGAACGCGATGGACGCGGTGGAGCGGCGCTCGTCGGGCGGGAGCGCGTCGCGCAGGTACGCGGTGAACGCCCGCTCGTAGCGGTGCGTCGTGACGAGCTCGCGGTCGCGCAGCGCCGGCACCTGCTGGAGGAGCTGCCACCGCGCGAGCGAAGTCTCCCGCTGCCCGACGTGGTGGTCGAACACGAGCCGCGCCGCGCGGCAGACCTCGACGTACGGGTCGACGGCGGGGTCCGGCGTGAGCCGGCCGTCGGCGTCGGGCACGGGCCGGGTCGCGGCCAGCATGACGACGACCTCGTCGAGCAGGAGCTCGTGGTCCGCGAAGACCACGTCCTCCTTGGAGCCGTAGCGGCGGAAGAAGGTGGCGCGGCTGACCTGGGCGGCGTCGGCGATCTCCTCGACGGTCGTCTGCTCGTACCCCTTGCGGGTGAAGAGCTCGATCGCTGCGTCGACGGCCTGGGCGTGGGTGCGGCTGCGGACGTCGGTCATGCACCGGACGGTACACCGGTCCCGCTCACGCGCCCCTTCCGGCGGAGCGCCGTCGCTCCCGCTGGTCGTCCTCCGGGCCCGAGGGCCGCTCTCGGCCGTGGCGACCACGTGTGACCGCCGGCTGGACGTTGGCCGGGCGCGTGCCGTGGGCAGCGGCGCCCGTGGTTCGACGGTAGACCTCCGGGGCGCCCGCGTCGATGGGCGGAGGGGCTGAAACTTCGGACGTCCACAGGCTGCGCGGTCGTCCACAATCCCGGTGCCCCGCCCGCCGTCGGATGGCACCATGGCGGCCATGCTCGTGACCCTCGCCGCGACGGCGTCCCCGGGGACGCTCGACGACGCCACCGACCTCGGGTTCCTGCTGCACAAGCACCCGGACCGTGCGCAGGTGTTCGACCTGCCCGTGGGCCGCGCGCACGTGTTCTACCCCGAGGCGACGGCGGAGCGGTGCGAGGTCGCGCTGCTGCTCGAGGTCGACCCGGTGGGGATCGTCCGCAACAAGCGCTTCGGCGGCGGGGACGCCTTCGCGCTCGCGCAGTACGTCAACGACCGGCCCTACGCCGCGTCGTCGATGGTCGCGGTCGCGCTCGGCAAGGTGTTCGCGACGGCGATGGCGGGCCGGTGCGACGCTCGGCCCGGGCTGCCCGACGTCGAGCTCCCGCTGGACGTCCACGTCCCCGCGCTGCCGTGCCGGGGCGGGGCTGACCTCGCGCGGCGGCTGTTCGAGCCGCTGGGCTGGCACGTGACGGCGACCGCGGAGCCGCTCGACCCGACCGTCCCGGCATGGGGCACGTCGCGGTACGTCGACCTGCGCCTGCGCGGCACGCGCCGGCTCGCCGACGCGCTCGCGCAGCTCTACGTGCTGCTGCCCGTGCTCGACGACGCCAAGCACTACTGGGTCTCCACGGACGAGGTCGACAAGCTCGTGCGCGCGGGCGGCGGCTGGCTCGCCGACCACCCCGAGCGCGCGCAGATCCTGCGCCGCTACCTCGCGCACCAGCGCCGCTACGTCGAGGACGCGACGGCGCGCCTCGCCGCGCTCGACGGCGCCTCGACCCCGGACGCGGCCGAGCCCGACGGCGGGGTCTCGCCCGACGGCGCGACGGCACCCGGGGCGGACGTGCCGGAGCCGCCGCTCGCCCGGCAGCGCGCGGACGCGGTGCTCGGGGTGCTGCACGAGGTCGGCGCGCGGACCGTCGTCGACCTCGGCTGCGGCGAGGGTGCGATCCTGCGCCGCCTCGCCGCCGACCGGACGTTCACGCGCGTCCTCGGCACCGACGTCTCCGCGCGCGAGCTCGAGCGCGCGGCCGCCCGGCTGCGCCTGCACGACGCGAGCGACGCCGAGCGCGAGCGCGTGCGCCTGCTCCAGTCGTCGCTCACGTACACCGACGACAGGCTCACGGGGTTCGACGCCGCGGTTCTCATGGAGGTCGTCGAGCACGTGGACCCGTCGCGCCTGGACGCGCTGGCGCACGCGGTGCTGGGGCACGCGCGACCGCGCACCGTCGTCGTCACGACGCCCAACGCGGAGTACAACGTGCACTACCCGAACCTGCTCGACGGGCCTGGCGGACGCCCGGTGCGGCACCCCGACCACCGGTTCGAGTGGACGCGCGGGGAGCTGCGCGCGTGGGCGGCCTTCGTCGCGGGCCGGTACGGATACGCGGTCGAGCACCGCGACGTCGGGCCGCTCGCCCCCGAGGTCGGGGCGCCCACGCAGATGGTCGTCCTCACCCTCGTGCCGGAGGGGCCCGTCGAGCATGACGCGCCGACCGCGGCAGCACCTGGCACGCGCGACGGGGAGGAGGCCCGATGAGCGAGCCCATGACGGCGCGGACGAGCGAGCCCGCGGCCGAGAACGCGACGGAGCCCGCGACCGAGAACGCGACCGAGAACGCGACGGAGCCCGCGACCGAGAGCGTGGGGGCGACGCGCGACCTGCGGGTGCCTGCGTCGAGCCTCGTGGTGCTCGTCGGCGTCTCCGGCTCGGGGAAGTCGACGTTCGCGCGCGAGCACTTCGGGCCGTACGAGACGGTGTCGTCGGACGTGTGCCGCGGCCTCGTGTCGAACGACGAGAACGACCAGGCGGCCACCCGGGCGGCGTTCGAGGTCCTGGAGACCATCGTGTCCAAGCGGCTCGAGGCGAACCTGCTCACCGTCGTCGACGCGACGAACGTGCAGCGCGAGGCCCGCAAGACCCTCGTCGCACTCGCGCGCGCCCACGACGTCCTGCCCGTCGCGATCGTCCTCGACGTGCCGGAGAAGGTCGCGGTCGAGCGCAACGAGGCGCGCGCGGACCGCGGGTTCGGCGCGCACGTCGTGAAGCGGCAGCGCGCGGCGCTGCGGTCGTCGCTCAAGAGCCTGCAGCGCGAGGGGTTCCGCACCGTGCACGTGCTGCGCGGGGAGGACGAGGTCGCGGCCGCGCGGATCGTGCGCACGCCGCTGCTCACCGACCGTCGCGACGAGCACGGCCCGTTCGACGCGATCGGCGACGTGCACGGCTGCCTCGACGAGCTGGTGACCCTCCTCGGCGAGCTGGGCTACGCCGTCGTGCGCGACGACGCGGGCCGGCCCGTCGACGCCGCGCACCCCGCGGGCCGGCGCGCGATCTTCCTCGGCGACCTCGTCGACCGCGGGCCCGACTCCCCGGGCGTGCTGCGGCTCGCGATGGGCATGGTCCGCGCGGGGCACGCGCTCGCGGTGCCGGGCAACCACGAGCACAAGCTCGTGCGCGCGCTCGGCGGTCGCGACGTCAAGGTCTCCCACGGCCTGGAGACGACGCTCGCGCAGCTCGCCGCGGAGCCCGAGGAGTTCCGGCGCGAGGTCGCGGAGTTCTGCCGCGACCTCGTCTCCCACCTCGTGCTCGACGACGGCCGGCTCGTCGTCGCGCACGCGGGGCTCAAGGAGTCCTACCAGGGGCGCGCGTCGGGCCGGGTGCGGAGCTTCGCGCTCTACGGGGACACGACCGGCGAGACCGACGAGTTCGGCCTGCCCGTGCGCTACCCGTGGGCGGACGACTACCGCGGTCGCGCCATGGTCCTCTACGGGCACACGCCGACGCCCGAGGCCGAGTGGGTCAACAACACGATGTGCCTCGACACGGGGTGCGTGTTCGGCGGGAGGCTGTCCGCGCTGCGCTACCCGGAGAAGGAGGTGGTGCAGGTCCCCGCGGCGCGCGAGTACTACGCGCCCGCGCGCCCGTTCCTGCCGGAGGACTCGGGCACCGGTGGGGCGTCCACGCGCGAGCCCGACCTGCTCTCCGTCGCCGACGTGCTCGGGCGTCGCGCCGTCGAGACCGCGACGCACGGGCGCGTGACCGTCGGTGAGGAGCAGGCGGCGGGCGCGCTGGAGGTCATGAGCCGGTTCGCCGTCGACCCGCGCCTCCTCCTGTACCTGCCGCCGACCATGAGCCCGGTCGCGACCTCGACCCTGCCCGGCCTCCTGGAGCACCCCGACGCCGCGTTCGCCGCGTACGCGCGCGACGGCGTCGACCGGGTCGTGTGCGAGGAGAAGCACATGGGGTCGCGAGCGGTTCTGCTGGTCGCGCGTGACTCGGGGTCGGCGGACGGGTCGCGCGTCGTCGCGGAGCGGTTCGGGATCGACGCGCCCGGCGCGGTGCACACCCGCACCGGGCGGTCGTTCCTCGACGAGCCGACGACGGCGCTGCTGCTCGGGCGCGTCGCCGCGGCCCTCGCCGCGGCCGGGACGTGGGACGCGCTCGGCGCCGACTGGGTGCTGCTCGACGCCGAGGTCCTGCCGTGGTCGCTCAAGGCCGACCAGCTCCTGCGCGACCAGTACGCGAGCGTCGGGGCGGCCGCGCGGGCCGTCATGCCGTCGGCGCTCGCGGCCCTCGCCGCGGCCGAGGCGCGGGGCGTCGACGTGGGCGAGCTCCGGCGTCGGACCGCGCGGCGGTCGACCGACGCCGAGCTGTTCGTCGAGACGTACCGGCGCTACCGCTGGGACACGGGCGCGGCCGTGGACGGCGACGCCGCGTCCGACCCGCTGCGCGGCGTGCAGGTCGCGCCGTTCCAGGTGCTTGCGAGCGGGACGTCCGCGCGATCCGGGTCCGCGGAGTCGGTCGGGACGACGTACGCCGAGCGCGACCACCTGTGGCACCTCGACGTCGCGGACCGGCTCGTCGCGGCGGATCCGGCGCTGTTCCGCACGACGCGGCGCGTCGTCGTCGACCTCGCCGACGACGCGTCGCGCGCCGAGGGGACGGCCTGGTGGGAGGAGCTCACGGCGACCGGCGGCGAGGGCATGGTGGTCAAGCCGGTCGCCAACCTCGTGCGGCGCCGGGGCGCGCCCGGGAAGGGCGGCGGGCTCGTGCAGCCCGGGCTCAAGGTCCGCGGCCGGGAGTACCTGCGCATCATCTACGGCCCCGAGTACACCGAGGAGCGCAACCTCGAACGGCTGCGCGAGCGGTCGCTGGGGCGCAAGCGGTCCCTCGCGCTGCGGGAGTACGCCCTCGGTCTCGAGGCGCTCGACAGGGTGGCGCGCGGTGAGCCGACCTGGCGCGTCCACGAGCCGGTGTTCGCGGTGCTGGCGCTGGAGTCGGAGCCCGTCGACCCGCGCCTGTGACGGCGACGATGACGCGCGGTGCGCGGGGCGTCAGCTGCCCATGAAGGCGTTCATCGCGAGGACGGAGAAGAGGACCGCGGCACCGAGCACCGCGACCGCGACGAGCCAGCCGTTCGCCCGCTCGACCGGCGGGACGGCCGGGCGCGGCGCGGGGTCGACCTCGCGCCGTCGGGCACCGCGACGCGCCGTGACGCGCAGGCCGCGCGCGGCCGCACGCACGGAGGGCTGCGTCGGGGACGGCTCGGGGAGCTGCTCGGGGGACGCAGCGTCCCGGGCGGGGGTCGGGGTCGTCACGGAGCACCTCCGGAGGTCTGTGGCGCCGCTGCCCGACGCCGTACCGCCAGTCTTCCCGCCGACCCGCCCCCGGCGCGTCGCCCGTCCGGTGGATCCTGCGGTCCACCGGGGTGCGACCTCCGGATGACGAGGGTGCCTCCCCGTGGGCCGCGCGGGCCACGCCTCGCGCATCAGCGCGGCGCGTTCTCCTGGTAGCGGGGCCGGCCGCCGCGCGCGGCGCGCTGGAGGTAGCGGACCTCGCGGAGCGCGACGGCCACGGCGACGAGGAGCGGGAACCACGCCCAGGCGCGACCGCGCAGCACGAGCACGAGGCACACGAGCGCGACGGCGATCCCGCCGAAGACCGTCGCGACGCTCGCCCAGCGCACGCCCGTGCGCACCTCGTCGGCGCGCTGCCACCAGCGCCGCAGGCGTTCGCCGGGGCCGGGCCGCGGGCCCGGGCCGGTGCTCACGGGCGGGCCCCGCGGGCGAGCGCGACGCCCTCGATGCTGCGGACGGCCATGCGGAGCGCGTCGGCGCGCGTCGCCTCGCCCTCGTCGTGCATCGCCCAGGCGTTGAAGAGCATCCACCACAGGGTGCGGACCAGCCACGACACGGTGAGCTGGTCGTCGAACACGCCCTCCGCCTGGCCGTGGCGCAGGAGCTCGCGCACCGGCTCCTCGGCTGCCTCGGACTCCGCCCAGAACTCGGGTTCGCAGTCGGGCAGCTCGTTGGACAGCACCACGTACCAGGGGCCGAGGTCGAAGTACTCGAACGCGAGACGGCGCAGCGCGGCCACCGGGTCGCCGTCGTCGAGGCGGGCCGCGACGATCGCGGCACGCGTGCGCTCGACGGCCTCGGTCCCGATCGCCTCGACGAGGTCGGCCCGCTCGGGGAAGTAGCGGTGCAGCGTCGTGCGCCCGACCTGCGCGGACTGGGCGACGTCGCCGAGCGACGCGGACTTGTCCGCGCTGAGCACGGCGACCGCGGCGTCGAGGATCGCGCGCCGCGTGCGCGCGCGGGTTCCGCTCTCCGCGGGCACGGCGTCGTGCGCCGCTGCGGAGGCTGGCGCGGTGGTGGCGTCCCGAGCGCTGGTTCGTGCCGTCACGCGGCCCACGATAGCCCTCCGGGGCATGGAACACCTCTTGCCACTAGTGGAACAGCCATGTTCCACTAGTGGTCACGACCGTTCCGTTGTCACGATCCGCCCCGCGTCAACCACAGTTGACACGAGAGAGGATGTCAACCATGGTTGACGGCATGTCCACGACCGACGCCACCGGCTCGCCGACCTCGACGCCCGCCACGAGCGATGCCAAGGGCCCGTTCCTCCCACGGCTCAGAGTGCTCGGGGAGTTCGTCCGACCGCACCGCCGCACGCTCCTGCTCGGGCTCGTCCTGGGGCTGGGCACCACGGCCGCCACGCTCGCGACGCCGATGGTCACCAAGTGGGTCCTCGACACCCTCGGGACGGGGGAGTCGCTGACCCCGGCCGTCCTCACGCTCGTCGGGCTGCTCGTCGTGGGCCTCGTGCTCGGGCTGTGGCAGTGGATCCTGCTCGGCACGCTCGCCGAGCGGGTCGTGCTCGACGCGCGGTCGTCCATGGTGCGGCGCTACTTCCGCGCGCGGATCGGCGCGCTCACCGGCCGCCCGACGGGCGAGCTCGTCACGCGCGTCACCTCCGACACCGTGCTGCTGCGCGAGGCCGCGTCGTCGAGCATCGTCAACCTGGTCAACTTCGCCGTCTCCCTCGTCGGGACGGTCATCCTCATGGGCGTGCTCGACATCGTGCTGCTCGGCACGACGCTCGGCGCGATCGTCGTCATCGCCGTGCTCGTGGGCGCGCTCATGCCGCGCATCGCCAAGGCGCAGGAGAAGGCGCAGGAGTCGCTCGGCAGCCTGGGCGGGACGCTCGAGGGCGGCCTCCGCGCGATCCGCACGATCAAGGCGAGCCGCGCCGAGGGGCGCCAGATCGACCGCGTGCTCGACGACGCGCAGGCGTCCGCGCGGCACAGCGTCCGGGCCGTGCGCACCGAGGCCATCGCGTGGACCGTCGCGGGCGGCGGGATCCAGCTCGCGATCATCGTCATCCTCGCGCTCGGCGCGTGGCGCGTCGACGAGGGGCTGCTCGCCGTGTCGAGCCTCGTCGCGTTCCTGCTCTACGCGTTCCAGATCGTCGAGCCCGTCACCGGGCTCACCATGAACGTCACGCAGCTCCAGGCCGGCATCGCCGCCGCGGGCCGCATCAGCGAGGTCCAGGCGATCGAGCCGGAGGAGGACGACGACGTGGCCCGGCCGGTCCGGGCGGGCACGGCGACGCTCGACCCGGCCCGCGCGGAGGCGGGCCGACCGGCGGGGGCGGGGGCGGGTGCGGCGTCGGGCACCGACGGGAGCACGGCGGGGACGCCGCGGCTCTCCCTGCGGGGCGTCACGGCGCGCTACCTGCCCGGCGGCGAGCCCGTGGTCCGCGACCTCGACCTCGACGTGCCCCACCGCGGGCAGGTCGCGATCGTCGGGCCGTCGGGCGCGGGCAAGACCACGACGTTCTCCCTGCTGCTGCGGTTCCTCCAGCCCGAGTCCGGGCAGATCCTCCTCGACGGCGTGCCGTACGACGACCTCACGTTCGACGACGTCCGGCGCCGGTTCGCGTACGTCGAGCAGGAGACGCCCGTCGTGCCGGGCACGATCCGCGAGAACCTGCACCTCTCCGACCCCGGTGCGACCGACGAGGCCATGTGGGCGGCGCTCGCGAAGGTCCGGCTCGAGACCAAGGTGCGCTCGCTCGCCGACGGGCTCGACACGTCCCTAGTCGGGACGACCGTCTCGGGCGGCGAGCGGCAGCGCGTCGCCCTCGCGCGCGCCGTCCTGCACGCGCCCGACGTCCTGCTGCTCGACGAGGCGACGGCGCAGGTCGACGGGCTCACCGAGGCCGCCGTGCACGCCGTCATCGAGGACCTCGCGCGCGACCGCGCGGTCGTGACCATCGCCCACCGGCTGTCCACCGTGATCGACGCCGACCTCATCCTCGTCATGGAGGACGGCCGCGTCCGCGCCCGCGGCACGCACGCCGAGCTCCTCGCGACCGACGAGCTCTACCGCGAGCTCGTCGCCGCCCTGCGCATCGCGACCGAGGAGGCCGCGACCCCGAGCGGGGCCGTGCGATGAGTTCCGCGCGCACGACCGGTCGGAGGTGGCGTCAGGTGTGGACGACGGCGGCCGCGGCTCGCGCGGACCGCGGAGGGTGAGGTCGGCATGGGGAACGTGACGTGCGACGTGGCGGTGTCGGTGGACGGGTTCTCCTCGCGGCCCGACCAGACGCTGGAGCACCCCTTCGGCGCGGGCGTGGACCTGCACCGGTGGATGTTCGAGACAGCCGACGAGAACCGCGCGGAGCTCGACGCGATCCTCGCGGCCGGCGCGTTCGTCATGGGGCGGAACATGTTCACGCCGGGCCGCGGCGAGTGGGACCTCGACTGGCGCGGCTGGTGGGGGCCGGAGCCGCCGTACCACGGGCCGGTGTTCGTCCTCACGCACCACCCGCGCGAGCCGCTCGTCATGGAGGGCGGGACGACGTTCTTCTTCGTCACCGACGGCGTCGAGTCCGCCGTCGCGCAGGCGCGGGAGGCGGCGGGCGACCGGGACGTCTCCGTCGCCGGCGGCGCCGCGACCATCAACCAGACGCTCGCGGCGGGCCTGCTCGACGAGCTCCGGCTGCACGTCGTCCCGCAGGTCCTCGGCCATGGCGACCGGGTGCTCGACGGCGCCCCGCCCCTCGCGCTCGAGACCGTCGCCGTGCGTGCGGCGTCGCTCGTCACGCACGTCACCTACCGCGTGCGGGGGCCGCTCGGCTGACGAGCGTCGTCGTGGGTGCGGACCGGTCTCGTCGCGGCGACGCGTCAGCCCAGCACCGCGAGCAGGAGCGGCGCGGCGACGACGAGCACGACGACGGCCCCGACGACGAGGACCCGGCGCCACGGACCGGAGTCCTCCGACGCGCGGCGCGCGCGGGTGCGGTCGGTCCACGCCGCGCCGTCGTACCAGCGCTCGCTGCCCGACCCCGATGCGTCCGCGTACCATCCCGCCGCTGCCTTGCGCACGTCGCCTCCTCGCGCCACGAACCCGTGAGCCCCTCCGTACGGACCTGTGTCACAGGACCCCTACCTCTTTCACGCAGCAGCGCCCCGCGAGGTTCCGTCCGGTCCGCGGGTCGTGCGGGAGACGGTGGTCGCGCCGGTCCGGTCGAGGCACTCGGCTAGGGCCTGTTTCGGAAGTGGTGTCTGACCTGCGGGTTCGGCATGCTGCGGGGTCGTGGCTGAGGTTGCGGGGCGGCATGATTTGAGTGATGCGGCGTGGGCGGTGATCGAGTCTTTGCTGCCTGTCGCGTCGTTGGGGCGTCCAGCGCGGAATCTGCGTCGTCAGGTCGATGGGATC
>NZ_JBHJYJ010000019.1:0-70690 GCF_042269845.1 Cellulosimicrobium sp. NPDC055967 | reverse complement strand
CTACCATCCGCGCCGCTCGTTCCTCGCGTCGCTCCCGCCAGGCCCGCCACGACGCGGCACCACCACCCACCCCGCCCGGCGTCGTCTCACCCTGGCCTCCGCTCACCTCGGGCGACTGCCCGCGGTGTCGGTACGCGATCCAGGTCTCCGTAGCCGCATCCGGTCGTGGCACGACACCGCCGCGCCGCGGATGCGGGTCATGGGTCGCGCGCGGTCGCGTCGCGACCTTGTCGTCGCGACAACACGCCGAACAGGTGGTCTCGGTTTGTCCTGGTCGTCTGACGAGCCGCGGTCGCCTTTTCGGCCTGCCAGGACCGCCTGGTCGGCTTGCCACCGAGCCATGGCGAGACGACGGCCGAGCGGTGGGGGTGGGCTCGGATGCGAAGGGGCGTCAGAGCGGCGCTCCTAGAACCCACGGCCGAAGGGCCGGGGTGACGGCGCCGCAGCCCCGAGCACCGAGGCCACCCGCGCCGCGGACCCCACCCGGCGGGCCGGAGGTTGAACCACGGCTCTACCTCGGCGGAACGCGGCTCTACGTCGGCAGGTCAGGCCTCGTCGTCGAGGGGGTCGCCGTGGCGGCGGCCCAGGACGTCGAGGCGCGCCCAGAGGATCGCGAGCGCGGCGCCGCCGCCGATCTCGGCCGCGGCGAGGGCTCCGACGACGAGCGCGTCGGCGCCGACGACCTCGAGGCGCCCGGGCCCGACGGCTCCGCCCGCGAGCCAGCTCACGCCCCCGACGAGGAGTCCCGCGCCGAGCGCGACCCCGCCCACGGCGAGGGCGACGTCGAGCCACCGGACGTCGTCGTCGGGGTGGGTGCCGGTCACGTCGCGCAGGCGGCGCCAGACGAACGCCCCGGCCACGACCCCGAGGGCGACGACGACCGCGGGCACCCAGGGCGTGAGGGGGTTGGTCCAGTCGTCGCCGGGCAGCGCGCCGAGGAGCGGGATCGCGGGCAGCGCGCCCGGCTCCGCGCCGCTCGGCGCGAACGTGCTGCCCTCGCCGACGGCGAAGCCCGGCCCGACGAGCCACGCCCCGGCCCAGGCCACGACGTTCGGCAGGACGGCGAGCTGTGCGAGGGCGAGGACGATCCCGCCGACGGTCCCGGGCACGAGCCCGGCGACGATGTCGCCCGACGTCGCGCGCCCGGCGACGAGCCACGCCCCGACGACGACGGCGGAGACGCCGGCCAGCAGGCTCGTGCCCAGCAGCCCGCCGCGCAGGCCCAGCCGGACCGTCGGCGGGACCCAGCGGTCGAGCCGTTGCGTGAGGTCGCCGACGAGGGGGGCGTCGGGTCGCGCGAGGATCCCGGCCCCGAGGCCGAGCCCGCCGACGAGCGCGCCCCCGACGACGGCGACGGCGAGGCCCCACGGCGGGGTGGACCCGGCGAGGAGCGCGACGCCGAGCGTCGCGAGCGCGTAGGTCACGGTGCCCGCGACCCAGGCGGACAGGGTCGTGTGCGCGGAGCGGCGGGCCGACGCGAAGCAGCAGAACAGCGCGAGGGCGGTGAGCCCCAGCGGGACCAGCGTGACCGTCGTCCCGCTCGCGACGAGCGGCACCCCATGCCCGAGGAGCCAGAACCCGGCGGCGATCGTCACCGACTGCCCCCACCCAGAGCCCTCGGAGGACCCGGTGGACGACGCGAGGAAGGCCACGACGCCGGGCAGCACCACGACCGCGAGCGACAGCGCGAGCGCCTGGAGCGCGGCGAGCACGCCCGACGGCCCGCGCCGGGCCGCGACCGGTGCAGGGGCGGGGCTGCCGTCCACGGTGCGCGTGCGCGCACCACGCGTCGTGCTGGTGGTGCTCATGGTGCCCATCGTCGTCGATCGAGTGGTCGGTCTGTCGCATTTCCCCGGCGCGCCAGCCTACCCGCGCCTACGATCGGTCCATGACGACGGCGCCCGCCCCGACCGCGTTCGTCCTGGGCGGCGGGGGCGTGCGCGGCGCGGTCCAGATCGGCATGCTGCGTGCGCTGCTGGAGCGCGGGATCACGCCCGACCTGGTCGTCGGCACGTCCATCGGCGCGATCAACGGCGCCGCCCTCGCGGCCGACCCCACGCCCGCCGTCGTCCCCCGCCTCGAGTCGGCCTGGTCGTCGCCTGCGGCGGCGCAGGTCTACGGCGAGGCGTGGTACCGCCAGGTGCACCGGCTCGCCACGACGCGCACCCACCTCGCCAGCCCGGCGCCGCTGCGCGCGCTCCTGCGGCAGGTGCTCGGCGAGCGCACCACGTTCGCCGACCTCGCCGTGCCGCTCGTCGTCGCCGCAGCGTCCATCGAGCGCGCGGCCGAGCGCTGGTTCAGCGACGGCCCGCTCGTCGACGCCGTGCTCGCCTCGGCGTCCGTCCCGGGCGCGCTGCCGCCCACGCGCATCGGGGACGAGCACTACGTCGACGGCGGCGTGGTCTCCTCGATCCCGCTAGGCGAGGCCGTGCGCCGCGGCGCCCGCACGGTCTGGGTGCTCCAGGTCGGCCGGATCGAGGAGCCGCTGCGGCCCCCGCGGACCGCGGTGGAGGTCGCGAAGGTGACGTTCGAGATCTCCCGACGGCACCGGTTCGCGCGCGAGCTCGCCGAGGTCCCCGACGACGTGACCGTCCACGTCCTGCCGAGCGGCGGGCCGCTCCCCGGCGACGACCGGCTCTCGTCGTCGCGCCGGCTGGACACGACCCGAGCGCGCGCCGCCTCGTCGTACGCGGCGGCGCGCCGCTACCTGGACGAGCTGGGCGGCGACGCGTGAACGTCCCGCCTCCGCCCCGATGGGTCCGCCGGCTGCTGCTCGCGCCGGCGGTCGTCGTCCTCGCGGTCCTGCTCGTCCCGACGAGCATCATGCTCGTCCTGCTCGTCGGCGGCATCGTGAGCTGGGCACTGCCCGGTCGCCTGCGCGCGCCGCGCGTCCTGTGGCTCGCGAGCTTCTACGTCGTGTGGGACGCCGCCGCCCTCGTCGCGCTGTTCGGCCTCTGGGTGGGCTCGGGCTTCGGATGGGCCCTGGACCGCCCGGCGTTCCGGCGCGCGCACGTCCGCCTCGCGGGCACGATGCTCTCGGTGCTCTTCTGGCAGGTGCGCTGGACGCTGCGGCTGCGGATCGACGTCGACCTCAGCGAGGCCGACGGGCTCGACGGGCCCCGGTGCTCGTGGTGAGCCGCCACGCGGGGCCGGGCGACTCGTTCGTCCTCATGGACCGGATCGTCAACGCGGCGGGCCGCGAGCCGCGCGTCGTCCTCAAGGACACGCTCCAGTGGGACCCGGCGATCGACGTCCTGCTGCACCGCGTGCCGGCGTACTTCGTGGTGCCGCGCTCCCGGCGACCGCACGGTGCGCCGTCGGGCAGCGAGGCGGTCGCCGCGCTCGCCACCGACCTGGCGCCGGACTCCGCCGTGCTGCTCTTCCCCGAGGGCGGGAACGTCACGCCGCGCCGCCGCGACGCGCGCATCGCGGCGCTGCGATCCTCCGGGGAGGGCGACCTCGCCGTCCTCGCCGAGGGGATGCCGCACGTCATGGCGCCGCACGTGGGCGGGTTCCTCGCCGCGCTCGACGCGACGCCGACGACGGGCGTGGCGGTCGTCACGCACACGGGCCTCGAGCGCCTGGTCACGGTGCGCGACATCTGGCGCGAGCTCCCGATGGACAAGCGGCTCACGCTCAAGATCTGGGCGACGCCCCGCGACGCGCTCCCGGCCGGGGACGAGGAGCGCGCGGCGTGGCTCTACGCGCAGTGGGTGCGCCTCGACGCGTGGCTCGCGGCGTCGGGGGCACCCACGGTCCCGAGCGCGGACCGCGACCCGGCCGCCTGAGACGGGACGTCCGGCGCGGCCAGGCCCATGACGCCGGACGCACGACGCCCCGCGACCGGCCGGTCGCGGGGCGTCGGGTCGTGGACCCGGGTCGTGGGTCCTACGGCAGACCCAGCGTCAGGCGAGGACCTCGCGCAGGAGCGCGGCGGTCTCGGACGGCGTCTTGCCGACCTTGACGCCGACGGCCTCGAGGGCCTCCTTCTTGGCCTGCGCGGTGCCCGCGGAGCCGGAGACGATCGCGCCGGCGTGGCCCATCGTCTTGCCCTCGGGGGCGGTGAAGCCCGCGACGTAGCCGACGACCGGCTTGGTGACGTGGTCCTTGATGTAGGCCGCGGCACGCTCCTCGGCGTCGCCGCCGATCTCGCCGATCATGACGATCGCCTTGGTCTCGGGGTCGTTCTCGAACGCCTCGAGCGCGTCGATGTGCGTGGTGCCGACGATCGGGTCGCCACCGATGCCGATGGCGGTCGAGAACCCGAGGTCCTTGAGCTCGTACATCATCTGGTAGGTCAGCGTGCCGGACTTCGACACGAGACCGACCGGGCCCTTGCCCGTGATGGTGTGCGGGGTGATGCCGGCGAGCGACTCGCCCGGCGTGATGATGCCGGGGCAGTTCGGGCCGATCATGCGCGTCTTCTTGCCCTGCAGGTAGGCCCAGACCTCGGCCGTGTCCTGGACGGGGACGCCCTCGGTGATGACGACGATGAGCGGCATCTCGGCGTCGACGGCCTCGATCGCGGCGTCCTTGGTGAACGCCGGCGGGACGAAGAGGACGGACACGTTCGCGCCGGTCTCGGCCATGGCCTCCGCCACCGTGCCGAACACGGGGAGCGTGACGTCGTTGCCCTCGTGGTCCTTGTGCGTGACGGTCGTGCCGGCCTTGCGGGCGTTGACGCCGCCGACGATCTGCGCGCCCGAGTCGAGCATGAGGGCGGTGTGCTTGGCACCCATCCCGCCGGTGATGCCCTGGACGATGATCTTGGAGTCGGAGTTCAGGTAGATCGACATGGTGTTCTCTGTCTCAGCTTTCCGCGTCGTCGGGCGATCAGGCGTTGGCCAGCTCGGCAGCCTTGTCGGCGCCGCCGTCCATGGTCTCGGCGAGCGTCACGAGCGGGTGGTTCGCCTCGCGCAGGATCGCGCGGCCGAGGTCCACGTTGTTGCCGTCGAGGCGCACGACGAGCGGCTTGGAGGCCTCGTCGCCGAGGATCTCGAGCGCGCCCACGATGCCCTTGGCGACCTCGTCGCACGCGGTGATGCCGCCGAAGACGTTGACGAACACCGACTTGACCTGCGGGTCGTTGAGGATCACGTCGAGGCCGTTCGCCATGACCTGCGCGTTGGCGCCGCCACCGATGTCGAGGAAGTTGGCCGGCTTCACGCCGCCGTGGGCCTCGCCCGCGTACGCGACGACGTCGAGCGTGCTCATGACGAGCCCCGCGCCGTTGCCGATGATGCCAACCTCGCCGTCGAGCTTGACGTAGTTGAGGCCGTTCGCCTTGGCCTTCGCCTCGAGCGGGTCGGTCGACTCCTTGTCCTCCAGCGCCTCGTGGTCCGGGTGACGGACCTCCGACGCGTTGTCGTCCAGCGTGACCTTGCCGTCGAGCGCGATGATCGAGCCGTCCTCGGTGCGGACGAGCGGGTTCACCTCGACGAGCGTCGCGTCCTCCGCCGTGAAGACGGTCCAGAGCTTCTGGATGACCGCCGCGACCGGGGCCTTGAGCTCCTCGGCGAAACCGGCGGCGTCGACGATCTCCTGCGCCTTGGCCTCGTCGATGCCCACGATCGGGTCGACGGCGACCTTGGCGAGCGCCTCGGGGCGCTCGACCGCGAGCTGCTCGATCTCCATGCCGCCCTCGACGGAGCACATGGCGAGGTAGTTGCGGTTCGACCGGTCGAGGAGCACCGAGAAGTAGAACTCCTCGGCGATCTTGGCGCCCTGGGCGACCATGACGCGGTGGACCGTGTGGCCCTTGATGTCCATGCCGAGGATCTCGGACGCCTTCTCGGCGGTCTCCTCGGGCGAGTGGGCGAGCTTGACGCCGCCGGCCTTGCCGCGGCCGCCGGTCTTCACCTGGGCCTTGACGACCACGGTGCCGCCGCCGAGCTTCTCGGCGCCCGCGCGGGCCTCCTCGGGCGTCGTCGCGACGACCCCGCCCAGCACGGGCACGCCGTGCTTCTCGAAGATGTCGCGCGCCTGGTATTCGAACAGGTCCACCCTGCTGCGTCCTTCCGTCTGATGCGCCGTGTGCGGCATGACCGATGTCTCGACATCAAGACATCCCCGTACAGGGTAGCCCGGGAAGCCCGGGGCTCCTATCGGTCGGCCGCGACCGCGCGCGGTGCCGCGTGTTCCGTTCGTCACGCGGGCGGCCCTCGCGGGCACGGTCGGCGGGCAACGAGGGACGACGGGGGCTCAGCCCGAGACCGGGACGTCCACGAACCGGATGGGCGTGCTGCCGTCGGTGACCGACGTCGAGCCTTCGGGGACGTCCACGACGACCGTGTCGAAGCCGAGATCCGGCCAGACCACGCTCACGGTCGACGTCGTCCCCGACGCCAGCGAGCCCACGGAGGCGTCGGCGAGGACGTTGCGGACCTGGTGCTCGTAGAAGTCCTGGTCGACGAGGTAGTCGACGGGATAGACCCGCACCCCGCCGTCGAGCAGGGTCACGTTGCTCGCCCCGAGCAAGCCCTGACCGAGCTCACCCCGGCCGTCCCGGACGGAGCCGAGGACGCTGACGAACGACGCCTGCTCCGGACCATCGTTGCGCACGGCCAGCTCGCCCACCAGGCACCGGCCGGCGCGCCGCACCTCGACCAGCTCGACGTGCAGGCGTTGGATCCCGCCGATGCCGTCGTCGTGGAGGACGACAGCGCCGCCCAGCCCTCGGATCGTCGGACCCTCCGAGGCGACGAGGCCGTCGGCCGACGGCGCCTCGACCACCGCGGCGTCCGCGGCGGGCGTGAACTCGACGGTCACCCGGCGGTTGAGCGCGCGCGCCTCGTCGGTCGACTCCGTCGTCACGGGCTCGCTCGCGCCACGCCCCTCGACCTGGACGTCGAAGCGGCCCAGGTCGGCGATCTCGGCCAGCCGGTCCGCGACGGCCCGCGCGCGCCGCTCCGAGAGCTCCTGGTTCACGGCTTCCTCACCCTGGTCGTCGGTGTGCCCGACGACGACCAGGTCGCCGTCGGCTGCGAGCGCGAGCTGCGCGACGACGGCGTCGAGTGCCCTGTCCGCGCCCGGGCCGATCACGGCCGAGTCGACGTCGAAGAGGACGTCGGAGTCGACGACGACGCTCACCACGTCGTGCGCGTCGCGCGTGCGCACGGCGTCGTCGGCCGTCGTGCTGAACGTCTCGAGGTAGGCGGAGGGCGCGACGACGTCCGCGAGGCCGCCCGGCGCGAGCTCGTCGAGCGGGACTGTCAGACCGCCCGCGTCGGCGACCTCGACCACGGGCACACCCTCGACCAGTCCCACCGCCGGGACGAGCACCGCGGTGGTGGCCGTGGTC
Source organism: Cellulosimicrobium sp. NPDC055967 (assembly GCF_042269845.1). Lineage (NCBI taxonomy): Bacteria > Bacillati > Actinomycetota > Actinomycetes > Micrococcales > Promicromonosporaceae > Cellulosimicrobium > Cellulosimicrobium sp. NPDC055967. Next base: position 63,390 of record NZ_JBHJYJ010000019.1, on the reverse strand, counting down.
GGGGCGTCGAACGCGACGTGACCGACGACGGGCTCCCGCCCGGGCGAGAGCATGTACTCCTCACCGAGAGACGCCAGGGCGACCCCGTCCGAGGTCCGCGCCGCTTCCCGCACCACGCCGGCCTCCAGGTCGACGAGGCGCACGCCGTCGAACGAGTCCTCCCGGGTGAGGGCCCGGTTGGCGAACACGAAACCCGCCATCACCGCCTCGTCGCCTCCGGTGGCCTCGACCTCGACACGGAGCACCGCGAGGTCGCCGTCGACGGCGACCGGCCCGACCTTCGCCGCGACGTCGACGCCGCGGACGTGGCCCTCGACCACGACCGGCGTGGGGTCCGTGGACCGGGCGGGTGTCGCGGCATCGACCGGCGCCGGCGACGCCCCGGCAGGCTCCTCCGGGCTGATCGTCACGCACCCCGCGACGAGCGTCGCCGTCGTCACGCCTGCCATGACCGCCAGGAGCGTGCGGCGCGCGCGTCCCCCGGGCGTGATGGACCGCTGGTGCATCTGCTCCTCTTCCGTCGTCGGTGCCCCCGCGCCCCCGGGACGCCGGCTCGGCGCCACGACCCTAGCGGACCGCGCGCGCCGTCCCGGCGACGCGCCCACGCACCACCGCGCGTCAACCCGCATTGACACGATGACCGTTGTCAACCTAGATTGACACCCATGGAACCCGTCGACATGGACGCCGCGAGCAGCACCGACCCCGACACGGGGCTGCGCGCCGTGCGGTCGCTGCGCGTGCTCGCCGAGCGCCTCGAGGCGCTGCAGGTCGAGCACGCCCGAGCGCTCGGCTGGTCGTGGCAGGAGATCGCCGACCGCCTCGGCGTCACCCGCCAGGCCGTGCACAAGAAGTACGGCGCGTCCCGAACCACCAGGAGGTCATGACATGTTCGAACGATTCGCCGCCGACGCCCGCGACACGGTGGTCGGCGCCCAGGAGGTCGCCCGCTCCCGCGGCGACGACGCCATCGACGCCGTGCACCTGCTCCTCTCCCTCGCCCGCCAGGACGGCGGCGCGGGCGCGGTCGCCCTCGCCGCGGCCGGCGTCGACGCCGACGACCTCGAGCGCCAGGTCGACTCCGCGCGCCGCCACGACACGCTCGACGGCCCGGCGCTCGCCGCCCTCGGGATCGACCTCGACGAGATCCGCGCGCGCACCGACGCGGCCTTCGGGCCGGGAGCGCTCGACCGCGCGGGCGACGACGAGCGCCGCCGCGGGCGGCGGAACCGCCGCTCCCACATCCCGTTCACGCCCGAGGCGAAGAAGGCGCTCGAGCTCTCGCTGCGCGAGGCGGTGCACGCGGGCTCCCGCACCATCGACTCGGGCCACGTGCTCGCCGCGGTCGCGCGCGCGAAGGGCTCGACGGCGCACCGCGCGCTGGTCGACGCGCTCACCGCGGCGGGGTCCGACGTCGCGGGCCTGCGCGCCGCGCTCGCCGCAGGGCACCGCAAGGCGTCCTGACCCGATAGGGCCGACCGGCCCCCGGCGCTCAGCCCGGCGGGACCGGGGTCCCAGTACCCCGGCGTGAGGTCGAGCTCCGTCACCCCCGGCGGCTGCGGGTACGCGTACGCGTAGACCTGGTCGGCGTGCGTCGTCGGGTCTCCGGGCCAGTAGCCGACCGCGACGTTCTCCGCGTTCTCCGCGTAGCGGTAGATGGGCTCGACGTCGTCCGGCTGGTGGGAGGGCCGCCCGTTGAACAGCGTGAGCCCCAGGTCGAACGCGCCCCAGTAGAAGCGCGAACCGCTCGACTTGCCGTAGAACCCGGAGCGGAACCGCTCCATCACCGCCGCGACCCGCTGCACGGTCGCGAGCCACGTGCGCGTGAGGTCGCCGTCCCACTCCCCGACCGCGGTGTCCTGCTCGAACGGCACCAGGTCGGGGATCTCGCGCGGGGTCGACCACACGCGCACGGCCACGTCGAGACGGGCGAGGCACGCGAGCGTCCGCGCGTAGAAGTCGGCGACGGACATCGGGCCCAGCGCGATCGTCTCGGTGCTCCCGTCGGACGTGCGGAACACGACGTGCTCCGCCACCAGGTCGATCTCGACGTCGAGCGCGCGGTCGCCGACCTGCATCACCGGCGTGACGAACCCGCGCGACGTCACGGAGAACGCGACGTTCCACCAGTGGTTCACGAACGGCGTGAGGTCGAGCACGACCTTGCCGACCACCTGGGTGAACAGGTGGAGCGGCCGACGGGTCGGCTCCCACCGCCGCACGTCGAGGTCGGGCCAGGGGGCGGGCGCGGGGGCGGGACGGGCGGCCGGCTGGGTCACGGGAGGCTCCTCGGGGCTCGGTCGTCCTGCCACGGTAGGACGCCTCTCGCCCCGGTGCCCGACGACGGGGTGACGCCAGGCGGGCCCGGGCCGCCTAGCGTCGTGGCGTGCCCGAGACGACCTCGCCCCCCGACCGCGCCGACGACCGCCCGTCGGCACCGACCCGACCCGTCCGGGTCACCACGTCGCCCGGTCACCCGTGGCGGCGCGGTGCCGTCGTCCTCGTCGCGAGCTTCCTGCTGGGCGGCCTGACGTCGTACGCCCAGGGGTTCCTGCCCGACGCCGCGGCGCCGTTCGCGAACTCGGCGAGCGGCTGGACGCTGCTCACCGCGCTGCTGGTCGCCTGGTCGGCACGCGACCCGCGCGCCCGGACGTGGCACGCCGCCGTGCTGGGCGCCGCGAGCTTCGTGCTGCTCACCCTGGGCTATGCCGTCGCAGCCGACCTCCGCGGGTACTTCTACGACCCGACGACGTTCGGGGTCGTCGGCGTCGTCGTCGGCCCGTTCGTCGGCATCGCGGCGGCATGGCTGTGGCGGACCGGCACCCACGCCGCCCTCGGCACCGCCGTGCTCGCCGGCATCGGGGTCGGCGAGTCCGTCTACGGGCTCACGACCGTCGTCGAGACGACGGGCGCCACCTACTGGGTCACGATCGGTGTCGTCGCGCTCGTCCTGCTCGGCGGCATGCTCGCGCGCCGGCTCCGCGGAGCGCTGCCGGTCGCGACCGCCGTCGGGGGCACCGCCGTCGTGGCGGCAGCGTTCGTCCTCGCCTACCGCGCCCTGGGCACGATCGGCTGACTCGGCGGTCGAGCCCCCGCACGCCGAGAGAGCGGCCCCCGGCTCAGAGCCCGGTGCACGGCACCCGGTACGTCACTACCTCGGTCAGTGGTCGCCGTCTCGGCGCCGAGGCGCTCTCAGAGCTTGGTCACCGGCGAGTAGCGCAGCAGGAGGCGCTTGGTCCCGTCGGCCCCGAAGTCGATCTTCGCGACCGCGTTCGGGCCAGCGCCCTCGAGCGCGACGACGGTCCCCAGCCCGTAGGCGTCGTGGGTCACCTTGTCCCCGACTGCGAGGTTCGGCACGTCCCCGTCGGCCCGCGGCGTCGCCGACCCGAACTTCGCCCCACCGGCCGGCGAGCCGAACGCGGCGCGGGCAGGGGCCGACGACGACGGGTCGTGGCGGGTCTGGCGGGAGCGGCCCGAGGAACGAGGGCCGCGGATGGTAGACCCGTCGTCGTCGGCCCCTGACCGCGCCCCCGACCCGAACCCCGACCGCGAACCGGACCACGACCCCGAGCCGCGGCCCCAGACCGACCCGCCCGCACGCAGCGTCGCCATCGACGACTCGCGCCGCCGCCAGTCCCACAGCTCCTCGGGGATCTCCTCGAGGAACCGGCTCGGCGGGAACTCGTTCGCCATCCCCCACGCCGACCGCACCGCGGACCGCGAGACGTAGAGCCGCTCGCGCGCGCGGGTGATGCCCACGTAGGCGAGGCGGCGCTCCTCGGCGAGCTCGGCGTCGTCGTGCAGGGACCGCATGTGCGGGAACGTGCCGTCCTCCATGCCGGTGAGGAACACGACCGGGAACTCGAGCCCCTTGGCGGTGTGGAGCGTCATGAGCGTGACGACGCCGGGGTCCTCCTTCTCCGCGCCCTCGCTCTCGCCGTCGGCCACGTCCTCCGCGGGGATCTGGTCCGCGTCGGCGACGAGCGACACACGCTCGAGGAAGTCGGACAGCGTGCCCTCGGGGTCGAGCTCGGTGAACTCGGTCGCGACGGCGTGCAGCTCGGCGAGGTTCTCGACGCGCGTGGCGTCCTGCGGGTCGTCGCTCGCGCGGAGCTCGGCGAGGTACCCGGTGCGGTCGAGGACCGCGCCGAGGACGTCCGACGGCGTCGCGCCGGACTCCGCGAGCTCGCGCAGCCCGGTCATGAGCTCGACGAACGCGCGCAGCGGGTTGAGCGTGCGGTTGGTCAGCCCGGGGATCTCGTCGATCCGGGCGAGCGCCGCGCCGAACGAGATGCGCTCGCGGTCCGCGAGCGCCGCGACCGCCCCCTCGGCCCGGTCCCCCAGACCGCGCTTGGGCGTGTTGAGCACGCGCCGCAGGTTCACGTCGTCGTCGAGGTTGTCGATCGCGCGCAGGTACGCGACCGCGTCCTTGACCTCGCGGCGCTCGTAGAAGCGCGTGCCGCCGACGACCTTGTACGGCAGGCCGACGCGGATGAGCACCTCCTCCAGCGCGCGGGACTGGGCGTTGGTCCGGTAGAACACGGCGACGTCGCCGGGGCGCACGCCGTCGGAGTCGCCGAGGCGGTCGATCTCCTCCGCGACGAACCGCGCCTCCTCGTGCTCGTTGTCCGCGACGTAGCCGATGACCTTGGCGCCCGCGCCCGAGTCGGTCCACAGGCGCTTCGGCTTGCGGTCGGGGTTGCGCGAGATCACGGCGTTGGCGGCGGACAGGATGTTCTGGGTCGAGCGGTAGTTCTGCTCGAGCAGGATCGTGCGGGCGTCCGGGTAGTCGGCCTCGAACTCGAGGATGTTGCGGATCGTGGCGCCGCGGAACGCGTAGATCGACTGGTCCGCGTCGCCGACGACGGTGAGCTCGGCGGGGTCGAGCGCGGGCACCTGCGCCTCGCCCGTCCCGCTCGTCGCGGCGTCGGTCGCGGCGGAGTCCTCGCCGACGCCCGCGAGCTCGCGCACGAGCACGTACTGCGCGTGGTTGGTGTCCTGGTACTCGTCGACGAGCACGTGCCGGAACCGGCGGCGGTAGTGCTCCGCGACGGCCGGGAACGCCTGGAGCAGGTTGACCGTCGTCATGATGATGTCGTCGAAGTCGAGCGCGCTCGCCGCGACGAGCCGCGCCTGGTAGCGCGTGTAGACGTCGGCGAGCACCTGGTCGAACTCGGGCACGCTCGCGCCGTGCTGTCCGCCCCGCGCCGCGAGGCCGTCGTCCGTCGCGTGGGCGCCGGAGTCGCGCGCGTAGGTCTCGGGGTCGATGAGCTCGTTCTTGAGGTCCGAGATCTTGTTGGCGAGCGAGCGCGCCGGGTACTTCTTGGGGTCCAGGTCGAGCTCGCGCGTGACGAGCGTGATGAGCCGCTGCGAGTCCGCGGCGTCGTAGATCGAGAAGCTCGACCGGAGCCCGAGCGTCTTGGCCTCGCGCCGCAGGATGCGCACGCACGCGGAGTGGAACGTCGAGACCCACATGTTCCGCGCCGACGGTCCGACGAGCGCCTCCACGCGCTCGCGCATCTCCGCCGCGGCCTTGTTGGTGAACGTGATGGCGAGGATCTGCCCGGCGTTCGACCGGCGCGTCGCGAGCAGGTGCGCGATGCGGTGCGTGAGCACGCGCGTCTTGCCCGACCCGGCGCCCGCGACGATGAGCAGCGGCCCGCCCGCGTGCACGACGGCCTCGCGCTGCTGCGGGTTCAGCCCGTCGAGCAGCGCGTCGGGGTCGAGGTGGGCGTACCGCCCGCGGCGCTCGCCGGGCACCCGGCCCGACGCGGAGCCCGACGGCGCGCCGTCGCCGGCGGGCGAGCCCGCGCCGTCGGGAACGGCCGGGTCGTCGGTCCAGCGCGGGGCGGTCCGCGGGAGGCGGGACTCGCCGCCATGGTCGACACGCGGGCCGTCGAACAGCGTGTCGAGGCCGGGCAGCGGGAGGTTCTCGAAGAGCGAAGCCATAGCCCCTCAAGCCTAGGCGCCCCCGCCCACATCCGAAGCCGCCGCGACGGGTCCCACGGTGTCGGTACGGGGTGCCGACCGGAACGGCGTCACCGGACGGAGAGGGTCTGGATCAGGGTCACCCTCGACCCGAACGGTTCCGGTGCCGGTCCGACCACCTGCCACGACTGCAGGCGCCAGCCGATCTCAGCGATCTCGTGCAGAGCACGCTCCCAGCGTTCGCCGTCCCGCGAGACCGGCTGGAAGAGCACCGGGGCGAAGTACTGGTCGGCGGCGGCCCACGCGTCGCGCGCATCCGAGACCGCCTGCCGTCGGACCCCGGCGAGGTCTTCCCGGGCGGCGGCCTCGGCGTCGTCCGCGCTCCGCCGGTCCTCCTCGCGGCGCGCGGCGGACTCGGGCGTCCCGCCGAGCGCTCGGGAGAGCCACAGGTCGGGGTCCTCGCCCAGGCGTTCGAGGCTCGCGCGAGCCTCTGCAGCCTCGTTCTCGGCGTCCTGGGTGCTCGCGAGCCGCACGTCGACGGACGTGGCCCGCGTGGCGAAGTAGCGCATGGGCAGGATTCTCGCCCGTCGTCAGGTGATCGCGAGCCCGACACCCCACGTCGCCGCCGCGAGGAGGCCGCCCAGGAGCTGCACGAGGATCGTGATGCCGGTCGCCTGCATCGCGGCGACGGTCGCGCGCCACGCGGCGCGGCGGTCGCGGCGGCGCAGGAGCTCCGCGACGAACACCGCGAGCACGAAGCCGATGAAGAGCCCGATCACGGGGATCACGAAGAACCCGACGACGCCCGCGACCCCGCCCCACACGAGGGTCGACCAGGGGACCTCCGCCCGGCGCATGTGGCGGCCCGCGAGGACGTACTGCGACACCTCGGCGGCGACCACGAGCACCGCGGCGACCGCGAAGACCACCCACGCGGCGGTGCCGCCCGTGACGATCGCCCACACGAGGACCGCGCCGAGCACGAGCACGTTCCCGGGCAGGACCTGCACGACGATCCCGACCAGCCCGACCAGGATCGCCAGCCCGACGAGGACCTCTCCACCGACGCTCACGGGGGAAACCCTCGCACGTCGCGCGCGCTACGCACGCCCCGCGAGCGGCACCAGCCGTGGGTGCGCGACGCCGTCGAGCACCCACGACCGGATCATCGCGCTGAACAGGTCCGGGTCCTCCGCGCTCCACTGGTGGTGCATCCCGGGCGCCAGGCGCACGACGGCGCCCGGGACGCGGCGCTCGATCGTCGCCAGCGCGCTGCGGGCGGGGCGGAGGTCGCGGCCGCCCGCGACGGCGAGCACGCGGGCCCCGGACTCCGCGAGGCCGTCGGGCCAGCGCCCGCCGTAGACGTCGGCCAGCAGCCGCGCCATGGTCTCGCGGCGGATCGCGAGACCCGAGCGCACGAACAGGTCACGGGACTCCGCGGGGATCCCGGTGGCGACGGCCTGGCCGCGCCAGTACCAGCGCCGGTCCCAGACCCGGAGCTGCGCGCGGCCGAGCGCGCCGGCGAGCCCGGGCACGCCGTCGACCACCGCGCCCGACGCCAGGACGGAGCGCACGAGGCCGGGGTGCCGCGCGGCGAGGTGCAGCGCGACGATCCCGCCGAGCGACAGCCCGACGACGTGCACCTCCCGCCCGGCGGGGAGCGCGGAGACCGTCGCGGCGACGTCGTCGACGACCGCGTCGAGCGACGCCGGGACCTCGTCCCCGCGGCTCCCGAAGCCGAGCAGGTCGGGCGTCCACACGTCGAGGTCGTCGAGCGCCTCGACCTGCGGCTCCCACATCCACGACGCCACGGTGCCCCCGTGCAGCAGGACGACGGAGACCGAGCCGGCGCCCGGCGCGCCCGGGCTGCTCGCGGGATGGTGCACGACGACGTCCGGCAGGCTCACGGGAGCACCTCGCGCTCGGTCTCGTCGAGCCACGCGAGCTCGGTCCGGGCGTGCGCGAGACCGTGGCGCAGCGTCGCGAGCCGGAGGGCGAGGCCGCGCGTGCCGCGCACGCGGTCCGCGTCGGGGCCGCCGCTCGCGAGGACCGCCGCGACCCGCTCCTCCTCGGCGGTGAGCGCCGCGACCGTCTCCTCGGCCAGGGTCCGCCGGGACGCGAGCAGCGCCGCGACGCCCTCGTCGTCGAGCTGGTCGGCGAAGAACAGCCGCCCGAGGAAGGGCTCGCGCGGGTCCTCGGGCCGCAGCGGCGAGGCGAGCCAGTCGCGCAGCGCCGCGCGGCCGGCGTCGGTGATCGTGTGGACCTTGCGGTCCGGGTAGCTCTCCTGGGGCACCACCTCCACCTCGGCGAGCCCGGCGTCCACGATCGCGGCGAGGGTGCGGTAGAGCTGCGAGCGGTCGGCCGCCCAGAAGTGGCGCACGGAGGAGTCGAACGCGCGCTTGAGGTCGTAGCCCGTCATGGGCCGGACCGTGAGGAGACCGAGCACGAGGTAGCGGAGGACCATGCGACTAGTGGACCATGCACCTAGTTTTCCGTCAACACCTCGGGGACGACGGAGGCCCGCCGACGGACGATCCGTCGACGGGCCCCGGCCGGGTCGCTGCGGTCAGTTCCAGAAGACCGCGACGAGGATGTTCACGAGGGTCAGACCCCCGATGGCGTGCTTGACGCCCGGCGCCACGGCGCCGTCGGCCGCCTTGGCCCCCTGGCGCTTGGCGACGAACGCCAGGACGGCGATGACCAGGGCGATGACCAGCTTGACGCCGATCTTGGCCATGTCCGGGCCGCCGTCACCCCAGACCGACGCCTCGCCGATGCCGACCATGGCGATCCCCGCGACGAGCGCGGTGAGCGCGCCGTGGAAGACGCCCTTGTACAGGCCCGGCGAGCGCAGGGACGCGAGGTAGCCGCCGAGGACGATGGCCCACCCGATGAAGTGCAGCGCGACGAAGACGTTGTAGAGGAACTCCATGGCGCCATCCTATTTGCTGACGCCGCTGTCGTGAAACTTTGCACAAGGTGAGCCCGGTCGCACCGACCCCTCTTCCGGCAGCCGGCCGAGGGGCCCGAACCGCTCGACAAACTGGACTCGACCAGTCTAGTATTTTCCGTTTTCCCACCATACGGACGAGGGGTGTCCACCACGCTGGACCGCGGCTATCGTTCTGCGCATGACCACGGCAGCCCGCACCCTCCTCGTGACCTCGCGTCACGGGATGCCGGCGTGCGCGCACACGTGTCTCAGCTGTTGTCGCTGAACCGCGCCCGACTCAGCGCGAGCCCGCAGGCTCGCCCCTCTCCCCGGAGAAACCCTGAGAACCGGCGCGCGCCGTCGGTCCTCAGCCACTCGCACCCTCGCTGAGCGCTCGCCGTCGCGCGTCCCCGCCCCCGAACGAGGACACGAGGAACCCCGATGACGCAGGCCACGACTGCGCCGGAGACCACCGAGGACGCCACCGCGCGACCTGGTCGTCCCGCCGGCGAGCGCGCCGCACGGCCGGCGCGCGCCGCCCGCCCGAACGGGCAGTGGAAGGTGGACGGCACCGAGCCGCTCAACGCCAACGAGGAGCTCAAGCGCGCGGGCAACGGCCTCGACGTGCGCGAGCGCATCGAGACGATCTACGCCCGCGAGGGCTTCGACTCCATCCCCGGCGACGACCTGCACGGCCGCTTCCGGTGGTGGGGGCTGTACACCCAGCGCAAGCCCGGGATCGACGGGGGCAAGACCGCGACGCTCGAGCCGAACGAGCTCGAGGACAGGTACTTCATGCTCCGCGTCCGCTCGGACGGCCAGGAGCTGGACGTGCGCGCGCTGCGCGTCCTCGGCGGCATCTCGCGCGACTTCGCGCGGGGGTCGGCCGACATCACCGACCGGCAGAACATCCAGTACCACTGGATCGAGATCGAGTCCGTCCCCGAGATCTGGGACCGCCTCGCGACCGTCGGCCTCGAGACGACGACGGCCTGCGGTGACACCCCGCGCGGCTTCCTCGGCAGCCCCGTCGCGGGCATCGCGGCGGACGAGATCATCGACCCGACGCCCGTGATCCTCGAGATCAAGCGGCGGTACATCGGCGACCCGGAGCTCGCGAACCTGCCGCGCAAGTTCAAGACCGCCGTCACCGGCCACCCCAGCCTCGACGTCGTGCACGAGATCAACGACGTGTCGCTCGTCGGCGTCGTGCACCCCGAGCTCGGCCCGGGCTACGACCTCTGGGTCGGCGGCGCCCTCTCGACGACCCCGCGGCTCGGCGAGCGCCTGGGCGCCTTCGTCACCGAGGAGCAGGCGGCCGACGTGTGGCACGGCGTCGTGCGGATCTTCCGCGACTACGGCTACCGCCGGCTGCGCAACAAGGCGCGCCTGAAGTTCCTGCTCGCCGACTGGGGAACGGAGAAGTTCCGCGAGGTGCTCGAGAGCGAGTACCTGGGCTACCGCCTCGCCGACGGCCCCGCGCCCGCGCCGGCGACCGGTCCGGGCGACCACGTGGGCGTGCACCTGCAGAAGGACGGGAACTACTACGTCGGGGCCGCCCCGGTCGTGGGGCGCGTGGGCGGCAGCACGCTCACGGGGCTCGCGGACCTGGTGGAGAAGGTCGGCGCCCGGTCCGTGCGCCTCACGGCGCACCAGAAGCTGGTCGTCCTGGGGGTCCCGCCCGAGGGCGTGGACGAGCTCGTCGCGGGCCTCGAGCCGCTCGGGCTCACCGCCCGGCCGAGCCCGTTCCGCCGCTCGACCATGGCGTGCACGGGCATCGAGTTCTGCAAGCTCGCGATCGTCGACACCAAGGACACGGCGGCGCGCGTCATCGGCGAGCTCGAGGAGCGCCTCGCCGACGTCCCGTCGCTGGTCGAGCGGCCGCTCGACCTCAACATCAACGGCTGCCCCAACTCGTGCGCGCGCATCCAGACGGCGGACATCGGCCTCAAGGGCCAGATCATCACCGTCGACGGGGAGCAGATGCCCGGGTACCAGGTGCACCTCGGCGGCGGCCTCGTCGGCACGGGCCGCGACGAGGGCGGCCTGGGCCGCACGGTGCGCGGCCTCAAGGTGCCCGCGACGCAGATCGCCGACTACGTCGAGCGCGTCGTGCACCGGTACGAGGCGGAGAAGGACGGGACCGAGACCTTCGCGCAGTGGGCGCACCGCGCGGACGAGGAGGCGCTCCAGTGAGCGAGGACCAGGCCACGACGACGTCCGACCCGCTGGCCGCGCTGCGTGCCGCGGCGCGGGCGAAGGCCGAGCAGCGCGAGAGCGCCAAGGCGGCGCACCACGCGGAGCGCGCGCGGCACGGCAGGCCCAAGCGGTCCCTCGACGAGCTGCGCGAGATCGCCCGGCGCGGCGAGGAGCTGCTGCACGGCGCGGGCACGCCCGGCGTCGCGGGCGCCACGCGCCCCGAGGCGACCGCGGAGGAGGTCATCGCCTGGGCGGCGCGCGAGTTCGGGACGTCGGTCGCGGTGGCGTGCTCCATGGCCGACGCCGTGCTGCCCCACGTCGTGGCGGCGCAGGTCCCCTGGGTCGACGTGCTCTTCCTCGACACGGGGTACCACTTCGCCGAGACGGTCGGCACGCGGGACGCCGTCGAGCAGCAGATGGACGTGACGATCGTCGATGTCCGGCCCGAGCTCACGGTCGCCCAGCAGGACGCCGCCCACGGCACGGACCTGTTCTCGCGCGACCCGGCGCTGTGCTGCCAGATGCGCAAGGTCGAGCCGCTGCACCGCACGCTCGCGGGCTACGAGGTGTGGGTCACCGGCGTGCGCCGCGACGAGGCGCCGACCCGGACGAACACCCCCCTCGTCACGTTCGACGAGAAGAACGGGCTCGTGAAGATCAACCCGCTCGCGGCCTGGTCGTTCGACGACCTGCTCGCCTACGCCGCGCGGCACCAGGTGATCCTCAACCCCTTGCTGAACGACGGCTACCCGTCGATCGGCTGCCAGCCGTGCACCCGGCGCGTCGCGCCGGGCGAGGACCCGAGGGCCGGCCGCTGGGCGGGGCTCGACAAGACAGAGTGCGGACTCCACGTATGAGGACGGGCATGACGACCATCGACCTGACGACCGACGCACCGGGCTCCCCCGCCGGTGCTCCCGCCGGCGCCTCCGCGGACGCGCCGGTCCCCGGCGCGGCGCTGCCCGGGGGGCGCCGCCTCGCGCAGCTCGACGCGCTCGAGAGCGAGGGCATCCACATCGTCCGCGAGGTGGTGGCCGAGTTCGAGCGCCCCGTGCTGCTGTTCAGCGGCGGCAAGGACTCCGTGGTGATGCTGCACCTCGCGGTCAAGGCGTTCGCGCCCGGCCCGGTGCCGTTCCCCGTGCTGCACGTGGACACGGGCCACAACTTCCCCGAGGTGCTCGCCTACCGCGACGCGACCGCCGAGCGCCTGGGCCTGCGGCTCGAGGTCGCGAGCGTGCAGGACTACCTCGACGACGGCCGCCTGCGCGAGCGCGCCGACGGGACGCGCAACCCGCTGCAGACGCAGCCGCTGCTCGACGCGATCTCGGGCCACAAGTTCGACGCCGTGTTCGGCGGCGGCCGGCGCGACGAGGAGAAGGCGCGCGCCAAGGAGCGCGTCTTCTCGCTGCGCGACGAGTTCGGCCAGTGGGACCCGCGCAACCAGCGCCCGGAGCTCTGGAACCTCTACAACGGGCGCCACCGGCCGGGCGAGCACGTGCGCGTCTTCCCGCTGTCGAACTGGACCGAGCTCGACGTGTGGCGCTACATCGCGCGCGAGCGCATCGAGCTCCCGGGGCTCTACTACGCGCACGAGCGCGAGGTGTTCGACCGCGACGGGATGCTGCTCGCCGTCGGGCCGTACTCGGAGCCCCGCACGGACGCCGAGGCCGCGTCGCTGCGCACGGAGACGGTGCGCTACCGGACCGTCGGCGACATGTCGTGCACCGGCGCCGTGCGGTCGGACGCGGCGGGCGTCGAGGACGTCATCGCCGAGGTCGCCGCGACGCGCATCACCGAGCGTGGCGCGACCCGCGCCGACGACCGCCTCTCCGAGGCCGCCATGGAGGACCGCAAGAAGGAGGGGTACTTCTGATGGGCACCCAGACCAGCACCGGCACCGTCGCCGAGAGCACGGCCGTCCCGCTCGACGACGCGCGCCGCGGCACGCTGCTGCGCCTCGCGACGGCCGGCTCCGTCGACGACGGCAAGTCCACGCTCGTGGGCCGCCTGCTCTTCGACTCGAAGTCCGTGCTCGCGGACCAGCTCGACGCCGTCGAGCGCGTCTCGCGCGACCGCGGCCTCGAGTCGGCCGACCTCGCGCTCCTCACGGACGGCCTGCGCGCCGAGCGCGAGCAGGGCATCACGATCGACGTGGCGTACCGGTACTTCGCGACCGCGCGCCGCTCGTTCATCCTCGCCGACTGCCCCGGCCACGTGCAGTACACGCGCAACACCGTCACGGGCGCGTCGACGGCGGACGTCGTCGTGCTGCTCATCGACGCGCGCAAGGGCCTGCTCGAGCAGACGCGCCGCCACCTCGCGGTCGCGAGCCTCCTGCGCGTGCCGCACGTGGTCGTCGCGGTCAACAAGATCGACCTCGTCGACTACAGCGAGGCCCGGTACGAGGAGCTCGCGGCGGACATCCGCGCGGCGGCGACGTCGCTCGGCGTCGGCGACGTCCACACCCTCCCCGTGTCCGCGCTCGTGGGCGACAACGTGGTGGACCGGGCGAGCGCCAACACGCCCTGGTACGACGGCCCGAGCCTGCTCGAGCTGCTCGAGGAGCTCCCGACGGGAGACGACCCGGAGGCCGAGGCCTTCCGCTTCCCCGTCCAGGTCGTCATCCGCCCGCAGGCCGCGGCCGACGAGCGCTACCGCGACTACCGCGGGTACGCCGGGCAGGTGGCGTCGGGCGTCGTGACGGTCGGGGACGAGGTCGTGGTGCTGCCGTCCCGGCGCCGCACGACCGTCGTCGGGATCGACACGGCCGACTCGCTCGCGTCCGGCGAGGTGCTCACGGAGGCGTTCGCGCCGCAGTCCGTGACGATCCGCCTCGCCGACGACGTGGACGTCGCGCGCGGCGACCTCATCGCGTCCGCCGCCGAGGCCCCCGAGGTCACGCAGGACGTCGAGGGCACCGTGGCGTGGCTCAGCGACCGCCCGCTCCTGCCGGGCGCGCGCGTGCTCCTCAAGCACACGACCCGCACGGTGCAGGCCGTCGTGCGCGACGTCGTCGGGCGGCTCGACCTCGACACCGCCGAGCTCGAGCCCGCCGAGCGCCTCGACCTCAACGACATCGGCCGCGTGACGCTGCGGCTCGCGTCCCCGGTCGCCGCCGAGGAGTACGTCGTGGCCCGGCGGACGGGCGCGTTCCTGCTCGTCGACGGCCAGGACGGCGGCACGCTCGCTGCCGGCATGGTCGGCGACGCGCTCGCCGCCGCCCGCCGTCCGGCGTCCCGGCCCGGCTCGTACGCGATCTAGGCTGGAACCCGTGACCGCACCCGAGCACGAGACGTATCCCCTGGGCCTGCGTCTCGACGGCCGCCGGACCGTCGTCGTCGGCGGCGGCCCCGTCGCGGCGCGGCGCGCGCGCGGGCTCCTCGACGCGGGCGCCGTCGTGACCGTCGTCGCGCCGTTCGTCTGCGAGGACCTCGCGGAGCTGCTCGCGGTGCACGGCCCCGCCGCCGACGCCCACGGGCACGTCACCCCGCCCGCGGACCACGGCGCACCGCTGTCGTGGGTGCGGCGCGACTACCTCACGGGTGACCTCGACGGCGCGTGGCTCGTCCACACCGCGACCGGCGACCCGCGGGTGGACGCCGAGGTCGCGGCCGACGCCGAGGCCGACCGGGTCTTCTGCGTCGCCGCGGGCGACGCGGACCTCGCGACCGCGTGGGTGCCCGCCGTGGCACGCACGCGCGTCCCGGGCGGTGCCTCTCGCGGCGCCCCGGCCGCGGAGGTCACGGTGTCCGTCAACGCGGGCCGGGACCCGCGCCGCGCCCAGCGCGTCCGCGACGCCGTCGCGGCGCTGCTCGAGGCGGGCGAGCTCCCGCTCCGGGCGGTCCGCCTGGCGGGCACGCGCCCCGCGGCCGACGACGACGCCCCCCGCGCCGGGGCCGTCTCGGAGCCGCTCGTGCGGCCGGTGGGGACCGTCGCGCTCGTCGGTGGCGGCCCCGGCGACACCGGGCTGATCTCGGTGCGGGGACGTCGCCTCCTCGCGGAGGCGGACGTCGTCGTGGTCGACCGGCTCGGGCCGCGCGGACTGCTCGCCGAGCTCGGCGACGACGTCGAGGTCGTGGACGTCGGCAAGACGCCGGGCCACCACCCGGTGCCGCAGTCGGAGATCAACCGGATCCTCGTGCACCACGCGCTCGTCGGGCGGCGGGTCGTGCGGCTCAAGGGCGGCGACCCCTACGTGTTCGGGCGCGGGGGCGAGGAGGCCGAGGCGTGCCGCGAGCACGGCATCCCGGTCGAGGTCGTCCCGGGCGTGACGAGCGCCGTCTCCGTGCCCGCCGCAGCGGGCATCCCTGTCACGCACCGCGGCCTGTCGCGCGGGTTCACCGTGCTCACCGGGCACGAGGACGTCGGCAAGGTCCCCGCCGCGAGCGACCACACGGTCGTCCTGCTCATGGGCGTCTCGCGCCTCGCGGAGACGGCCGCCGCGCTCGTCGCGCAGGGCCGTCCGCCCGAGACGCCGGTCGCGGTCGTGGAGGACGGCTACGGCCCGCGGCAGCGCACGACCGTCGGCACCCTCGCGACCATCGCCGACCGCGCGCGCGAGGCGGGCGTCCGCCCGCCGGCCGTGACCGTCGTCGGCGACGTGGTGACCCTCTCCCCCGCCTGGACCTCCGCCGCCCCGCGCGGCGGCCACGGTGCGCGGCCCCGCTCCGGGTAGCCGCGGGCTCAGCCTCCCGCTCGACCGGGGTCGTCGTGCGGGACCAGCACCCGCACGCCCGGGCGGTCGAGCACGGTCGTCGTCGTCTCGTCGAGAGTCCGCCAGGTCTCGTCGCTGAACCCGTCACCGGTCGTCCGCACGAGGACGGCGGACGTCCCCGAGGTCAGGTAGCGCAGCGCCTCGTCCTGCCAGGCGAGGTTCAGACGGCGCGGGACGGCCTCGCCGGCGGCGTCGTGCGCGCCGCGGTCGTAGGTGTACCCCGACAGGTCCACCGGGAGCTCGCAGCCGCGCTCGAGGTCACGGCTCAGCACGTCGAGGACGGCGAGCATCCCGGGGGAGTCCGCGCGCACGCAGCCGTCGTCCGGGAGCCGGGCCGCGACCTCGGCCGTCGGGATGGGCACGAAGCGGGGCGCGGTCAGCACGGCCGCCACCAGGAGGGCTCCGGCCCCGGCGCCCAGGGCCGTCCCCGCCACGACCCGCCCCGGACGTGGCAGCAGCGAGCACGCCGCCGCCAGGACGAGGACCAGGGCCGGCGCCGGGAAGGCGGCGTACTGCGCGTACGCGGACGGCGCGGCCAGCAGCACGGCGACCTGCACCACGAGCAGCGCGACCCACAGCTGCCCGCGCCGTCCGGCCCAGGCGACGACCGCCGCGACGGTCACCAGCACCAGCACCGTCCAGACGGCCGCGACCTGGGCCCGGTGCGACACGAGCTCGTCGAGACCGCCCGTCCCCGTGATCCACACGAGCCGCTGCTCGAGGTCCGTCGGCTCCCGCGGCCGGCCGAGCTGGGTGAGCACCACCATGCGGACCATGTCCGAGCCCGCGGCGAGGAGGAACGGCAGCAGCACCGTCGCCAGCGCGACGATGGCGCCCGCGGCGGCGCGGGCGGCGGTGCGCCACCCGGCGACGACCAGGAGCCAGAGGAGCACCACGACCAGCGGCACGACGCCCCAGATCTTGACGGTCGCACCGAGCCCGAGGACGGCACCGCCCGCCCACGCCCAGAGACGCCCGCGGCCGGTGCCCTCCCGGCGTGCGTCCAGGCCCCGGAGCAGCAGCACGACCCCGCCGAGCAGGCACAGGGAGCCCAGGGGCTCGAGCAGCGTGAGTCGCTCGGCCCATGCCGCGGCGTAGGACGCCGCGTACAGGAGGCCGCCCACGACCGCGGCCGTCGCGCCCCACCGGCGCGCGACGCGCGTCACGAGCACGGCGTTCGCCGCGCCGACGAGCATGACGCCGACGCGCGCGGCGACCAGGGCGTGGTCGTCGCTCGTCCACGCGGTGAGCCCTGCGAAGGGCGTCAGGGCGAGCATCGAGCCGGGCGGGTGCAGCAGCAGGAAGTCCCGGTAGGGCAGGCGGCCGTGCACGAACGCCACCGCCGCCGAGAAGTACACGCCGTCGTCGTACCCGCGGTACGCGCCGACCCCGGCCGAGCCCCCGACGAGGTGCCACCGCACCGCGAACGCCAGCACCGCCACGACGGCGGCCACGGCCCACCCCCACCGAGCGGCAGCGGGCTCTCGGCGCGGGGCACGGGCTGCCAGGCTCACACCCGCCAGTGTGCGTCAGGCCCGGGGCGGGCGCGCGGCACGGACGGTCCCGCTACAGGAGGCGGCGCTGGGCCGCCCAGCGGGTGAGCTCGTGGCGGGAGGAGAGCTGGAGCTTGCGCAGGACCGCGGAGACGTGGGTCTCGACGGTCTTGATCGAGATGAACAGCTCGGACGCGACCTCGCGGTAGGTGTACCCGCGCGCGATGAGGCGCATGACCTCCTGCTCGCGCGCGGACAGCCGGTCCAGCTCGTCGTCGCGCACCGCGACGTCGCCCGCCCCCGTGCCGAACGCGTCGAGCACGAAGCCCGCGAGGCGTGGCGAGAACACCGCGTCGCCGTCCGCGACCTGCCCGACGGCGGCCGACAGGTCCGGCCCGGAGATCGCCTTGGTCACGTATCCGCGCGCCCCGGCGCGGATGACCGCGACGACGTCCTCCGCGGCGTCCGACACCGAGAGCGCGAGGAACCGCACGTCGCCGAGCGCGTCGGCGCAGCGCTGGATGACCTCCGCGCCGCCGCCCCCGCTGCCGCCCGGCAGGTGCACGTCGAGCAGCACGACCGGGGGCCGCAGCTCGTGGACGCGCGCGACGGCGGACTCGACGTCGTCCGCCTCCCCCACCACGGTGACGAGGGCCGGGTCGAGGCTCGCGCGCACGCCCGCGCGGAACATGTGGTGGTCGTCGACGAGCACCACCGGGACGGGGCCGGTCGCGGGTCCGCCGGCGGCCGGCGTGCTGGGGATGGTCGTCACGGGGTCTCCTGGTTCGAGGGTGCGCTCGACGGGGTGCCCGACGGCGGGCGGGCGGGCTCGGGCTCGGTCGTCAGGGCGCGCGGCACGCGCAACCGTACCTCCGTGCCCCACCCGGGCCTGCTGATGATCTCGGCCTTCCCGCCGCGGCGCTGGACCCGGCCGAGGATCGACTCCCGGACGCCGAACCGGTCGGGCGCGACGTCCTCCATGTCGAAGCCCTCCCCGCGGTCGCGCACGAAGACCTCGACGGCCGCGTCGCTGACCTCCAGGTAGACCGAGTAGGGCGGACCGCCGTGCGCGACGGCGTTGACGAGCGCCTCGCGGGTCGCCTGCAGCAGCGCCGCCGTCTCCTGCGTGGGCGTGCAGTCGCCCACCACGACGACGTCGACCACGACCGGCCCGGGGTCGGTCTCGCCGGTCGACCCGCCGGTCGACCCGACGGGCGCGCCGATGGGTTCCGCCCGACGGCCCACGCGCCCGTCCTCGACCTCCGCGACCAGCCCGCGCAGCTCGGCGGCGAGCGACGTCCCGGGCGAGGGGCGGTCGTCGTACAGCCACTCGCGCAGCTCGCGCTCCTGGGCGCGCGCGAGGCGCGCGACGGTGTCGGCGTCGGACGACCGCGCGCGGATGAGGGCGAGCGTCTGCAGCACCGAGTCGTGCAGGTGCGCCGCGATGTCGGCGCGCTCCGCCTCGCGGGCGCGCGCGGCGCGCTCGTCGCCGAGCTCGCGCACCAGCTTGAGCCACCACGGCGCGAGCACGATCGCGACGCCGCCGAGCACGGCGACCGCCGCGACCGCCGCGCGGACGATCTGGGTGGGCCGCGCGTCCTGGCCCACGAGCAGGACGATGCCCACGAGCACGAGCACGACGCCGCCGGCGATGCGGAGGACCCCGGCGGGCGTGCGCCCGCCGGCCCGGGTGAGCAGCCGGCCGCGCTCGACGGCGTCGAGCTGGCTCCACGCGAGCGCCGCGCCCGCGAGCGCGATGAGGACCGGGATCACCCACGACACCTCGACGTCGACGCCCGTGCGCAGCGCCACGAGCAGCGCGGCGCCGCCCAGCAGGACGACGCCGATCGCGACGTCGCGCACGGGCAGCCGGCGCACGCTGCCCTGGAGCCGGGGGGCGAGGCGCGACAGCGACGCCGGGCGCTGCTCGTCACGCGCCGCGGCCGGGTCGCCGGAGGGGACCGTGAGCCACCAGAAGACGTAGAGCGCGACGCCCGCGCCGCCCGCGAGCCCGAGGAGCGCCATCACGAGGCGCACGACACCGACGCCGACGCCCAGGTGCGCGGCGAGCCCGGCGCACACGCCCGCGACCCACCGGCCGCGCTCGGGGCGGCGCAGCGGCAGGCCGCGCGGTCGGGAACCGGGCCCGGCACCGGTGGGTGCACCGGGCCGCAGGCCGGGGCGGGCAGGAGTCGTCACCCCCCGATCGTCACACGTCGCGGGCGCCCGGAGCGCCCCCGGACGGGGAAACCAGGGTCGGTCCGCGGCCGGTTCAGGGTCGGGTCAGGGTGGCACCCGATACCGGCGAGGCGGCTCCCGGGCCAGAGTGGTGGCCATGAGCACTCCCGACCTTCCCGGACCCGGCGCCCAGCCCGGGCCCTCCGGCGGCGCCGCCGACGCGTCCGGCGCACAGCCGGGCACCGTCCCTCCCGGGCCGAGCGGACCCGACCCCGCGTGGGCAGGGCCCGCCGGCCCGTCCGACCCTGGCCAGGGTCCTCCGCAGGGCACCCCCCAGGGCCCTCCGCAGGGCCCTGGCGGGACCCGCCCGAACGGCACCGACGGCTTCTTCGACGCCGTCCGCCGCGTGGGCATCTTCCGCTCGGACGACCGGTGGATCGGCGGCGTCGCGTCCGGCGTCGCCGAGCGGTTCGGGATCGACCCCCTCATCGTGCGCGGGCTGCTCTTCGTGACGTTCTTCCTGTCGGGCGCCGGGCTCGTCCTCTACGGCGCCGCCTGGGCCCTCCTGCCGGAGCGGCGTGACGGGCGCATCCACCTCCAGGAGGCGTTCCGCGGCAACGTGGACGTCGCGCTGCTCGGCGCGGCCGCGTTCGTCGTCGTCGGGTTCTCGTGGGGCGGCGGCTGGTGGTCGTGGTGGGACGCGCTCCACCTGGGGTGGCTCACCGGCCTGTTCTGGGTCGCGGCGTTCGTCACCGTGGCGGTCGTCGTGGTCTCCGCGCTCACGCAGCGCGGCCCCCGGGGACCCCAGGGCGCACCGCCGCAGGCTCCTCCGTGGCCCGGCGGCCCCGGCGCATCGGGCACCGGCGGGCCCGCCGCACCCGGCCACGGCCCGGGTGGACCCGGCTACGGTCCCGGAGGACCGGGCTACGGTCCCGGCGGACCGGGCAACGGTCCGGGTGGACCTGGCTACGCTCCGGGCGGACCGGGGTACGCTCCGGGCGCTGCCGGCGGCCCCGCGCCGGCCGACGCCCCGTGGGGCTCCCCCGGGACGCCGTCGGCCTCGGCGTCGTCGGGCCCCCAGGACCGGGTGACCTGGTCCGCCGAGGCCAGCCCGTACGCCTCGACCGCCCAGGGTGTCACCGCGCCTCTCCCCCCGTACGCCCCGGGCGCACCGCTCGGCGCGACCGCCGCTCCGCAGCGCGCCCACCAGGGACCGCGGAACCTGTCCGCGCAGCAGCCCCCGAGGCCCCCGCGCGCCCCCCAGCCGCCGAAGCCCCCGCGTCCGCGGGGGCCCGGCGCGACCACGACGGGGGTCGTGGTCGGACTGAGCCTCCTGCTCGGTGCGTTCCTCCTCGTCGTCGACCGGCAGGGCGACCTGCCCTGGCCGGTGTTCCTCACCTGGGCGGGCCTGTCCGGGATCCTCGCGGGCCTGGCGATCGTCGTGAGCGGCCTGCGCGGACGCACGAGCGGCGGCCTCGGCTGGCTCGCGGTGCTCCTGCTGGTCGTCGCGCTCCCGGCGTCCGCGTGGCGGTCGGCCCCGTTCACGTTCTTCCTGGACGACTCCGTGCGGACCGTCACGGACGGCACGCACCGCGTGACCGACCCGGACGTCGCCGAGGAGGGCTTCGCCGTGGCGTTCGGCGACCCCACGATCGACCTCTCCGGGCTCGACCTGTCGGACGCGTCCGGAGCCTCTCCCGTCGAGGTCCCGGTCCAGCTCGGCGCCGGGGATGCGACCGTCGTCGTGCCCGACGGCGTCCCCGTCCGCGCGGAGGTCCAGGTGCTCGCCGGGAACGCGCGCTGGCACGTCGACGGCGACCGGCAGGAGATCGGTGGCGTCAGCACGCAGCCGGTCACGTTCGACAACGACGAGGTCCAGTCCGGCGACGACCCGCTGCTCGTGCTGCGGGTCGAGGTCGGGGCCGGCCAGATCACGATCGAGGAGGACTGATGAACGACTCAGAACGCCGCGCCGACGACACGCGGCCGCTCGGCGACGAGCTGTTCGACACGCCGCGGGCCGAGGCCCCCGAGGCGGACGCGCACCCGACGGTCCCGCTGTCCACCGAGCCCGCGGCCACGGAGCCCCTCGCCGGGCCGCCGGCGTCCGAGCCGCACGCCACGGAGCCCCTGCCCGTGGCGCGGGTGCGGGACGGGGAGACCTCCGTCCTGGACGTGCCCGGACCGGCGGCCCCCACGCACCCGACCGCCGCTCCCGGCGGCCCGACGACGTCCGGCCCGGCCCCCGGCGCGGTCCCGCCCGGAGGGCGGTCCGTCCCGGCGACGCCCGGGTCGCCCACGGCACCCACGGCACCCACGGTGCTGTTCGCCCCTGCCGAGCCCCAGGCGCCCGGTCGGCGCGGGCCGCGCGTCGCCACGATCGTGTGGGGCTTCGTCATCGTCGCGTTCGGCGTCGTCGTCCTCGCCGCCGCGCTCGGCGCGCGGGTCGACCTCGGGCTGGCCACGATCGTCGTGCTCGCCGCCGCGGGGCTCACGCTCGTGGTCGGGTCCATCGTCTCGGGGGCCCGGCGCCGACGAGGCTGAGCCCGGTCTCGTCTGCACGCGGACCTCGCGACCGGGGACGTTGGCGCGGACCCGGCGGCCCAGGAGAGACCGGGGTCGAGAGACACCGGGTCGAGAGACACCGGGTCGAGAGACACCGAGGGGCCGTGGCAGGTGTGCCACGGCCCCTCGGCGTGTCCGAGCGACGCCGCCCCGCACGCTCTCCCCGGTGCGACCCGGTGGGAACGGGTCCTCGGCGTCCGGACGGACGGCCGGGACGATCAGGGGGTGGGCCCGTCACCCCGGCGCTCGGGCGCGGTGCCCGTGGGTCCGGTCGCGGGCGGCGTCGTGTCCGGCGAGGTCGCGGGCGACGCGCCGGGTGCGGACGGCGTGCCCGTGCCGGGTGCGCCGGTCGGCTCGACCGGCGTCGCGGCCGCGCGGGCCTCGGCGCCGGGCGTCGAGAGCGCGGACGTGCGGCCCGGGGCCTCGACGGGACGAGTCGGTTCCGGACGGACGGGCGGGGCGGTCGGCGCGGGCTCCGCGTGCGCCGGGGCGGCGTGCCGTCCCGCGTCCGACAGGTCGCCCGACGACGTGTACGCCCCCGGCGTCTCGACCGCGACGCTCGGGCCGCCCGCGAGCCGCCGGAGCGCGATCCCGACGAGGATGAACAGGATGCCGAGCCCCATGACGAGCAGGCACACCCCGAACGCGACGACGGACGTGAAGAGCGACGCCCGGAGGAACGACGCCGTCATGACCGTCTGCCGCGTCGGGTCGTCCTGGTCGAGCTCGGCGTACGTCTGGCCGCCGCTCGCCTCGAGCGCGTGCTTGTTGATGACCTCGGCCTGCGCGTACGCGGTGAGCGGCCCGTTGACGTGGCGGCCCGCCATGAACGACGCGTCGTCCGAGACGGTGATCTCCTCGGCGGACAGCTGGTTCGCGACCACGATCCAGGTCCCGATGCCCGCGAGGAGGAGGACGATGCCGGCGATGATCGACACGAGGCCGATGCCTCGCGCCCCCTTGGCCGGCGTGACGGTGACGGTGCTCGACATGGCGCGTTCTCCCCTTCGTCAGGACCCACCTGCTGCCGCACCGCGGTCCGCGACCCGCGGGCGCGGGTCCGCCGCAGGGCGGTCGAACCACCCATACGGGACCCACGGTAGCGACGACGGCGGCCCCCCGCGCGGCGAACGCGCACCTCAGCGCCGCGCCGGGATGGGAGGATGCCGACCGTGCGCATCACCCACCTGACCGACTGCTACCTCCCCCTGCTCGGCGGGATCGAGACCCAGGTCGCGCGGCTCGCGCAGCAGCAGGCGGCGGCCGGCCACGACGTGTCCGTCGTGTGCACCACGCCCGCGCGCCCCGGCGCGCACGGCGTCTCGACCGAGCGGGACGGCGACGTCACGGTCCACCGGCTCGCGGCGCGCGTCCCGGGCGGCTACCCCGTCCACCCGCGCGCGCCCCACCACGTGGCGCGGATCCTGGGCGCGGACCGGCCCGACGTCGTGCACCTGCACATGGGCGTCCTCACCCCCTCGACGCAGGCGTCGCTGCGCACGGTGGTCCGGGCCGGGCTGCCCGCGGTGCTCACCGTGCACAGCGTGTGGGGCGGCGCCGAGCGGGCGTTCGCGGGGCTGGACCGCGTCGTGCGGTGGTCACGGTGGCCGGTGCTGTGGTCGGCGGTGAGCGAGCTGACCGCCGCTCCGCTGCGCCGCATCGTCGGCGACCACGGCGAGGTCGTGGTGCTGCACAACGGCCTCGACCTGGACGCGTGGCGCGTACCCCGCACCGAGCGCGCGGACCGCATGGAGGGCTCCGCCGTGCACGTCGTCGCCGCGACGCGGTTCGCCCCGCGCAAGCGCGTGCTGCCGCTCCTGGAGGTGGTGCGCGACGCCGTCGGGCGCCTCCCCGAGGGTGCGCTCCACGTGACGCTCGCCGGGGACGGCCCCGAGCTGGCCGACGCGCGGCGCTTCGTCGCGGAGCACGGGCTGGGGTCGGTCGTGTCGCTGCCGGGCCGCCTCGACGCGACCGGGCTCCAGCGCCTCTACGCACGGGCCGACGTGTTCGCCGCGCCCGCCGTGGAGGAGGCGTTCGGCATCGCCGCGCTGGAGGGCCAGGCCGCCGGTCTCGCGGTCCTGACGCGCTCGCAGTCGGGCGTCGCGGAACGCCTCACCGACGGCGTCGACGCGCTCCTCGCGGACGACGACGCCGGGCTCGCCGACGCGCTCGTGCGGCTCGCGACCGAGGACGGCCTGCTCGACCGGATCGTCGCGCACAACCGCGACGTGCCGTCGTCGGCGGGCTGGCCGCGCGTGCTCGCCGACGTGGAGCGCGCCTACGAACGGGCCGCGACGATCGTCGTCGATCGTCGGGCCCGTCCGTCCCGCTAGGGGGTCACTCCCACTCGATGGTGCCCGGGGGCTTGCTCGTGACGTCGAGCACGACCCGGTTGACCTCGGCCACCTCGTTGGTGATGCGCGTCGAGATGACGGACAGCACGTCGTAGGGCAGGCGCGTCCAGTCGGCCGTCATCGCGTCCTCGGACGAGACGGGGCGCAGGACGATCGGGTGGCCGTAGGTGCGGCCGTCGCCCTGGACGCCGACCGAGCGCACGTCGGCGAGCAGCACGACCGGGCACTGCCAGATCTCGTTGTCGAGACCCGCCTTCGTCAGCTCCTCGCGCGCGATCGCGTCCGCGGCGCGCAGCGTCTCGAGGCGGTCCGCCGTGACCTCGCCGACGATGCGGATGCCGAGCCCGGGGCCCGGGAACGGCTGGCGCGCGACGATCTCCTCGGGCACGCCAAGCTCGCGACCGACCGCGCGGACCTCGTCCTTGAACAGGGTGCGCAGCGGCTCGACGAGCGAGAACTGCAGGTCGTCGGGCAGACCGCCGACGTTGTGGTGGCTCTTGATGTTCGCCGCGCCCTCGCCGCCGCCCGACTCGACGACGTCCGGGTACAGCGTGCCCTGCACGAGGAACTTGACCTCGGCGCCGTGCTCGCCCGCGTCCTCGACGATCTGGCGCGCCGCGTCCTCGAACACGCGGATGAACTCGCGGCCGATGATCTTGCGCTTGGTCTCGGGGTCGCTGTGCCCGGCGAGCGCGGTGAGGAACCGCTCCTTCTCGTCGCGGATCACGAGGTTGACGCCGGTCGCCGCGACGAAGTCGCGCTCGATCTGCTCGACCTCGCCCGCGCGCATGAGCCCGTGGTCCACGTGCACGCACGTGAGCTGGTCGCCCACGGCGCGCTGCACGAGCGCGGCCGCGACCGCGGAGTCGACGCCGCCGGAGAGCGCGCAGATGACGCGCGCGTCGCCGACCTGGGCGCGGATCGCCGCGACCTGGTCCGCGATGACGTTGCCGGGCGTCCAGTCCGGGGCCAGCCCGGCGCCGTCGTACAGGAAGTGCTCCAGCACGGTCTGGCCGTGCGCGGAGTGCTTGACCTCGGGGTGCCACTGCACGCCGTAGAGGCGGCGCGTGGTGTTCTCGAACGCCGCGACGGGCGAGCCGGCCGACGTCGCGAGGACCTCGAACCCCTCGGGCGCGCGGTGCACCGCGTCGCCGTGGCTCATCCACGTGGTCTGGTTCTCCGGCGTGCCGTCGAGCAGCACGCCCGCGGCGCACACCTCGACCTCGGTCCCGCCGTACTCGCGCAGGCCCGTCTGGGCCACCTCGCCGCCGAGCGCCTTCGCCATGGCCTGGAAACCGTAGCAGATGCCCATGACGGGCACGCCGGCCTCGAACAGCGCCGGGTCGACGAACGGGGCGCCGGTCGCGTACACGGACGACGGACCACCCGAGAGGATGATCGCGACCGGGTCCTTCGCGAGCATCTGCTCGACCGTGAACGTGTGCGGCACGATCTCGGAGTAGACCTTGGCCTCGCGCACGCGGCGCGCGATGAGCTGCGCGTACTGGGCGCCGAAGTCGACGACGAGCACGGGGCGCGGGGTCGCGGCGACCTCGGCGGTGGTGGGGGTGTCGGGAGCGGTGGCGGGTGACGTCACCGCTCCAGGATAGTCGCCGCGCGGCGGGCGACCGTCACGCGTCTCAGGCGCCGGCGCGCTCGCCCGCTCGCGCGGCGGCTCGTCCTGCCACGCGCTCGCGCAGGGCGCGCGCGGCACGCTCCGGGTCCGGCGCCTGCGTGATCGCCCGCACCACGACGACGCGGTCCGCCCCGGCGTCGAGCACCGCGTCGAGCCGGTCCGGGTCCACCCCGCCGATCGCGAACCACGGCGTGCCCGGCCGCGTCGCGGCGACCGCGCGCAGCAGGTCGAGCCCGACGGCGGCACGCCCCGGCTTGGTGGGCGTCGCCCACAGCGGGCCCACGCAGAAGTAGTCGACGCCCGGGTCGGCCTCGGCCGCGGCCGCCTGCTCGGCCGAGTGCGTGGACCGGCCGAGCACGGGGTCCGGGCCCAGCAGGGCGCGCACCGCAGGCACCGGCAGGTCCCCCTGGCCCATGTGGACGACGGGCGCGCCCGCGAGCCGTGCGACGTCGGCCCGGTCGTTCACCGCCCACAGGGCGCCGTGCTCCGCCGCGACCCGCGCGACGAGCTCCTGGAGCTCGAGCTCGCGCGCCACGTCGAGCGTCTTGTCGCGCAGCTGGACCACGTCGACCCCGCCCGCGAGCGCCGCCCGCAGGAAGTCCTCGAGGTCGCCGCGCTCCTCGCGCGCGTCGGTGCACAGGTAGAGGCGCGCGTCGGCGAGGCGGGCGCGCGCGTCGTCCGGTGCCGGCACGACGGGGTGCGCGGGCGTGGCGAAGGTCTCGGTGCTCACCCGCCGGAGCCTAGCCGCGCCCGCTCCCCCGCGCGGGTACTGTGGCCGACAGCACGGGAGCCCCGCACGGGGCTGAGAGGGCGTCGGAGCCGACCGTCGAACCTGATCTGGGTCATGCCAGCGAAGGGAGCGCGCATGCACACCCCTGTCCGTCCCGAGCCCCGCCCGCCGGGAGCCGGTCCTGCCGTGCCCGACGGCGCGCGCGACGTCGTCGTCGTGGGCGGTGGGATCGTGGGGCTCGCCGTGGCGTGGCGCGCCGCGCGCGCCGGTCTGACGGTCACGGTGCTGGACCCGTCGCCGGGCGACGGCGCGACGCGCGCCGCCGCCGGCATGCTCGCCCCGGTCACGGAGGCCGACTTCGGCGAGGACGACGCGCTGCGCCTGCACCTCGCGGCCGCCGGAGCCTGGCCCGGCTTCGCCGCCGACCTGCGCGCCGCGACGGGGGCCGACGTCGGGCTGCGCACCGCAGGTACCCTCACCCTCGCGTACGACGCCGACGACCTCGCGCTGCTCCGCCGCGTCCTCGCCCTCCACGCGGCGCACGGCCTGGCCTCGCGCGAGCTCACCGTCGCCGACGCGCGCCGGCGCGAGCCGTACCTCGGCCCCCGGGTCGCGGGCGCGGCGTGGGCGCCCGCCGACCACGCGGTCGACCCCCGCGCGACGCACGCGGCGCTGCTCGGCGCGCTCGACGTCGCCCCCGGCGCGGGCTCCGGGGCGGGTGCGCCCGCGGGCGGGGACGGCCGTGCCGGGGTGCGCGCCGTCGTCGTGCGGGCGTCGGCGACGCGGCTCGCGGTCGACCCGGCCGGGCGCGTCGTGGGCGTGCACGACGACGGGGGCCGGCTCCACGCGGCCGGTGCCGTCGTCGTCGCGGCGGGCTGGGAGTCCGGCGCGCTGCTCGCGGACGTGCCAGGCGTCGTCGTACCGACGCGACCGGTCAAGGGGCAGACGCTGCGCCTCGACGCCGGGCCGGACCTCGCGCTGGAGCACGTGGTGCGCGGGGTCGTGCAGGGGCGGCCCGTGTACGTCGTGCCGCGCGACCCCGTACCCGACGGGCAGGGTCACGGCTGCGCGGGGCACCGGGAGGTCGTCGTCGGCGCGACGACCGAGGAGAACCCGGACGACCGCCGCGCGACCGCCGGCGGCGTCTTCGCCCTGCTGCGCGACGCGCGCGCCCTCCTGCCCGGGATCGACGAGGCCGCGCTCGTCGACGTGACCCCGCGTGCGCGGCCCGCGACCCCGGACAACCTGCCGCTCGTCGGCCCGACCGCCGTCCCCGGCCTGCACCTCGCGACCGGACACGGGCGCAACGGCATCCTCCTCGCGCCGCTCACCGCCGACGCGGTCGTCGCCGGCCTCACCGGCACCGCACTCCAGCCCACCGTCGCGGTCGCCCTCGCCCCGACCCGCACCGACCGCTTCGCCGAACCCGGGCTCTCTCCCCACGGCGCGCCCGACCTGGGGAACGATCCCGGGTTCGGCACCGGCCGGGCGGGCGCCTTCTCCACGACGACACCGAGGTGATTCCCGTGACCCCACCCGTTCCGACCGCGCTCGTCAACGGCGAGCCGTACCCGCTCGACGCGCCCGTGCACCTCGAGCAGCTCGTCGCGGCGCTCGTGCCCGCATACGTCGCCGACGGGACGCCGCAAGGCGTCGCCGTCGCCGTGGACGACGCCGTCGTGCCGCGCGGCTCCTGGGCGACGACCGTCGTCGCGCCCGGCGACCGCATCGAGATCGTGACCGCCGTCCAGGGCGGCTGAGGAGGACCCGTGACCACGACCGACACCACCCCGCGCCGCGCCGCGGAAGGCGACGGCCTCGCCGACGACCCGCTCGTCGTCGCCGGCACGACGATCGGCTCCCGCCTCGTCATGGGGACGGGCGGGGCGGCGAACCTGCTCACGCTCGAGGACGCGCTCGTCGCGTCGGGCACCGCGCTGACGACCGTCGCGATGCGCCGCGTCGCGGTGCGCGCGGGCGGCGATGCCAGCCCCGACGCCGGGATCTGGGCGCTGCTCGCGCGCCTCGGCATCCGCGCGCTGCCCAACACCGCCGGGTGCTTCTCGGTGCGCGAGGCCGTGCTCACCGCGCACCTCGCGCGCGAGGCGTGCGGCACCGAGTGGGTCAAGCTCGAGGTGATCGCGGACGACGTCACGCTCCTGCCCGACCCCGTCGGTCTCGTCGAGGCGGCCGAGCAGCTCGTGCGCGACGGGTTCGTCGTGCTTCCCTACACGAACGACGACCCGATCCTCGCGCGCCGGCTCGAGGACGTCGGGTGCGCCGCCGTCATGCCTCTCGGCGCGCCGATCGGCACCGGCCTCGGCATCCTCAACCCCCGCAACATCGAGGCGATCGCCACCGCGGCCCGCGTACCCGTGATCCTTGACGCGGGGATCGGGACGGCGTCGGACGCCGCGCAGGCGATGGAGCTCGGGTGCGACGGCGTCCTGCTCGCGACCGCCGTCACGCGCGCCGCCGACCCGGTCCGCATGGCGCACGCCATG
The DNA here is from genome assembly GCF_042269845.1 of Cellulosimicrobium sp. NPDC055967. NCBI lineage: Bacteria > Bacillati > Actinomycetota > Actinomycetes > Micrococcales > Promicromonosporaceae > Cellulosimicrobium > Cellulosimicrobium sp. NPDC055967. Next base: position 34,157 of record NZ_JBHJYJ010000019.1, on the reverse strand, counting down.
CGCCTCGCCGTCGAGTCCGGCCGCCTCGCCGCCGGCGCCGGCCGCATCCCCCGCCGCGAGGGCGCCCTCGCGAGCTCGTCCCCCCAGGGCCGCCTCGACCTCGCCCTGTGACAGCGAAGCCGGGCGGCGGGGGGCTACCTGCTGTCGATCCGGCCGAGCGCCGTACCGCTCTCGGCCAGCGCCGCGGCAGCCCGCGCCCATCCGACATCAGCCGGGTCGAGCGCGCTGCGCAGATAGGCGGTGGTCAGCCGCTGCAGCACCGCGACCCGCTCGGGGTTCTCGTCGGTGGTCTCGGCCGCCTCCCAGCCCGGGATGCCGCCCAGGGAGTGCTCGGCGCCGGACAGGGTCAGCAGGTCCGTGGCTCCCGGGCTCTGGACGTAGGCGTCGGTGAACCAGTCCGGGCCACGGCTGGACATCGCCGACTGGTCGCGGTCGCCGGCCACGACGAGCGTGGGCGTGGTCAGCTCGGCGAACGAGGGGTTCATGAAGGGGAAGTGCTGCCGGGCGAACGGGTGCAGCTCGTCGCCTCCGATCCCGGTCGCTGCCAGGAGCACGCCGGCCCGCACCCGCCCGTCCGAGCGGTCCTGGCCTGGCTCGCCCGTGCCGTCGAGGACGCGGGCGCCGAGCAGCATCTGCACCGTCTGGGCGCCCCAGGAGTGCCCGACCGCGACGACCCGGCCGGGATCGACCCGTCCGACGAGGTCCGGCACGGCACGCTCGATCGTCTCGAGCTGGTCCACGGCCCGCACGAGGTCGGCGTGACGCTCGAGCCAGACCTGAGCGAAAGCGGGATGGTCGAACCCGATGCCGTCGCGGCGCGAGTCCAGGTGGGAAGGCTGCACGACGACGAACCCGCGAGAGGCCCAGAAACCTGCCAGCGGTGCGTACCCGTCGAACGACCACCCGTTGCCGTGCGAGAAGAGCAGCACCGGAAGGTCCTGCCCGGACACGGGGGCGGAGACGCGCAGGTCGAGAGGCAGCGCGCGCCCGGGTGCGTCGAGGCGCACGGGGGCGACGGAGACGACGGGGCTCCCGCCACCGACGACGTCGTCGAGATCCTGGACGACCTGCGCAGCCGTCGTCGTGGGGGTACCGCTCATGAGGGATCACCCGTCCTTTGCGTCCGAAGGCGCCGCCGAGCACAATAGAACCGGAGCGCCACTCCGGAACTATATGGAACCTCGCTCCGCTTATCAAGACCTCGACGAAAGGTCCTCATGACGTCTCCCGGAGCGGCCGGCCCGACGCCGCGGACGAAGCGCGCCGACGCGCGGCGCAACGAGCGGGCGTTGCTCGATGCCGCAGCCGCCGTCTTCGTGACCGACGGCGTGGACGCACCTGTACGACTGATCGCCGAGCGCGCCGGGGTCGGCATGGGGACGATCTATCGACACTTCCCCACGCGCGCCGCACTGGTGGCCGCGGTGTACCGGCACCAGGTCGAGGCGCTGGCCGACGCCGGACCCGAGCTCCTGCGCGACACCGAGGACCCCGGTGCCGCCCTCCGGCGATGGGTGAGCGGCTTCGTGGACTTCCTCGTGACCAAGCACGGGCTCGCCGGCGTCCTCGGGGCCGACTCGGCGGACGCGAACGCCTTGCACCGGTACTTCGTGGACCGGCTCGTCCCGGTGTGCGACGCCCTGCTCGACGCTGCGCTCGGGCCCCGGCCCCAGTGCCGGCCGAGCGGGTACATGTTCCTGCGGGGCATCGGCAACCTCTGCATCGGCGGCGATGACGACCCCCGCTACGACGCTGCCCGACTGGCTGACCTCCTGGTCGCCGGGGTGCTCGCCGCGGAGCCGCGCCACCTGCTCGACGACGACTGAACCAGCCGGGAGGACGGGACCTCCGGTCACGACGCGGGCGGGGAGCGCGCCGACCTCGCGAAAGGTCGGGAGCAGGTCGGAGGCCGGGGAACCTATTCCTCCGCGGAGGTCCCCGCGATCTCCGTGAGGAGCGCGGGGACGCCGCCGACGACGGAGCGGGCGTCGATCCCGGCGGCGCGGGCGACGTCGGCGACGCGGGCCGAGCGGGCGCCGACCGCGCACAGGACGAGCACGGTGCGGTCCGTCGGCAGGTCCGCGAGCGCCGCGGCGGCGTCGCCGCCGAGGAACGCGCCGCTCGGCACGAGCGTCGATCCCGGGACGGGGCGCACCTGCGCCTCCCAGTCCTCGCGCACGTCGAGCAGGTACGGCGCCGCGCCGTCGTCGCCGAGCAGCGCCGCGGCGTCGGGCGCGCTGACGTCGCGCTCCCCGGTCGGCGGCGCCGCGACCGGCGCCGCAGGGGCGAGCCCGCAGAACGCGGCGTACGCGTCGTCGCCCGGCAGGAGCGCGGTGACGGGGTCGCGCGTCGGGTCGGCGCGCACGGTGAGCTGGCGCCACGAGAGGTCGAGCGCGTCGTAGACGGCGAGACGGCCGAGCAGCGTCGTGCCGGCGCCGGTGACGAGCTTGATCGCCTCGGTCGCCATGACCGAGCCGACGGTCCCGCACATCGCGCCGAACACCCCGCCGGTCGCGCAGTCGGGCGCGGCACCGGGCGGCGGCGGGACGGGGAACACGTCGCGGTACGTGACGCCGCGCGCCTCGTCGTCCCCCGGGCCGACGGGAGCCGCGCCGCCCGGGAGCGGGACGTCGTCGGGCACCGCGAACCGCGGCGCGGCCCAGAAGACGCTCACCTGACCCTGGAAGCGGTAGATCGAGCCCCAGACCACGGGGACGCCGAGGACCTCGGCCGCGTCGGAGACGAGGTAGCGCGTGGGGAAGTTGTCGGCGCCGTCGAGCACGACGTCGTAGCCGCGCAGCACGTCGAGCGCAGCGTCCGCGTCGAGGCGGACCGCGTGCTCGACGACGCGCACGTGCGGGTTGACGTCGGCGATGGCGTCACGCGCGGAGTCGACCTTGCGACGGCCGACGTCGGGCCCGCCGTGGATGACCTGGCGCTGGAGGTTGGACGTGTCGACGACGTCGTCGTCGACGATGCCGATCGTGCCCACGCCCGCGGCGGCGAGGTAGAGCAGGGCGGGGCTGCCGAGGCCGCCCGCGCCGACGACGAGCACGCGCGCGGCCGCGAGGCGACGCTGGCCCTCGGGACCGACGCCGGGCAGCGCGAGGTGGCGCGCGTACCGCTCGAGCTCCGCGGTGGTCAGCTCGGGGCCGGGTGCGACGAGGGGCGCGAGCGGCACGAGGGGCGCCGTCATGACGCGTACTGCTCCTCCAGGACGGCGAGCTTGGCCTCGGCCTCGGCGTGCACCTTCTTCTCGAGGATGAACGACATGACCGGCACGACGCCCGCGAACACCATGGTCGCGAGGCGGCCCCAGCCCCAGCGCATCTTGGTCCACAGGTCGAGGACCGTCACGAGGTAGACGACGTAGATCCAGCCGTGGGCGAACGGGATCCACGACACGTACCGCATGACGTCGTCGACGTCGACGAACTGACCGACCCCGTACTTGACGAGCATCTCGACGCACAGGATGAGGAGCATCACGCCGGTGATGATCGCGAGGACCCGGTAGCGGGCGAGGGCACCGCGCGCCTTGCGGATCGCGGTGCGCGCGGCCTCCGTGCTGGGCGCTGCCGCGGCGGGCGCGTCGGTCGGGGTGGCCGGGTCCTGCGTGGTCATGGGAGAGGTCCTCGTTCCGGGCGAGACGGCCGCGGCGGTCCCTGCCGCGCGCGGTGGCGTGTGACGCGGTCGCAGCGGTTAAACCGTCGCCGCGTGTCGGACGCCGAACCTAGGGTAGAACACCGTGCGACCCCTCCCCCTCCCCGACCCGGGGACCCCCGACCTGCGCGGACCGACGCGCTACCTGCTCTGGCTGGCCCGGCGCCAGTGGACCGTGCTCACCGCCTCCGTGCTGCTCGGCCTGGCCAACTTCGCGTGCCAGGCGTTCCAGCCGTACATGCTCGGCCGTGCGCTCGACGAGGGGCTCGCGGAGGGGTTCGGGCCGGAGCTGTGGCGCTGGGCGGGTCTCCTGCTCGCGCTGGGGCTGGGCATCGTCGTCACGGGAGTGACGCAGCACCGGTTCGACATCGCGAACTGGCTGCGCTCGGCGCTCACGACGTCCCAGCTCGTGGGCGACGTCACCGCGCGCTCCGGCGACGCGATCACGGAGGAGCTGCCGACGGGCGAGGTCGTGTCGACCGTGGCGAGCGACGCCATGCGCGTCGGCCAGCTCTTCTCCATGATGGGCCAGTTCCTCGGCGCGCTCGGGGCGTACGTCGTGGTGGCCGTCATCATGCTCTCGACGTCGCTCCAGCTCGGGCTCGTCGTCGTGCTGGGCCTGCCGGTCGTGGCCGCGGTGCTGGCGCTGCTCGTGAAGCCGTTGCAGCAGCGGCAGGCCGCGCAGCGCGAGGCGCAGGGCCGGCTCACGACGCTCGGCGCGGACACGGTCTCCGGCCTGCGGATCCTGCGCGGCATCGGCGGCGAGGGCGTGTTCGTCGGCCGCTACGCGCGGCAGTCGCAGAAGGTGCGGGAGGCGGGCGTGAAGGTCGCGCACACGCAGGCCACGCTCGACGCCCTCCAGGTGCTCCTGCCGGGCCTCCTCGTCGTCCTCGTCGTCTACCTGGGCGCGACGGCGGCGCTGGCCGGCGACATCACGCCCGGCCAGCTCGTCGCGTTCTACGGGTACGCGGCCTTCCTCGGCTGGCCGCTGCAGGTCGCGACGCAGATGCTCAACATCGCGACGCGCGCACACGTCGCGTCGCGCAAGATCGTGCGCGTCCTCGCCGTCGTGCCCGCCGCGGGCGCGACGCCGGCCACGGCGCCCATGCCGCCCGAGGGCAGCCCCCTCGTCGACGAGACGAGCGGACTGGTCCTCGAGCCGGGCCGCGTCGTCGCGCTCGTGTCCGCGGACCCCGACGCGTCGGCGGCCGTCGCCACGCGCCTCGGCCGGTTCGACGACGACGCGGAGGCCGCGACGCCCGTGCGGCTCGGCGGGACGCTGCTCGCCGAGCTCGACAAGCACGCGCTGCGGCGCCGCGTCGTCGTCGCCGAGGCGACGCCCCAGCTCTTCTCGGGCGCGCTGCGCGACGAGCTCGACCCGCGGGGCACGGCGACCGAGGCCGACGTGCTCGCCGCCGTGCGGACCGCCGACGCCCACGACGTGCTCGACTCCGTCCCCGACGGCCTCGCGGGCGAGCTGCCCGAGAAGGGCCGCTCGCTCTCGGGCGGGCAGCGCCAGCGCGTCGCGCTCGCGCGCGCCCTGCTCACCGAGCCCGAGGTCCTCGTGCTCGTCGAGCCGACGAGCGCCGTCGACGCCCACACGGAGGCCCGGATCGCCGCGAGCCTCGCCGACGCCCGGCGCGGGCGCACGACGCTCGTCGTCACCGCGTCGCCGCTCGTGCTCGAGCACGTCGACGAGGTCCTGCTCCTCGAGGGCGGTCGCGTCACCGCGCGCGGCACGCACCGCGACCTCGTGGACCGCGCCCACGCGTCCGGCACCGCGCCGGACGACGACGCGGCCCGCTACCTGCGCGTCGTCGGGCGCTCGCTCGACGAGTCCCCCGTCCTCGCCCGCACCGCACCCGAAGGAGGAGAGTCGTGAAGCTCCCCGTCGCCGACGGCCCCGCCGTCCGCGCCGCCGCCGGGCGGCTCTTCGCCCGCCACCGCGGCACGTTCGTCCTGATCGCCGTGCTCCACACCCTGGCCGCCGTCGCCGGGCTCGTCGGCCCGTGGCTGCTCGGCCGCCTCGTCGACGCCGTCACCGAGGGCACGACCTCGTCCTACGTGACGACCGTCGTCGCCGTCGGCGCGGGGGCCGTCGTCGCGCAGGCCGTGCTGCGCCGGTACGCGCAGCGCCTGTCCATGGTGTTCGGCGAGACGGTGTTCGCCGAGCTGCGCGAGGACCTCGTCGAGACGGTGACCTCGCTCCCCCTGTCGACCGTCGAGCGCGCGGGCACGGGCGACCTCGTCGCCCGCACGACCAACGACGTCGACCGCATCCAGCACGCGGTGCGGTTCGGCGTGCCGCAGCTCCTCGTCGCCGTCGTGACGCTCGTGCTCACGGTCGTGGCGTCGGTCGTCGTCGCGCCGCTGGTCGCGATCGCGCTGTTCGTGGGGGTCCCGCTGCTCGTCGTCGTCTCGCGCTGGTACCTCAGGCGCGCGTCGGCGGGCTACCAGCGCGAGGCCGCCGCGTACGCGACGCTCAACGGCACCATCACGGAGAACGTGGAGGGCGCGCGCACGGTCGACGCGCTCTCCCTCACCGAGCGGCGCAAGGCCCGCGTCCGCGCCGACCTCACCGAGGCGTACGAGTCGGAGAAGTACACGCTCGGGCTGCGCACCGTGCTGTTCCCCGGCATCGACCTCGCGATCGCGATCGCGCCCGTCGCGGCGCTCGTGTGGGGCGCGTGGCTGCTGTCGCAGGGCCAGACGACGCTCGGCGCCGTCGCGACGGTGACGACGTACGCGTTCCAGCTCGCCGGCCCGGTGTGGAACCTCATCTTCTGGCTCGACGAGATCCAGGTCGCCGCGGCCTCCTACGCGCGCATCGTCGGCGTCACGCAGGTCCCCGGCGACCGCACCGCGACGGGCGACGTGCCCGACGGCGACCGGCTCGTCGCGCGCGACGTCGAGTACGCCTACCGCGAGGGCCACCCCGTGCTGCACGGCGTCTCGCTGGACCTGGAGCCGGGCGAGCGGCTCGCCGTCGTCGGTCCGTCCGGCGCGGGCAAGTCGACGCTCGGGCGCATGCTCGCGGGCATCCACCCGCCCACGGCCGGGTCGGTCCGCTCGGGCGGCGTCCGCCTCGTCGACCTGCCGCTGGAGGACCTGCGCCGCGAGGTCGCGCTCGTCACGCAGGAGCACCACGTGTTCGTCGGGACGCTCGCGGACAACCTGCGTCTCGCGAAGGTCGACGCGAGCGACGCCGAGCTGCGCGACGCGCTCGACGCCGTGGACGCGCGCGTCTGGGCGGAGACCCTGCCCGACGGCCTCGAGACGACCGTCGGCTCGGGCGGGCACGTTCTCACCCCCGCGCAGGCGCAGCAGGTCGCGCTCGCGCGGCTCGTGCTCCTCGACCCGCACACGCTCGTGCTGGACGAGGCGACGTCGCTCCTCGACCCCCGCGCGGCCCGCCACCTCGAGCGGTCGCTCGACGCCGTGCTCGCGGGCCGGACCGTCGTCGCGATCGCGCACCGCCTGCACACCGCGCACGACGCCGACCGCGTCGCCGTGGTCGACGGCGGCCGCATCAGCGAGATCGGCCCGCACGACGAGCTCGTCGCGGCGGGCGGCAACTACGCGCGCCTCTGGCACTCCTGGCAGCAGGAGTAGCCGCCCGCGAGATCGACCCCAGCGTCCCGAGATCGACCCCAGCGTCCCGAGATCGACCCTCTGAGGGTCGATCTCGGTCGCTGGGGTCGATCTCGCGGGTTCGGTTGTCCACAGACCACGGCGTGACGCCCCACGCCCCGCCCGCGTCGGCCACGCTCGGCACCATGCCGCACGACATCCCGCCGATCGACACCCTGCCCCGGGCCACCCCGGCGCGCGACGCCGCGCCCGTGGAGCCGTCCGCCCGCGACACTCCGGCGGGCCGCACGTCGTCGGACGGCCGTGCGGACGTCGCCTCCCCCGACGCCACGCCCCGGCGCCCCGGCGACGACCGACAGACCGAGCGTCCCGCCCCGCCGACGGCGACCCGCTTCTCCGAGGAGCGCCGCACGGAGCTCGCGCGCCGCACCCTGGCCGGGACCCTCGACCGCGTCCGGCGCGGCGTCTACCTCCCGCCGGTCCCGGACGACCTGAGCCCCGCGCAGCTCCGCCGCGAGCTGGTGCTGCGGCGCGTCAGCGCCGTCGCCGAGCGGCTGTCGAGCGCGTACTGGTTCAGCCACACGAGCGCCGCGCTGCTGCACGGCTGCTGGACCTGGCGGCTGGCCGACGTCGTCCACCTCACCCAGCTCCGCCCGCCCAAGGCGGCACAGACCCGCGAGCCGGCGCTCCGTCGGCACTGGACCCCGCTCCCCGTCCGGGACCGCACCCTCGTCTCCGGCCTCCCGGTCACGACGCTCGAGCGCACGGTCGTGGACTGCGCCCGCTCCCTGCCGGGAGCGCAGGCTCTGGTCGTCGCCGACTCGGCGCTGCGCGCGGGGGCCGACCCGGCGGTGCTGGCCGTCCTCCTCACGGAGGCCGCCGGGCGGCGCGGCGTCCGCAGGGCGCGCGACGTCGTCGGGCTCGCGGACGCCCGGTCGGAGTCCCCGGGCGAGTCCGTCGTGCGATGGGTCGTGCACGACGCCGGACTGCCCGCTCCCGTGCCCGGGCTCGAGGTCCCGACGTGGCGCGGGAGCCTGTGGGTCGACCTCGGGTGGCCGGAGCACCGGGTCGCGGTCGAGTTCGACGGCGCGGTCAAGTACTCCGGCGGCGACTTCGGGGACCCGCGGACACGCCTGCAGCGGGAGAAGGAGCGGCACGACGCGCTCGTCGAGGCGGGGTGGGTCGTGCTGCGCGTGGTGTGGGCGGACCTGGGCGACCCGGCGACGATCGTGCGCCGCGTCGAGCGGGCTCTTCGTCGGTGACGACTTCCGCAGGGGCGGGGTCAGCGGGTCGAGGCACGGCGCGAGGTCGACCCGTACGTCCGAGATCGGCCCTCAGGAGGTCGACGTCGGGCCGGGCGGGTCGATCTCGGCGGGGGCCGGGAGGCCGGCGATGCCACCGCCGTCGCCGCGGGTGCGGCGCTTGCCGCCCGCGGCCTCGTCGCGCACGAGGCGGATCCACAGCAGCACGGCGAAGCCGCCGAACACCCACCACTGCAGCGCGTAGAAGAGGTTCTGGAGGTTGAGACCCGTGCCGCCCTCGATCGTCGGGCGCGGGAGCTGCGCCGGGCCGCCCTCGGCCGCCGACGGCTGCTCGGGGTCGGAGGTGAGCAGCACGAGGTACCCGGAGTACATCGGCCCGCCCCACTCGTTGACGAGCGCCCCGGTCGAGATGGCGTCGGTCAGCCCGGGGGCGGAGCCGCCCTGGCCCGCGGCCTCCGAGGCCTGCAGGTAGCCCGTGAGCCGCACGACGCCGTCCGGCGGCTCGAGCGCCGCGCCCTGCTCGGGCGTCTCGACCCAGCCGCGGACCACGGGCAGCACGGGAGCGCCCGAGAGGTCGGACCACGACGCGCCCTGCGTCCCGTCGTCGGTCACGTGCAGCGGGGTGAGGACGAGGTAGCCGACGCGGCCGTCGAGCGCGCGGTCCTCCACGAGGAGCTGGCCGGCAGGGTCGTACTCCCCCTCGACCCACGCCTGGCGACCGACGAGCTCGCCCGGGAAGGAGGACTGCGGCGGGAGCAGCTCCCCGACGCCCTCCGGCCCGGCCGCCTCGAGCTCCGCGGCCTCCTGCTGCGCCGCGAGCTCGGCGCGCTGCTGGGCGCGGTCGAGCTGCCAGACGCCCAGGCGCGCGCACACCGCGGCGGCGAGGAGGAACAGCACGAGCAGGCCGACCACGCGGGGCTGGCGGGCGACCGCCCAGAACGAACGGCGGGCGGTGGGCTCGGGCACGACCCCACGGTAGCCGGGCCGCCCGCGAGAACCCGCATCGCGGGCGTCGTACCGGTCGAACCTCACACCGGCGCGGTCCGACGCGGTGCCGGGAGCGACCGGGTCCCGGGACCTAGGACCTTTTCTGCGGTCCCGGACGGACGTCACACCTCCCGGGGCCGTCACGGACCGTGCAGGGCCCCGGTCGATGCGGTTGTATGAAGCCGTAGTCGTTCACGAACCCTTCCCCCCCGCAGGAGCGTGAGATGAGCACGACCACCGCCACCGAGTCCACCGCCTGGCGACCCGCCGAGGTCGCGCCCCTCGACGACGACACCCTGCGTCGCGTCGACGCGTGGTGGCGCGCGGCGAACTACCTGTCGGTCGGGCAGATCTACCTGCTCGACAACCCGCTGCTGCGCACGCCGCTGGAGCGCGAGGACGTCAAGCCGCGCCTGCTGGGCCACTGGGGCACGACCCCCGGGCTGAACTTCCTCTACGCGCACCTCAACCGCGCGATCGCGCAGCGCCGCCAGTCGACGATCTACGTCGCGGGCCCCGGTCACGGCGGTCCCGGCCTCGTCGCGAACGCGTACCTCGAGGGCACGTACTCCGAGACGTACACGGACATCACGCAGGACACCGAGGGCCTGCGCCGCCTGTTCCGCCAGTTCTCGTTCCCGGGCGGCATCCCGAGCCACGTCGCGCCGGAGACCCCCGGGTCGATCCACGAGGGCGGTGAGCTGGGCTACGCGCTCTCCCACGCGTACGGCGCGGCGTTCGACAACCCGGACCTGCTGGTCGCGGCGGTCGTGGGCGACGGCGAGGCGGAGACCGGCCCGCTCGCGACGAGCTGGCACTCCAACAAGTTCGTCAACGCGCGCAACGACGGCGTCGTGCTGCCGATCCTGCACCTCAACGGGTACAAGATCGCCAACCCGACGGTGCTCGCGCGGATCAGCGACGACGAGCTGCGCGACCTCATGGTCGGCTACGGCCACACCCCGTACTTCTTCACGGGCGGGTTCGACGGCGAGGACCACTTCGAGGTCCACCAGCGTTTCGCGCGGCTCCTCGACGAGGTGCTCAACCACATCGCGCAGATCAAGGCGGACGCCGCGGCCGGGAACGACGAACGTCCCGCGTGGCCCATGATCGTCTTCCGCACGCCCAAGGGCTGGACCTGCCCGCCCGTCATCGACGGCAAGAAGACCGAGGACTCGTGGCGCGCGCACCAGGTGCCGCTCGCGAGCGCGCGCGACACCCCGGAGCACCTCGACGTGCTGCGCGGCTGGCTCGAGTCGTACCGCGCGGACGAGCTGTTCGACGAGGACGGCCGTCTGCAGGACGACATCGCCGCGCTCGCCCCCGAGGGGACGCTGCGCATGAGTGACAACCCGCACGCGAACGGCGGGCTGCTGCTCAAGGACCTGCGTCTCCCGGACTTCCGGGACTACGCCGTGGACGTGGCGGGACCGGGGAGCGCCGTCGCCGAGGCCACGCGCGTCCTCGGGCAGTGGCTCACGGACGTCGTGCGGCTGAACCCGGACAACTTCCGCATCTTCGGTCCGGACGAGACCGCGTCGAACCGCCTGCAGGCGGTCTACGAGGTCACGGACAAGCAGTGGAACGCCGACTTCTACGGGCCCGACGTCGACGAGCACCTCGCGCGCGCCGGCCGCGTCATGGAGATGCTCTCGGAGCACCAGTGCCAGGGCTGGCTCGAGGGCTACCTGCTCACCGGGCGCCACGGCCTGTTCACGAGCTACGAGGCCTTCATCCACATCGTCGACTCGATGTTCAACCAGCACGCGAAGTGGCTCAAGGTCACCAACCACATCCCGTGGCGGCGGCCGGTCGCGAGCCTCAACTACCTGCTGTCGAGCCACGTGTGGCGCCAGGACCACAACGGCTTCAGCCACCAGGACCCGGGCTTCATCGACCACGTCGTCAACAAGAAGGCCGAGATCGTCCGGGTGTACCTGCCGCCGGACGCCAACACCCTCCTGTCCACCTACGACCACTGCCTGCGCTCGCGCCAGTACGTGAACGTCGTGGTGGCGGGCAAGCAGCCGGCGCCGCAGTTCCTGTCCATGGAGCAGGCGGTCGCGCACTGCACGCGCGGGCTCGGCATCTGGGAGTGGGCCGGGACCGAGGTCGAGGGCGAGGACCCGGACGTCGTGCTCGGCGCCGCCGGCGACGTCCCGACGCTCGAGGTGCTCGCCGCGGCGGACATCCTGCGCCGCCGCATCCCGGACCTCAAGGTCCGGGTCGTCAACGTCGTGGACCTCATGCGGCTCCAGGACGAGAAGGAGCACCCGCACGGTCTGTCGGACAAGGACTTCGACACGCTCTTCACCGCGGACAGGCCCGTGATCTTCAACTACCACGGCTACCCGTGGCTGATCCACCGCCTCACCTACCGCCGCACCAACCACGCGAACATCCACGTGCGCGGCTACAAGGAGGAGGGCACCACCACCACCCCGTTCGACATGGCCATGCTCAACGACATCGACCGCTACCACCTGGTGATCGACGTCATCGACCGCGTGCCGTCCCTGCGCTCGACCTACGCGGGTCTGCGCCAGGAGATGGTCGACGCGCGGCTGACGGCCCGGCAGTACACCCGCGAGCACGGGGAGGACATCCCCGAGGTGCGCGACTGGGTGTGGCCGGACGTCGGCGAGACGGCGACCGAGGAGGGTGGCCCGCAGTACAACGGCGCGAGCGCCGCCGTGCAGGACACCGGAGGAGACAACGAGTGAGCGACACCGCTCGCAGCATCTACATCACCTCGCCCGAGGGCGAGACGGGCAAGTCCACGATCGCGCTGGGGGTCCTCGACCTGCTGGTCCGCAAGGTCCAGCGGGTCGGGGTCTTCCGGCCGGTCACCCGGGCCGCGGGCCCGGACGTGCAGGACTACGTGCTCGAGCTCCTGCTCGCGCACGACGGCGTGGACGTCACCGCCGAGCAGGCGATCGGCGTCACGTACGAGGACGTCCACGCCGACCCGGAGGCCGCGCTCTCGCAGATCGTGGCCCGGTACCACGAGGTCGCGAGCCAGTGCGACTTCGTAGTCGTCGTGGGCACGGACTACACCGACGTCGCCGGGCCGACCGAGCTGTCGTTCAACGCGCGCGTCGCGGCGAACCTCGGCGCGCCGGTCCTCCTCGTGGTGTCCGGCAAGGGCCGCACGCCCGACGCCGTGGGCAACCTCATCGAGGTGAGCGTCGCCGAGCTGCGCTCGCAGCACGCGCAGCCCATCGGCGTCGTCGCGAACCGCGTGCAGCCCGACGACCTCGACGCGGTGCGCGCGCTCCTCGGGTCGCTCGGACCGGACGGCGAGCCGCTCGCGGGCGGGACGTCGTCGGGCCCGACGGCGGAGCCCGCCCCGGGCGCGCGGCTGCCGGGCTGGGCGGTGCCCGAGGACCCGTTCCTCGACGCCCCGACCGTGCGGATCCTCATGGAGGCGGTGGGCGGGACGCTCGCGTTCGGCGAGGAGGAGCTCCTCGCGCGCGAGGCGACCGACCTGCTCGTCGGCGCGATGTCGTTCGAGCACCTGCTCGACCGGCTCACCGACGGCGCCGTCGTCATCACGCCCGGCGACCGGGTGGACATCCTCATCGGGCTGCTCGCCGCCCACTCGGCGTCGGGCTTCCCGTCGCTCGCGGGCGTCATCCTCAACGGCGGGTTCTTCCCGCCCGAGTCGACGGCGCGCCTCGTCGCCGACCTCGACCCGAGCCTGCCGGTCATCCGCACCGACCTCGGGACGTTCCGCACGGCGAGCGCCACCGCGAGCGCCCGCGGCCGCGTCACCAAGGAGTCGCAGCGCAAGGTCGACACGGCGCTCGCGCTGTTCGAGCAGAGCGTCGACGGCGCGGCGCTCCTCGCCGGCCTCGACGTGCCCCGCCCCGAGGTCGTCACGCCGCTGATGTTCGAGTACGAGCTGCTCTCGCGCGCCCGCGCGGACCGCAAGCACGTCGTGCTCCCCGAGGGCGACGACGACCGCATCCTGCGCGCCGCGTCGACCCTGCTGGGCCGGCAGGTCGCCGAGCTGACGATCCTCGGCGAGGAGCACAAGGTCCGCGCCCGCGCGGCCGAGCTCGGCCTCGACATCGACGCCGCCCACGTCGTCAGCCCGCACGACCCGGAGCTCGTCGACCGGTTCGCGGCGGAGTACGCCCGCCTGCGCGCCCACAAGGGCATCCGGCTCGAGGAGGCGCGCGAGCGCGTCCAGGACGTGTCGTACTTCGGCACGATGATGGTCCACCTCGGCCTCGCGGACGGCATGGTCTCGGGCGCCAAGCACACGACGGCGCACACCATCAAGCCGTCGTTCGAGATCATCAAGACCCAGCCGGGCGTGTCCGTCGTGTCCTCGGTGTTCCTCATGTGCCTGCAGGACCGCGTGCTCGTCTACGGGGACTGCGCGGTCATCCCGGACCCGACGGCGGAGCAGCTCGCGGACATCGCGATCTCCTCCGCGGCGACGGCGCAGCAGTTCGGCGTCGACCAGCGCGTCGCGATGCTGTCGTACTCCACCGGCGAGTCGGGGTCGGGCGCCGACGTCGACAAGGTCCGTCGGGGCACGGCCCTCGTCCGCGAGCGCCGCCCCGACCTGTTCGTCGAGGGCCCGATCCAGTACGACGCCGCCGTGGACGCGTCCGTCGCGGCGTCGAAGATGCCGGGCTCGGACGTCGCGGGGCGCGCGACGGTGTTCATCTTCCCGGACCTCAACACGGGCAACAACACCTACAAGGCGGTGCAGCGCTCGGCGGGCGCCGTCGCGGTGGGCCCGGTCCTCCAGGGCCTCAACAAGCCGGTGAACGACCTGTCGCGCGGCGCGCTCGTGCAGGACATCGTCAACACCGTCGCGATCACCGCGATCCAGGCGCAGGCCCCGGCCGACGCCGCCGATCCCACCTCTGACTCCCAGGGAGCCATGTCATGACGATCCTGCCCGAGGGCGAGCGCCCCAACCCCTACAGCGCGTACGGCGCGCACGGGTCCGTGCTCGTCATGAACTCGGGGTCGTCCTCGCTCAAGTACCAGCTCGTCAACCCCGTCGGCGGCGAGGCGATCGCCGCGGGCACGATCGAGCGCATCGGCGAGGAGTCCGGGATCATCAAGCACCGGTTCGCCGGGAACACGACGACGCGCGAGGAGCCCGTCGCGGACCACGGGCACGCGCTGCGCATCGCGCTGAGCATGTTCGACGAGGTCGGCCCGACGCTCTCGGACGCCGACGTGTACGCGGTGGGGCACCGCGTGGTGCAGGGCGGCTCGCTGTTCGCCGACCCGGTCCTCGTCGACGACGGCGTGCTCGAGCGGATCCGCTCGCTGTCCCCGCTCGCGCCGCTGCACAACCCGGCGAACGTCAAGGGCATCGAGGTCGCGCGGTCGCTGCTCGGCGACGTGCCGCACGTCGCGGTGTTCGACACCGCGTTCTTCCAGCGGCTGCCGCAGCACGTCGCGACGTACGCCCTGGACGCCGAGGTCGCCGAGAAGTACGCGATCCGCCGCTACGGCGCCCACGGCACGAGCCACCAGTACGTGTCCGGGAAGGTCGCGCGCGTCCTCGGGCGCCGGATCGAGGGTCTCAACACGATCGTCCTGCACCTCGGCAACGGCGCCTCGGCGTCGGCCGTCAAGGGCGGCGTGCCGGTCGAGACGTCGATGGGCCTCACCCCGCTCGAGGGCCTCGTCATGGGCACGCGCACGGGCGACATCGACCCCGCGGTCGTGTTCCACCTCGCGCGCAACGCGGGCATGAGCATCGACGAGATCGACGACCTGTTCAACAAGCGCTCGGGCGTCAAGGGGCTGTCCGGCGTGAACGACTTCCGCGAGCTGCACCGGCTCATGGAGGCCGGCCACGAGGGTGCCCGCCTCGCGTTCGACGTGTACATCCACCGGCTGCGCAAGTACGTCGGCGCGTACGCCGCCGTGCTGGGCCGCGTGGACGTCGTCGCCTTCACCGCGGGCGTCGGCGAGCACGACGCCGAGGTGCGCGCCGCCGTCGTCGAGGGGCTCGAGCCGCTCGGCCTCGCAGTCGACCCGGACCGCAACGCCGTCGACTCCGGCGAGCCGCGAGTCATCTCGCCGGACTGGACGAGCACGCTCGTCATGGTGGTCCCGACGATGGAGGAGCTCGCCATCGCGCGCCAGTCGGTCGAGGTCGTCGAGGCGGCCTCGCGCGCCGGCTGATCCCCGCACGCCCGGGCTCCTCCGGGTGACACCTACGCGGCTCAGGCCGCTCCCCGGCCGGTGGCATGCTCGGGTGGTGACCGTTCTCATCGACCCGCCCGCGTGGCCCGCGCACGGGACGCTGTTCAGCCATCTCGTGTCGGACGCCTCGCTGGCGGAGCTGCACGCGTTCGCGGCCTCGATCGGCGTGAGCCGCCGCGCGTTCGACCTCGACCACTACGACGTCGCCGCCGAGCGGTACGACGTCGCCGTGGCGGCGGGTGCCGTCCCCGTCGGCGGGCGCGAGCTCGCCAGGAGGCTCGGGTCGTCCGGGCTACGCGTGCCGGGCCGGGCGCGGCGCGCGGCGAAGGCCGACGCGCTGCTCGCCCGGTGGGACGCGCTCCTGCCCGGGTCCCGGGACGTCGGCGTCGATCTCGTCAAGCGCTGGCACGAGCCGCACCGCGTCTACCACGGGCCGGAGCACCTGGTGCACGCGCTCGACTCGCTCGCGCTCCTGGAGGGGCGGCCCCCCGGCGTGCCCGACGGCGTGAGCCCGCCCGGTCACGAGCCCGTCGGCACGACGTCGGTCGGCCGGGCGTCGTACGGCGCGGCGACGAGCGGCGCGGCGACGAGCGGACTGCCGGGCGGCGCGGCGAGCGACGCCGCGGTGACCCAGCTCGCGCTGTGGTTCCACGACGCCGTGCACGACGGCGAGGCGGGACGCGACGAGGAACGCTCCGCCGACCTGGCGCGTGCCCGGCTCGCGGGCCACCTCGGCCCTGCGGCCGTCGACGAGGTCGTGCGGCTCGTGCTCGTGACGACGGACCACTCCCCCGCGGCGGGCGACCGGTCGGGCGCGCTCGTGTCCGACGCCGACCTCGCGATCCTCGGCTCCGCGACGGACCGCTACGCGCGGTACGTCCGGCAGGTCCGCGCCGAGTACGCCCACGTGCCCGACGACGCCTTCCGCACGGGTCGCGCCGCCGTGCTGCGCGGGCTGCTCGGAGGCGGAGCGCTGTTCCGCACCCCGCAGGGTGCCGCGCGGTGGGAGGCCCGCGCCCAGAGCAACCTGCGCGACGAGCTCACCACCCTCGACACCCCCGCCTGACCCACCCCACCCCGGCCCCCACGACCCGCCGAGCAGGTGGTCCCGGTCCGTCCGGGACGACAGACGGGCCACGATCGCCTGCTCGACGCGCCACGATCGCCCGCTCGGCGCTCCGGCGGCGCTAGGGTCGGGGCGTGACCGACGAGCTGGCCTCGACCACCCCCGCCGCGCAGGCCCCGTCATCGTCACCGACGTCGTCCGGGTCGGTGTCCTCCCGCCGGTCCCCGCGGGACCGCTCCCGCCGGTCGCGGCGTCGGCGGGCGACGATCTGGGTCGCCGCCGGTCTGGCGGCGCTCGTGCTGGCGCCGTTCGTCGTCGTGCAGGGTGTCGGGCGCGCGCACGTCGCCGACCCGGCGGACGTGCCGCCGAGCGACGCGATCGTCGTGCCGGGCGCCGGGCTGCGTCCCGACGGGTCGCCGTCCACGTACCTGCGCCGCCGGCTCGACGCCGCGGCGGAGCTCTACGCCCGCGGAGTCGCACCCGTCGTGCTCGTGAGCGGCGACGCGCACGACGACTACGACGAGCCTGGGTCGATGCGCGCGTGGCTGCTCGACCGGGGCGTACCGGACGACGCGATCCTGCTGGACCGCGCGGGCTTCGACACGCACGCCACGTGCACGCGCGCCGTGTCGGAGTTCGGCGTCGGCACGGCGGTCGTGGTCACGCAGGGCTATCACCTGCCGCGCACGCTGTTCTCGTGCCGCGTCGCGGGCCTCGACGCCGTCGGGATCGGGGTCAGCGCGGCGAGCGTGGAGCCGTGGAAGGCCGTGCTCTACCGCGTCCGCGAGGTCCCGGCGGCGACGAAGGCCGTGCTCGACGCCGTGCGCCGCTGAGGACTCCCCGGCGCCCGCCCGGCTCCGTGGGCCGGCCGCCCGGTCAGGGCAGGCGCAGGCGACGCATGACGTCGAGCGCGGACGTGAGCACCTTGCTGGGGAGCTCGCCCCCGATCTCGTAGAGCGTGTCGAGCGTGAGGCCCTGGTTCGCGCCGCGCTGCACGGAGATCGTCTGCGCCTCCGTGAGCGCCTCGATCCCCTCGCGGCCGTGCCGACGCCCGAGGCCGGACGCCTTGAACCCGCCCATCGGGGCGCCGACCGAACCCCAGGCGGCGGAGTACCCGTCGTTGACGTTGACCGTGCCCGCCTCCACGCGCGCCGCGATCCGGCGGCCGCGCGCGACGTCGCGCGTCCACACGCTCGCGTTGAGCCCGAACTCGGAGTCGTTCATGACCCGCACGGCCTCGTCGTCGCTCGCGACCCGGCGCACGGACACGACCGGGCCGAACGTCTCCTCCCGGGCGCACGCGGCGTCGTCGGGCACGTCGTCCAGGACGGTGGGCGCGTAGAACCACGGGCCGATGTCCGCGCGGTGCACGCCGCCCGCGAGGACGCGCGCGCCGCGCGCGATGGCGTCCTCGACGTGCGCGACGACGCGGTCCAGCTGCGCCTGCGACGTGAGGGACCCCATGTCGGCGGAGTAGTCGAGGCCGGCCCCGAGGCGCATCTCCCGCACGAGCGGCACGAACTCGTCGAGGAACGCGTCGGCGACGTCCTCGTGCAGCACGATCCGCTCGATCGAGACGCAGAGCTGCCCCGAGTTGGAGAAGCACGCGCGGACGGCGCCGCGCGCGGCGGCGCGCACGTCGGCGTCGGCCGCGACATACAGCGGGTTCTTGCCGCCGAGCTCGAGGGTCGCGCCGATGAGCCGCTCCCCCGCACGCGCGGCGACCTTGCGGCCCGTCGCCGTCGAGCCGGTGAACGCGATGTGGTCCACGTGGTCCGTGACCGCCGCGCCGACGTCCCCGCCGCCCGCGACGACGAGGAACAGGTCGGCGGGCAGCCCCGCCTCCTCGAGCAGCTCGGCGCCCCACAGGGCGCTGAGCGTCGTCTGCGGGTCCGGCTTGAGCACGACGGCGTTGCCCGCCACGAGCGCGGGCACGGCCTCCGCGAACGCGAGCGTCAGCGGGTAGTTCCACGGCGCGATGACGCCGACGACGCCCACGGGACGGCGGTGCACGCGCGTGCCCGTCAGCACGGGCAGCATGCCCGGCGCCCGGCGGTCGGCGAGGTAGCGCGGCCCGCGCTGGGCGTAGTGGCGCGTGAGGATCGCGACGTCCGCGACCTCCTCGAACGCGCTGCGGCGCGACTTGCCGGACTCCATCTGGATGAGGTCGAGCCCGTCGGACTGCCGCGCGAGCACGAGCTCGCCGAACCGGCGCAGCACGGCCGCGCGCTCCCGGACGGGGAGCGCCGCCCACGCCGGCTGCGCGGCCCGCGCCCGCTCGACCACCCGCGCGACGTCCTCGACGGAGGACACCGGGAACGCGGCGAGCGGCGCGCCCGTGAAGGGCAGGACGGAGCGGTGCATGCCCGCCTCGTTGCTGGTGACGACGCGCTGCGCGAGCGGTGCGACGACGTCGGGCTCGAGCACGTACGTCGCCGCGGGGTTCTCGGGGTCGATCAGGCCGTCCAGCGCGGCGCCCTCGCCGGGTCCGCTGCCGGGGGTGCCGGATGAGCTCGTCATGGGGACAGGCTACGTCGTCGGACCGACAGGACCGGTGACGGGCAGCTCCCACGTCGTGAGCACGGGGCGGAAGCCCTGGCGCGCCCAGAACGGCGCCGAGAGCGGGTTGAGGACACCGTGGTGCAGGAGCACGACCGCGTCCTCCCCGGCGCGTTCCCGCACGCGCGCGAGCGCCGCGTCGACGAGAGCACTGCCGACCCCGGCCCCGCGCGCCGCGCCGGTCACGTGCAGGAGCACCAGGTAGGAGACCGGTCCGGCCGTGACCGTCCCGGCGACCGCCCCGGACCGCTCCGGCGGCTCGACCGCGACCACGCCCAGGACGTCCTCGCCGAGCTCCCCGGACGCGCCCCCGCGAGCCTCGGCCCGGGCCGCCGTTGCGACGAGGAACGTCGTCGCCGGGTTCGCCACCGCGCCCACGACCTGGGTCGCGAGGTGCTCCCGGGCTCCGGGGCGCACCCGGGCCGCGCCCACGAGCTCGTCGTACGCGAGCTCGTCGAGCTGGTGCGCCACGAGCGCCGGGACGTCGTCGGGCGTCGCGTCGCGCACCACCGCTCCGGCACGACCTCGCGGCGCGGCGGGCGCCGTCCCGCGCCGCGCCGCCAGGTGGACGGTCGGGCGCATCCCGTGCGCGGCGAGCGCCGCGACGGCCTCGACGTCCCGGCTCGGCCACAGCAGGACCATGCCGTGGTCGCGCGGGGCCGGTCCCACCTGGCGCACGCCGTCGCCGTCGGGCGGAGTGCCCGGGTCCCCGGCGACGCGCGCCGCCCAGGCGGCGAGGAGCGCCGCGACCGCGCCCGGGACGTCCGGGCCGGCCGCCCGCGCGCGCAGCCGGTGCTCGCGCAGCGGGCGGAACAGCGCTGCCGGGGAGGCCGCGCCGACGTCGCCGGCCGCGAGGAGACCTGCAGCCCGGGACCCGTCGGGCAGCCGGATCGCGAGCAGCCGCCCGTCGTCCGGAGCGGCGCCCAGGTCCGGGACCGCGACGAGCGGGTCGAGCGCGCGGACCCGCGCGCGGTGCTCGGCCTCGAGCGCGGCCAGATCGTCGGCGTCCGGCGCCCAGGCCGTCGTCATCGTCCGGCGTCGCGCGCGTCCGGCGCGCCGAGCGGTCGGCCGAGGACGACGCACTCCTGGTCGGTGTAGCCGAGGCGCTCGTAGAAGCCGCGGACCGCCTCGTTGGTCGAGCGCACCATGAGGCGCACGGCCCGCGCGCCCTGCGCGGCGAGCCACGCCTCCGCCGCGACGACCGTGGCGCGACCCGTGCCGGTGCCCTGCAGGCGCGGGTCCACGGCGACGTAGTAGAGCCAGCCGCGGTGGCCGTCGACGCCGGCCATCGCCGACGCGACGACCTCGCCCGCGCGGACGACGCCACCGGGATCGCTGTCGGGAGCGCCGTCGTCGGTCGTCGGTCCCGGGAGGTCGCGCGTCGCCCGGCCCACGAGCACCGTGGACGTCTCCCCCAGGCGCGCGTCCGCGAGGTCGCGGTACGGGTCGTTCCACGGCCGGGTGAGGTCGCACGCGCGCCACAGGGCGACGACGGCCTCGACGTCGTCGTCCGCGACCTCGGCGAAGGTGACGTCCGCGCCCGGACCGCGGAGGTCGTCGTCGGGCGCTGCGTCACGCACGGGACCGGGCACGGCGGCACTCACGCGGGTCAGCCGCGGTCCGTCCGCGACGCGCCCCGTCACGGCGCGGTTCAGCGGGGCTGGTACGGCGAGACGACGACCTCGACGCGCTGGAACTCCTTGAGGTCGGAGTACCCGGTCGTCGCCATCGCCCGCCGCAGCGCGCCGACGAGGTTGAGCGTGCCGTCCGCCTGGCGACCCGGGCCGAAGAGGATCTCCTCCAGCGTCCCGGCCGTGCCGACGCGCACGCGCTCGCCGCGCGGGAGCTGCGCGTGGTGCGCCTCCGAGCCCCAGTGCCAGCCCCGGCCCGGCGCCTCCTCGGCGCGCGCGAGCGCCGCGCCGATCATCACGGCGTCCGCGCCGCACGCGACGGCCTTGACGAGGTCGCCCGAGCGGCCGACGCCGCCGTCGGCGATGACGTGGACGTAGCGGCCACCCGACTCGTCGAGGTAGTCGCGGCGCGCGGCCGCGACGTCCGCGACCGCCGTCGCCATGGGCGCGTGGATGCCCAGCGAGACGCGCGTGGTGTGCGCCGCGCCGCCCCCGAAGCCGACGAGGACTCCTGCGGCCCCCGTGCGCATGAGGTGCAGCGCAGCGGTGTACGTGGACGCGCCGCCGACGACGACCGGGACGTCGAGCTCGTAGATGAACCGCTTGAGGTTGAGCGGCTCCGCGACGCCCGAGACGTGCTCGGCCGAGACGGTCGTGCCGCGGATGACGAAGAGGTCGACGCCCGCGTCGACGACGGTCTGGTAGTGCTCCTGGGTGCGCTGCGGCGACAGGGCGCCGGCGACCGTGACGCCCGCGGCGCGGATCTCCTTGAGGCGCTGCGTGATGAGGTCCGGCTTGATGGGCTCGGCGTAGATCTCCTGCATGCGCCGCGTCGCCTCGAGCGGCTCGAGCGTCGCGATCTCCTCCAGGAGCGCGGTGGGGTCGTCGTAGCGCGTCCACAGGCCCTCGAGGTCGAGCACGCCGAGGCCGCCGTGGTTGCCGAGCGCGACGGCCGTGGCCGGGCTCATCACCGAGTCCATGGGCGCCGCGAGGATCGGCAGCTCGAAGTGGTACGCGTCGATCTGCCAGCCGACCGACACCTCCTTGGGGTCGCGCGTGCGCCGGGAGGGCACGACCGCGACGTCGTCGAAGGAGAACGCGCGCCGACCGCGCTTGCCACGTCCGATCTCGATCTCGTTGCTCACCGGGCCAGCCTACCGGCGGGCCGAACCCGCCACCTGCACGACCGCCGTGTGGGTGGGCGCTGGCAGGGTGACGCTCGTCGCCGGGACGTCCGGCGGCACCGGCCGCGGCGCGCCGGGACCCGAGCGAGACACCCGAGGTGGACCATGACGACGACGCCCTGGACGGCGGGACCGCTCCTCGGTCTCGACACCGAGACCACGGGCGTCGACGTGGACGTCGACCGGATCGTCACCGCGGCGCTCGTCCTGCGCGAGCCCGGGTCGACGCACGTGCGGACGTGGCTCCTCGACCCCGGCGTCGAGATCCCCGCCGAGGCGACGGCGATCCACGGCGTCACGACGGCGCACGCGGCCGCACGCGGCGCCGCGCCGGCCGAGGCGCTGGAGGAGATCGCGACGCTCGTCGTCGACGCCCAGCGCGACGGCGTCCCGCTCGTCGCGTACAACGCCGCGTTCGACCTGTCCCTCCTCGACGCGGAGCTCGTCCGCCACGGCCTGCCGACGCTCGCCGCCCGGCTCGGGCGGCCCGTGCGCCCGGTGCTCGACCCGCTCGTGCTCGACCGGGCGTGGGACCCGGAGCGCGAGGGCAAGCGCCGCCTCGTCGACCTCTGCGCGCGCTACGAGGTGCTCGACGTCGGCCCGCTGCACACCGCGGACGCGGACGTCCTCGCCACGCTCGACCTCCTCGACGCCCTCGTCCGCGCCTTCCCCGACCTCGGCGCCCTGGGCCCCGGCGCCCTCCACGACCTGCAGGTCGCGGCGCACCGCCGCTGGGTCGACGCGCTCGACCCCGAGCGCGAGCCGCCCTACGTCGGAGCCGGCGCAGACGGCCGCTGGCCCTCGTAGCGGACGTCGCCCATCTCACGACGCGGATGGAGATCCTGTGACGAACCGGTGATCCCGCCAGGGCTGGGCCACGTCGGCGCGTGAATATCTCATCCATGAGTTATCGTCGCTCGCATGACAGCGATCGACGACGCCCCACTCACGCAGGTCGGCACGCTCATCCGCGGCGCCCGCCAGAACCGGGGCCTCACGCAGACCCAGCTCGCCGAGCGGCTCGGCACGAGCCAGAGCGCCGTGCACCGCATCGAGCAGGGCGCCCAGAACCTCAGCCTGGAGATGCTCAACCGCATCAGCCTCGCGCTCGACTCCGAGATCATCAGCCTCGGCGGACCCAAGCACGCGCACCTGCGCGTCCAGGGCGGCCACACCCTGTCCGGGCGCATCGAGGTCAACTCCTCGAAGAACGGCGCGGTCGCGCTCCTGTGCGCGTCGCTCCTCAACCGGGGCCGCACCACCCTGCGCGGCGTCGCCCGCATCGTCGAGGTCGACCGGATCGTCGACGTGCTCCGCTCGATCGGCGTCCGCGCGACCTGGACGACCGGCGGCCGCGACCTCGAGATCGTCGTGCCGGACCGGCTCGACCTCGCCGCCATCGACGTCGACGCCGCGCGTCGCACCCGCTCGATCATCATGTTCCTCGGCCCGCTGCTCGGGCTCCGGGACGCGTTCGAGCTCCCGTACGCCGGTGGCTGCGACCTCGGCACGCGCACCGTCGAGCCGCACATGATCGCGCTGCGGCCGTTCGGCCTCGCGGTCACCGCGACGGGCGGCAACTATCACGCGACGGTCGCCCCGGCGTCAGGCACCGACCTGTCGGTCGTGCTCACCGAGCGCGGTGACACCGTCACCGAGAACGCGCTCATGGCCGCGGCCCGGCGCGACGGCGTGACGACCATCCGCAACGCCAGCCCCAACTACATGGTCCAGGACCTGTGCTTCTACCTCGAGCTGCTCGGCGTCCGGGTGGAGGGCATCGGCACGACGACGCTGCGCGTCCACGGCCGCACGGACATCGACGTGGACGTGGAGTACGCCGTCTCGGAGGACCCGGTCGAGGCGATGAGCCTGCTCACCGCGGGCATCGTCACCGGCTCCGAGATCACGGTCGCGCGCGTCCCGATCGAGTTCATGGAGATCGAGCTCGCGACCCTGTCCGAGATGGGCTTGCGCTACACGCAGAGCACCGAGTACCTGTCCCGCAACGGCCGGACGCGCCTCGTCGACGTCACCGTGCACCCGAGCGAGCTGCACGCCCCGATCGACAAGATCCACCCCATGCCGTTCCCCGGCCTCAACATCGACAACCTGCCGTTCTTCGCGGTCATCGCCGCGAACGCGCAGGGCACGACGCTCATCCACGACTGGGTCTACGAGGGCCGCGCGATCCACCTCACCGACCTCACGCGCCTCGGGGCGGACGTGCGGCTCCTGGACGCCCACCGCCTCCAGGTCACCGGCCCGACGCGCTGGTCCGGCGCCGAGGTGAGCTGCCCGCCGGCGCTGCGCCCCGCCGTCGTGATCCTCCTCGCGATGCTCGCCGCGAAGGGCACGTCGGTCCTGCGCGGGGTGGACATCATCGCGCGCGGCTACGAGGGCCTCACGGAGCGCCTCCGCGAGCTCGGCGCCAACATCGAGACCTTCCGCGACTGACACCTACCTACCTGCCGAGTGCATGAAGAGTCGCGGTCGGGACGTCCGACCGCGACTCTTTCCTGCACTCAGCGTCCCCGGGGGGTGTCGTCAGAAGCCCGTGTAGTTGGGGGCCTCGACGGTCATCTGGACGTCGTGCGGGTGGCTCTCCTTGAGCGACGCCGACGTGATGCGGATGAAGCGGCCCTTCTCCTGGAGCTCCGGGACGGTCCGCGCGCCGACGTAGAACATCGTCTGGTGCAGGCCGCCGACGAGCTGGTGCGCGACCGTGCCGAGCGAGCCCTTGTAGGCGACCTGGCCCTCGATGCCCTCGGGGACGATCATGTCGTCGCTCGTGACCTCGGCCTGGAAGTAGCGGTCCTTCGAGTAGGACTTCTTGCCGCGCGAGGACATGGCGCCCATGGAGCCCATCCCCCGGTACGCCTTGTACTGCTTGCCGTTGACCAGGATCGTCTCGCCGGGCGACTCCTCGGTGCCCGCGAGCATCGAGCCGAGCATCACCGACTCCGCGCCCGCGACGATGGCCTTGCCGATCTCGCCCGAGTGGCGCATGCCGCCGTCGGCGATGACGGGCACGCCTGCCGGGCGCGCGGCGAGCGACGCCTCGTAGACCGCCGTGACCTGCGGGACGCCCACGCCGGTGACGATGCGCGTCGTGCAGATGGAGCCCGGGCCGACGCCGACCTTGACCGCGTCCGCGCCCGCATCGACGAACGCCTGGGCGCCCTCGCGCGTCGCGACGTTGCCGCCGATGACCTGGACGTCGCGCGTCGCCGGGTCGGACTTCAGGCGCGCGACCATCTCGATGAGCATGCGCACGTTGCCGTGCGCCGTGTCGGCGACGAGCACGTCGACGCCCGCGTCGATGAGGGTCGTGGCGCGCTGCCACGCGTCGCCGAAGTAGCCGATCGCGGCCCCCACGAGCAGGCGGCCCTGACCGTCCTTGGACGCTTGCGGGAACTGCTCGGACTTCACGAAGTCCTTGACCGTGATGAGCCCCGAGAGACGGCCGTCGGCGTCGACGAGCGGGAGGCGCTCGAGCTTGTGCTTGCGCAGGAGGGCAGTCGCCTCCTCGCGCGAGATCCCGGCCGGGCCGGTGATGAGCGGCAGCGGCGTCATGACCTCGTCGACCTTGGTCGTCGCCCACTCCGCGACGGGCGTGAAGCGCAGGTCGCGGTTGGTGACCATGCCGATGAGGCGGCGCTCCGCGTCGAGCACGGGGAAGCCGGAGATGCGGTACTCGCCGGCCGTCTTGTCGAGCTCCTCGAGCGTCGCGTCCGGGCCGATGGTCACCGGGTTGTCGATGATGCCCGTCTGCGTGCGCTTCACCAGGTCCACCTGGAGCGCCTGGTCCTCGATGGAGAGGTTGCGGTGCAGGACGCCGATGCCGCCCTGGCGCGCCATCGCGATCGCCATGCGCGACTCGGTGACGGTGTCCATGGCCGCCGAGACGAGCGGGACGCGGATCGAGATCTCGCGCGTCAGGCGCGTCGTGGTGTCGATGTCCGACGGCGCCAGGTCCGAGTAGCCGGGCTGCAGCAGGACGTCGTCGTAGGTGAGACCCAGGAAACCGAAGGGGTCGCGGTCGGGAGCGGCGGCGGGGACGGGCGAGGCGGTCACACCAGGATTCTACGCCGCGGGGCCCTCCGGTATTCCCGCGCCGTCCGCGCACGAGGGCCCGCGCGACACCCCGCCCGACACCTCAGCGGACGACCGCGAGGAGCTCGTGCAGGAGCCCCGGGAAGCTGCGCACGCGGTGCACCGTCGCGGCGAGCGGGAGGTCGCCGGCCGCCTCGTCGCTCGGCAGGCCGACGAAGAACGGCAGGCTCGGGTTCGCCTCGTGCGCCGCGTGGACGATCCCCAGGTCGGGGCGCGCCTGGGTCGTCACCATGGCGACCGCGGACGGCCGCACCATCGTGACGATCTCGAGCGTGCGGTGGACGTTGGCCGGGCCGGTGACGATACGGGCCATCGCGCCGTGCGACGCGAGCGACGCGGCGAGGGCGTGCGCGGCCAGGGGCAGCGGCTCGTCGGGCGCCGCGAACACGAGGACGATCCGGCGCATGCGGCTCGGGTGGTTGCGGGGCGGGCCGCCGGCCGCGACGATCGCGTCCTCGCTCGCCTGCGTGTACTCGCGCAGCGCGCCGAGCGTCGCGTTCGCGAGGACCACCTCGGGAACCTCGCCCGGGCCCGCGAGCACGGTGCGCTCGGCGAGCCGCTCCAGCGCCGGCTCGACGAGGTCGGACCACCAGGCCGCCGGGTCGCCGCCCGCGGGGATCCGCAGGAGCCGGTCGCACGTGCGCTGGTCGTAGGCGATCGCGGCGTCGACGACGTCGGACACGCGCGTGGGGCGCGGGGCCTCCCGCACGCCGAGGGCACGCGGCGCGGTCCCCCGCGACGGCTCTCCGCCGGGCACCGCGCGCAGGAACGGGCGCGACGGCGGAGCGGGCTCGGGGGCCGTGTCGTCCGCGTCGAGGTCGTCGTCGACGTCGGGGCCGCCCTCGGCGCCGTGCTCGTCGAACGAGACCGCACCGCGGTGCGCGTCGAGCTCGTCCTCGTCGGCGGCGAGGGCCGCGCGGGCCGCGTCGGCGGGCGCGACGCCGTCGAGCGTGAGGCGCCGCATGACGACCAGACGGGCGACGTCGTCGTCCGTGTAGCGCCGGTGGGAGCCCGCGCGGTGCTGCGAGGGCCCGAGGCCGTAGCGGCGGTCCCAGGTCCGCAGGGTCGCGGGCGCGACACCGAGCCGGCGCGCGACGGCGGCGACGGCGAGGCCGGGGTTCGTGGACATGCTCGGTCGGGCTCCCTCGGGGTCGGGGGCGGACCGGACGGAGGTCATGGATCGATTCTGCCGACCGCACCACCGTCCCGCCACCTCGTCCAGGTCACAGTCGTGCAGCCTTCGAGTCAGGCTTGTGCAGGGTTTGTTCACCATACGCGCAAACGCGCCAGCACTTCCGCATCGCGTCAGCGTAGACCCGGACGCTGCATCGTTCTCGCCGTCCCCATGACCTCCTCTCCCCCTGCCGAACGGCCGTGACCTGGCCCTTCACCTTTCTCGCACAGGGGGCTTGAACAACTTCTGAAACGCTTGTAGGTTGTTCGCCATGGCTGAGATCTCAAGGCTTCCCGGGCCCGTCATGGAGCTGTGGGAATGGCAGTACCAGGGTTCGTGCCGCGACGCGGACGACACGTTGTTCTTCCACCCCGAGGGGGAGCGCGGCTCGACGCGACGACGTCGTGCGGAGGCCGCGAAGGCGATCTGCCACTCGTGCCCCGTCATGATGCAGTGCCGCGAGCAGTCGCTCCGCGTGCGCGAGCCGTACGGGGTGTGGGGCGGCCTGAGCGAGGACGAGCGGGCGGCGATCCTCGCCGGCGGCGCGCGCCGCACCGGCTGAGCACCGGCGGCACGACCAGCAGCAGCAGCACCACCAGCAGACCTGCACGGCACCGGTCCGACGTCGTACCGGGAGCACGTGCGCACGACCCGTGGGAACGGTGGGGCGACCGGCCACGGAACGCAGCAGGGCCCGCGACCGGACGGTCGCGGGCCCTGCTGCTGGAACGGGTCGGCGTCAGCCGACCACCACGGCGAGGATGTCGCGCGCGGACAGGACCAGGTAGTCCACGCCGCCGTACTTGACCTCGGTGCCGCCGTACTTGCTGTAGATGACCTTGTCGCCGACGCTCACGTCGAGCGGGACGCGGTTGCCGTTGTCGTCGACACGGCCCGGACCGACGGCCAGGACCTCGCCCTCCTGGGGCTTCTCCTTGGCGGTGTCCGGGATGACCAGGCCGGATGCGGTCGTGGTCTCGGCCTCGAGGGCCTTCACGACGATCCGGTCCTCGAGCGGCTTGATGGGGACCGACACGTCGGACCTCCCCTTTCGCGGTGAGAACTGCAACGGATGGGTCGAGCGCACCGGCTGGCCGTCGTCGCGGGTGCCGGACAGCCTGGTCGCACGTGGTGCCGCCTCCGCGGACGGTGGCGGCACGTCCTCAAATCTAGGTCGCCGTTAGCACTCGGTCAAGGCGAGTGCCAACGTCCGCCCCTCGGACGATCGCGGTCCCGGCTGCGCGTGGTCCCCGTCCCCCGTGGAAGGATCGACGCCATGGACGCCGCCACGCTGACCAAGCTGCTCAGCCCCGAGGGCTGGGCGCTGCTCGGCGCGCTCCCCCCATACGACGAGCAGCAGGCGCTCGTGCTCTCGGCGGGGCTGCGCGCGAAGGGCGTCGACCCCGACCTCGCCGCTGCGGCGCTCACGCAGTCGCGCCTGCGGGCCGCGGCCCGCGGCAAGCTCGGCGCGTTCGCCGACGGCATGCTCTTCACGCAGGCGGGGCTGGAGCAGGCGAGCCGGCTCGTCGTCGCCGGCCTGCACGCGCGCCGGTACCAGGACGCGGGGATCCGGCGCGTCGCCGACCTCACGAGCGGGATCGGCGTCGACGCGCTCGCCTTCGCGGCGGCGGAGCTGGAGGTGCTCGCGACCGACGTCGACGAGCTCACCGCGGCCATCGCGACCGTGAACCTGCGCCACTTCCCCGAGGCCGAGGTACGCCACGGCGACGGGCTCGCGCTGGACCTCGAGGGCGAGCGGGTCGAGGGCGTGTACGCCGACCCCGCCCGACGGACACGGGGCGGCAAGCGCGTGTTCGACCCGAAGGCCTACGCCCCGCCGCTCGACGCCGTGTGGGCGCTGCGCGAGCGGGTCCCCGCGGTCGGCATCAAGGTCGGCCCCGGGATCCCGCACGACGGCCTGCCCGCGGACGCCGAGACCGAGTGGGTCTCGGTCGACGGCGACGTCGTGGAGGCCGGCCTCTGGTTCGGGCCGCTCGCGCCCGAGGGGCCGGGCCGCTCGGCGCTCGTCCTCACCACGTGGACCGGGCCGGACGGGACCGAGCGCACCACGACGCGCCGGGTCGCCCACCGCCCGGGCGACGACGACGTCGTCCCCGACGTGGGCGGCGTCGGGCAGTACCTCTACGAGCCCGACGGCGCGGTCATCCGCGCGGGCCTCGTCGCCCACGCGGCGCGCGGGCTGGGCGGTCGGCTGCTCGACCGGACGATCGCGTACGTGACGACCGACTCCCCCGCGCCGCTCGACGCGACCGGCCTCGCCGACGGGCTCGCGCGCGGCTACCGCGTGCTCGACACGATGCCGTTCGGCCTCAAGCGCCTGCGTTCCTACCTGCGCGAGCGGGGCGTCGGGCGCCTGACGATCAAGAAGCGCGGCACGGCCGTCACGCCCGAGCAGCTCCGACGCCAGCTCGCCCTCACGGGCGACGCGACCGCCACGATCGTCCTGACGCGTGTGGGCGGGTCCCAGCAGGTCCTCGTCGTCGAGCCGCTCGCCGCCCCCTCGACGGGCGCCCCGCAGAGCGGTGTCCGGGAGGGTCCGCGGTGAGCGTCCTGCCGCGGCGCACCGCGATCCCGTTCGCGCGGTCGGAGCGCTCGACCGTCGGGCTCGAGTGGGAGCTCGCGCTGGTCGACGCGGACTCCGGCGACCTGCGCCAGGTCGCGCAGACGGTCCTCGACGCCGTGCGCCCGGAGGACGGGGGCACGCACCCCTCGATCAAGCAGGAGCTGCTGCTCAACACGGTCGAGGTCGTGAGCGGCGTGTGCCGCACCGTCGGGGAGGCCGGCCGGGACCTCGAGCGCTCGATCGAGGAGCTGCGGGCGGTGACCGACCCGCTGCGCGTCGAGCTCATGAGCGCGGGCACGCACCCGTTCGCGCGCTGGGCGCAGCAGAAGGTCACCGACAAGCAGCGCTACACCACGCTCATCGACCGCACCCAGTGGTGGGGGCGGCAGATGCTCATCTACGGGGTGCACGTGCACGTGGGCATCGAGGACCGCGCCAAGGTGCTGCCGGTCCAGCGCGCGATGCTCACGACGTTCGCCCACCTGCAGTCGCTCTCGGCCAGCTCGCCGTTCTGGGGCGGCAAGGACACGGGGTACGCGTCGAACCGCGCGCTGATGTTCCAGCAGCTCCCCACCGCGGGGCTCCCGTTCCAGTTCGCCACGTGGGAGGAGCTCGAGGGATACGTCGCGGACATGCTGCACACGGGCGTCATCGACGCGTTCGACGAGATCCGCTGGGACCTGCGCCCCGCCCCGCAGTTCGGCACGCTCGAGACGCGCATCTGCGACGGCGTCACCAACATCTCCGAGCTGCTCGCGCTCGCCGCGCTCACGCACTGCCTGGTCGAGCACTTCTCGACGATGCTCGACGAGGGCCGCGAGCTCCCGAGCATCCCGCCCTGGTTCGCGCAGGAGAACAAGTGGCGCTCGGCGCGCTACGGCATGGACGCGATCATCATCCTCGACCGCGCGGGCAACGAGGAGCTGGTGACCGACGCCGTCGGCCGGCTGCTCGTCGAGCTCGAGCCCGTCGCCGCCCGCCTCGGGTGCCTCGACGAGCTCGACGGCGTGCGCACGATCGTGCGCCGCGGGGCCTCCTACCAGCGCCAGCGCGCCGTCGCGCGCCGCAACGGGGGCGAGCTCGACGCCGTCGTGCGCTCGCTCGTCGCGGAGATGCGGGCGGGCCGCCCGCTCTGACGTCGCCCGCGGTGGTCAGTAGTCGCGCAGGACCACGCCGAGGTCGGCGGCCCGGTCGGCGAGCCACGTCGGCGACCAGTCGTCGGTGTCGCACGGCGACGACGTCCGGTCGGCCGCCGCCTCCGAGTACCCGCCCCACGACAAGACGCGGCACGTCGCGTCGGTCTCGAGCGCGTGCGTCCACTCCTCGTCCTCCGCGAACCCCGAGTCGACGGCCGACTGGAGCAGGTCGAACTCGTGCCACCACTGGAGCATGTGCGACAGCTCGTGCGCGAGGAGCACCTGCTTGGTCGCCGGGTCGGAGTCCTCGCCCCACCACACGAACAGCACGGTCGGGTGGGCGGGCTGGAAGCAGCCCGCCGAGCCCGTCGCGTACGCGTCGTGCTCGGCGACGTGCGCCATGCCGCAGTTGAGCGCCGGGTCGTCGGTGAACACGACCTGCACGCCCTCGTTGGCGGGGTTGAGCGCGAGCAGCCACGCCGTGGGGTCGGGGTGGTCGGGCAGGAAGGGCGTCGTCTGCGTCGCGCCCGGCACGGGGTCGGGCAGCGGCTCGGCGTACTCGCCCGCCTTCCAGGCGGCCTCCACGCCGGTGGCCGACGCGGTCGCGTCGGGGCTCGCGTCCTCCCAGACCGTCGGGGGCGGCACGGCGCCTTCCTGCTCGGTGGGCAGGACCGCGCCGTCGTCCCGCGCCCCGCCGAGGGAGTTGACGAGGTACGCGACGACGGACACCACCAGGACGAGGACGAACATCACGACCCGGCCGGCACGACCCCGGCGCCGGCGCGGCACCTCCCACGAGACGGTGGACGCCCCGTACGCGGGGACGGTCGCCGCCGGTGCCCCGTAGGCCGGCGGGGCCGCGGGGCCGCCCGAGAGCGCGGGGGCGCCGTGGGCCTGGCCGTACGGCGGAGCGGTCGTCGGACCCGCCGTCCCGTAGGGCGGCGCTCCGACGGGCGCCGCGACGGACCCGTACGCGGGCACGGCCGCCAGGAGCGCCCGGTGCTGCGCCGTCCAGTACGCCGCCGCCTGCTCGGCCCGCGCGCGCTCCGGCCCGGGCGGCGCCGACGCGGCCGCGTGCGCCCAGGCGTGGGCGCGTCTCGACGCCTCGTCGGGCGTGAGACCGGGCTCGGGGATCACACGTGGGTCACGGTCAGCGGCATCGACGAGTCCACGCCGATGTCGAGGCTCGACGGCGCCACGCCGGCCCGCACGACGGCGGACCCGAGCGCGGCGATCATCGCCCCGTTGTCGGTGCAGTAGCGGATCGGCGGGATGCGCAGCTCGATCCCGGCCTCCGCGCACCGCTTCGCGGCCATGTCGCGCAGCTGCGAGTTGGCGCTGAACCCGCCGCCGACGACGAGCGTCGACACGCCGTGCCGCTCGCACGCCGCGATGGT
Organism: Cellulosimicrobium sp. NPDC055967; assembly: GCF_042269845.1. Lineage (NCBI taxonomy): Bacteria > Bacillati > Actinomycetota > Actinomycetes > Micrococcales > Promicromonosporaceae > Cellulosimicrobium > Cellulosimicrobium sp. NPDC055967. The sequence goes on along the minus strand of NZ_JBHJYJ010000019.1, from coordinate 1,618 downwards.
CTTGGCGGTGAGCACGTCAGCGACGGACTCCGCGAAGGAGGCCGCGACGTCGTGCACGGGGATCTCCTCCCCCGCGTCCTGCCGCGCCTCGACCCAGCGCGCGACGGCGGTCTTGAGGCCGGAGAACGAGAAGTCGTACGCGTGCTTCTCCTGGTCCTTGCGGGCCGTGAGGCCGCGCGGGAAGCGGATCGCCGTCGGGTCGCCCTCGCGCGCGAGGCGGTCGATGTGCGGCCCGCCCGGGTACGGCAGGCCCAGCAGGCGCCCGACCTTGTCGAATGCCTCGCCCGCCGCGTCGTCGAGCGTCGAGCCGAGCTCGGTGACGGACGTCGCGACGTCGTCGACCAGGAGGAGCGAGCTGTGCCCGCCGGACACGACGAGCGCCATGACGCGCTCCGGGAACGCGCCGTGCACGAGCTCGTCGACCGCCGCGTGACCGATGACGTGGTTGACGCCGTAGAGCGGCTTGCCGAGCGCGAGCGCGAGCGCCTTGGCGGCGGACGCGCCGATCGTCAGCGGGCCGACCAGCCCGGGCCCGGCGGTGACGGCGATCGCGTCGACCTCGGACAGGTCGACGTCCGCCGTGCCGAGCGTGCGCTCGATCGTCGGGATCATCGCCTCGAGGTGGGCGCGCGACGCGACCTCGGGGATGATGCCGCCGTACCGCGCGTGCTCGTCCATCGAGCTCGCGACCGTGTCGACGAGCAGCTCGCGACCGCGGACCAGCGCGACGCCGGTCTCGTCGCAGGACGTCTCGATGCCGAGCACCAGGGGCTCGCCGGCGCTCACTGACGGCTCACTGACAGAGGGAAAGGCATGGCGTCCAGGGTAGTCGCGTGCGGGGCCGGGCCGTGCCGTGTCGCCCACGTCACACCGTCTGTCGGGAAGATGATTCAACGCTCAACCGTTGCCCCGGTCATGAGCACCGACACCCTCATCGAGTCCCCTGCCGCGCCGAACGAGCTCGCCGACCAGCTCGCGATCGACGCGCAGGCTGCGGACCGCCTGTTCCGCGACGCGCACACGACCCACGCCTTCTCCGACGAGCCCGTCACCGACGCGCAGATCCAGGCGGCCTGGGACCTCGTCCGCTGGGCACCCACCGCGATGAACACGCTCCCGCTGCGCCTGCTCGTCGTCCGCACGCCCGAGGCGAAGCAGCGCCTCGGCGCGCACATGGCGGACTTCAACCGCGACAAGACGCTCGCCGCGCCCGTGACCGTCGTCGCCGCCGCCGACCCGTCGTTCCACCAGCACCTCGGCACCCTCGCGCCGTTCCGCGAGGGCATGACCGAGCAGCTCGACCCGCAGACCGAGCTGCGCGAGGGCATGGCCCGCACCAACGCGCTCATCCAGATCGGCTACCTCATCGTCGGGCTGCGCGCCGCCGGCCTGTCCGTCGGCCCGATGACCGGCTTCGACGCCGCGGGGATCGACGCCGAGTTCTTCGGCGAGTCCGGCTGGCGCACGCTCGTCGCGATCAACGTGGGCTACCCCGCGGACGAGGGCGCGCACTTCCCGCGCCAGGCCCGCCTCGACTTCCACCAGGTGGCCGAGATCCTCTGAGCACCCCACCCGTCGTCACGCGCGCGAGGCGGCACCCCTCCACGGGGTGCCGCCT
>NZ_JBHJYJ010000018.1:0-76063 GCF_042269845.1 Cellulosimicrobium sp. NPDC055967 | reverse complement strand
GGCAGGGCAATCTGCTCGGTAACCCACGACCTTCATAGCGAGGCCCCGCCCGCGCGACCCGGGCCGACCCGGGAGCTACTCATACCGTCTGACCCACGGCGTCGCGCCACTCGTCCGGCCACCGTGGCCGACGTCTGACGCGCCCATCGCCCGACGCCGCGCCCCCGTCCCCGGGGCGCGGCGTCGTGCCGTCCTGACCGCACCGGGGCAGCGCGTGATGGCCTTCGATGGGGGTATTGGGGACCTTGGTCCCAGACGGCCGATGTGGCCGGACCGCCTCCCCTAGGGTCGGGAGCAGGGTACCGGTCGCACCCGGACCGGGACCTCGACGCAGCCCCCGCCTCTCGAAAGTGCTCCCCGTGGCCTCCCTCTCTCACTCCCCGTCGGACGCGGACGCTCCCGCCGCCGGCGGTCCCCTGGACGGCGACCGGATCGTCGTCGTCGGCGCCGGCATGACGGCCCACCGCCTGGTCGCGGGCCTGCGCTCGCGCGACCCCGAGGGCGGCTGGTCGCTCACGGTGATCGGCGACGAGCCGCACGAGCCGTACGACCGCGTGCACCTGTCCGAGTGGTTCGACGCGCGCGACGCCCAGGCGCTCACCCTGGACCGCGGCGTGTGGGACGACCCGCGCGTCACCCTCGTCACGGGTGACGCGGTCGCGACGCTCGACCGCACGGCGAGCGTCGTGACGACGCGGTCGGGCCGCCAGGTCCACTACGACCGCGCGGTGCTCGCGACGGGCTCGTGGGCGTGGACGCCGCGCGCGGAGGGCACGGACCTGCCGGGCCTGTTCACCTACCGCACGCTGGACGACGTCGAGCGGCTGGCCGAGTGGGTGCGCCTGCGCGAGCGGACGCTGGGCCGGGCGGTGCGCGGCGTCGTCGTCGGCGGTGGCGTGCTGGGTCTCGAGGCCGCAGCGGCGCTCCAGCGGCTGGGTGCCGAGGCCACGGTCGTGGAGTTCGCCGACCGGCTCATGAGCGTCCAGCTCGACCAGGGCGGCGGCGAGATGCTGCGCCTGCTGATCGAGGACCTGGGCGTCACGGTGCGCACGGGCGCGGGCGCCCACCGGTTCCTGCCCGCGGGCGACGGGTCCGTGGGGTCCGTCGAGCTCACCGACGGGTCCGCCCTGCCGACGGACGTCGTCGTCTTCTCCGTGGGCATCCGCCCGCGCGACCGCGTGGCACGTGAGGCCGGCCTGGCCATCGGCGAGCGCGGCGGCGTCGTCGTCGGCGAGGCGTGCCAGACCTCCGACCCGGGCGTGTGGGCGATCGGCGAGTGCGCGTCGGTCGACGGCGTGTGCGCGGGCCTGGTCGCGCCGGGGAACGACATGGCGGACGTCGTCGTCGACCGCTTCCTGGGCGGCGAGCGGGTGCACCGCCGCGCCGACGACGGCACCAAGCTCAAGGGCGTGGGCGTCGAGGCGGCGTCGTTCGGCGACGTGAACGCCGTGAGCGCGGGCGCGCTGGAGGTGTCGTTCGTCGACCCGATCCACCGCCGCTACCGCAAGCTCGTGCTCTCGGACGACGCGACCACGCTGCTCGGCGGCGTGTTCGTCGGCGACATCGAGCTCTACTCCGCCCTGCGGCCCCTGCTCGGCCGCCCGCTCGGCGCCGACCCCGCCGCCGTCATCGCGCCCGACGGCGAGGGCCTGGCCGAGACCGAGCTGCCGGACGAGGCCGTCGTCTGCTCGTGCAACAACGTCGACGCCGGGACGGTCCGCTCGGCCGTGACCGAGCACGGCTGCCGGACGATCGGGCAGGTCAAGGAGTGCACGACGGCCGGCACGGTGTGCGGGTCGTGCGTGCCGGCGCTCACCAAGCTGCTGAACGCCGAGCTCTCCCGGGCGGGCGTCACGGTCTCGGACGCGCTGTGCGAGCACTTCGCGATGTCCCGCGCCACGCTGTACAGGCTCGTCCGCGAGGAGGGCCTGCGGACGTTCACCGAGGTCGTCGCGGCGCACGGGACAGGGCGCGGGTGCGCCGTCTGCCGCCCGACGGTCGCGTCGATCCTCTCGACGCTGCGTCGCGGGCACGTCCTGGAGGGCGAGCAGGCCGCGCTGCAGGACACCAACGACCACGTCATGGCGAACCTGCAGAAGAACGGCACGTACTCGGTGATCCCGCGCATGCCCGGGGGAGAGGTGCGTGCCGACCAGCTCCTGGAGTTCGCGAAGGTCGCCGACGACTTCGGGCTCTACGTGCGCGTGACCGGCGGCCAGCGCCTCGCGATGTTCGGCGCGCGGCTCGACCAGCTCCCGGAGATCTGGCGGCGCCTGACGGCCGTCGGCTTCGAGTCCGGGCACGCGTACGGGAAGTCGCTGCGCACGGTGAAGACGTGCGTCGGGCGCACGTGGTGCCGGTTCGGCGTGCAGGACTCGTCGGCGATGGCGGTCCGGCTCGAGCTGCGCTACCGCGGGCTCCGCTCGCCGCACAAGATCAAGTTCGGCGTCTCCGGCTGCGCCCGCGAGTGCGCCGAGGCGCGCGGCAAGGACGTCGGCATCATCGCCACGCACAAGGGCTGGAACCTCTACGTCGGCGGCAACGGCGGGGCCCAGCCGGCGCACGCCCAGCTCCTCGCCGAGGACCTCGACGACGAGACGCTGGTCCGCTACGTCGACCGGTTCCTCATGCTCTACGTCCAGGAGGCCGACCGCCTGCAGCGCACGGCGCCGTGGGTCGCGGAGCGCGCGGGCGGGCTGGAGGAGCTGCGGCGCGTCGTCGTCGAGGACTCGCTCGGGATCGCGGACCAGCTCGAGGCCGCGATGGCCGAGCACGTGCGCGACTACGAGGACGAGTGGGGCGCGACGCTCGCCGACCCGGCCAAGCTGCGCAAGTTCACACCGTTCGTCAACGCGCCCGAGGCGATCGACGGCGACCTCGCGTTCGTCCCCGAGCGCGGCCAGGTCCGACCCGCAGCCGAGGGCGACGCCGACGCCTACCCCGACCCGCGCGCCGCGCGCGACGTCGCGCTCGCCGCGGCCCGCGCCGAGCTGGAGGACGCCCGATGAGCACGTTCGTCGACATCTGCGCGCTCGACGACCTCGACCCCGAGCGCGGGGCCGGCGCGCTCCTGGGCGACACCCAGGTCGCCGTCTTCCGGCTCGCCGACGGCACCGTGCGCGCCGTCCAGCAGCGGGACCCGTACTCGGGCGCCAACGTCATGTCGCGCGGCCTCGTCGGCACGCACCGGGTGACCGCCGACGACGGCGCGGAGCGTGACGTCAACACGGTCACCACCCCCATGCTCAAGCAGGTGTGGGACGTCGACACCGGCGAGGTGCTCGACGCCGGTGGCAAGGACCGCAGGCCGCTGACGGTGTTCGCGGCGCAGGTGCGCGACGGTCGCGTCCTGGTCGCCGACGCGCCCGGGGCGTCCGCGCCGTCGCCCTGACCGGCGGGCACGCGGGCGGAACATCGCCCGGTGAGCACGGCACGGCGGCACGACACGCGCCCGGCGGTCCGGCCCTGGTCACCCGCGATCCCCTAGCCTGACGGCATCCCGTCAGCAGGCGCGACCACGCGCCGCGCGTCGCAAGGGAGCCGCGGGTGCGCGTCCTGCTCGTCATCGACCAGTTCGAGGATCCCACCAACGGGACCACGATCTCCGCGCGTCGCTTCGCCGTCGCCCTGCGTGAGCGCGGCCACGAGGTGCGCGTCGCGTGCTGCCGAGGCGCGGCCCGCCCAGGTGGTGCCGACCCCGAGGACCGCGCGGACGGCGTCGTGCACTACCGCCTGGAACCCCGCGGTGTCCCGGGCTTCGACCGGGTGATCGCGGGGCAGGGCTGGGTCCTCGCCAAGCCCGACGACGACGTGCTGCGCGACGCCCTGCGCTGGGCCGACGTCGCGCACGTCATGTCGCCGTTCTGGCTCGGCTCCCGGACCAAGCGGCTCGCGGACGCGCTCGGCGTCCCGTCCACCGCCGCGTTCCACGTGCAGCCGGAGAACGTCACCTACAGCCTCGGCCTGGGGCGGGTCGCGCCGCTGAACCACCTCGTGTACGCGGTGTTCCGGCCGTTCTACGACCGGTTCGGGCACGTCCACTGCCCCAGCCGGTTCATCGCCGGGGAGCTGCGCGACCACGGCTACCGGGCGGCCCTGCACGTGGTGTCCAACGGCGTCGACCCCGGGTTCGTCCCGCGCACGCTGCCCAAGAGCGCCGACCTGGCCGGCCGGTTCGTCATCACCATGACCGGGCGGCTCTCGCGCGAGAAGCGGCAGGACGTGCTCCTCGACGCCGTCGGCCGGTCCCGGCACGCCGACCGCATCCAGCTCGTGCTCGCCGGGCGCGGTCCGCTCGCGGAGAGGTACGCCCAGCAGGGCGCGAGCCTGCCGCACCCACCGCGGATCGGCTTCCTCGCCCAGGACGAGCTCCGGGACGTGCTGGCCATGAGCGACCTGTACGTGCACGCCGCCGACGCGGAGATCGAGGCCCTCGGCTGCCTCGAAGCGGTCGCCACCGGCCTCGTCCCGGTGATCTCCGACTCCCGCGCGTCGGCGACCGGGCAGTTCGCGCTCGACGAGCGCAGCCTCTTCCGCGCCGGGGACGCCGCCGACCTCGCGCGCGCGATCGACTACTGGATCGAGCACGACGACGAGCGGGCCCGCATGGGTCCGGCCTATGCCGAGGTCGGCCGGGAGCACGCGCTCGAACTGTGCGTCCCCCAGATCGAGGACATGCTGCGCCAGGCGGTCGACGACGGTCAGGACGCGGTGGCCCTCAGGGCCACCGACCGGGACGACCCCGAAGGCAGGGCGCGGGGGCGCGCGCATGGCCGCTGACCGCGCGACCAGGCGCGCGACGCCGCGGCTCTGGAGCCGCTTCGACGCGGTGTTCTTCGACGTCGCGATGGCCGTCGTGCGGGGGTACGGGTACGTCGTCCACGGGCTGCGGGTCACGGGGCGCGAGCACCTCGTCTCCGAGCGCGGTGGGGTCGTCTCGATCGCCAACCACGTGCACTACCTGGACGGCCCGTGGGTCGCCGGACAGTTCCGCGGCCGTCGCGCCGCCGTCGTCTCGCAGCCCTCGAACTTCCACCTGCCCGTGGCGGGCCTCCTGGTCAGCCACCTGCTCGCCGTCCCGCTGCCCCGCGGGCCGGGAGAGCTCTCCGCGTTCGAGGCGCGACTGCGCCGGACCGTCGACGCGGGCCAGGGCGTGCACTTCTTCCCCGAGGGCGTGCTCGTCATGTACGACACGACCCTGCGCCCGTTCCAGCGCGGCGCGTTCGTGTACGCCTGCCGGCTGGGCGTGCCCGTCGTGCCGATGGTCTTCACCTACGGCCGACGGCCCTGGTGGCGCCCCCGGCCGCCGATCCACCTGACGATCCTCCCGGCCGAGCATCCCCGCGGCGCCGCTCCCGCCGACGTCGCGGAGCTCCTCACCCGCTGCCGGTCCGCGATGGAGGCGGTCGTCGCAGGGGCTCCCGACGACGTCGCCCGCCGGTGAGGACTCCCGGGCCTACAATCGCTCGTCCCGGCAACGGTGCCGGCAGCACGACCGAAGGAGTCCCGACACCCATGCTCGCCGCGTGGGGCGCGCTCGCCCTGCTCACCCTCGTCCACCTCGCCGCGCAGCTCGCGGGCGCCTCGACGCTCGCCGACGCGTCACAGTGGTTCCTCATGCCCCTCCTCGCGGTCTGCCTGTGGCTCGCCACGCGACGACGCGACGGCGGACGACGCGACGGCGGCGGTCCCGCCCGGCGCTCGCGGCTGGTCCGCCTCACGCTCGTCGCGCTGGGCTTCTCGTGGCTCGGCGACACGGCCCCCGACCTCGCCGACGGCGACACGCCGTTTCTCGTCATGGTCGGGTTCTTCCTGTGCGCCCAGGTGACGTACACGCTCGCGTTCTGGCCCTTCCGCGCGGGGTCGGTGCTGCGTCGCCCGCTCGCGCTCGCGCCGTACCTGCTCGCCTTCGTCGCACTCGTCGTCGCGTGCACGCCCGGTGCCGGGACGCTGCTCGTCCCGGTCGTCGTGTACGGCGCGTGCCTCGTGCTGATGGCCGTGACGGCGACGGGCGTCGACCGCCTCGCGGCCGTCGGCGGGGCGGTGTTCCTCGTGTCCGACGCGCTCATCGCCCTCAACGCGTTCGCGCCGTGGTACGCCCTGCCCGCGCACGGCTTCTGGGTGATGCTCACCTACGTCGTCGGGCAGGTGCTCCTCGTCCTCGGGGTGCTGCGCCGGGAGCGCGCCGCAGCGGCTCCCGTCGAGGAGAAGGGCAGCGCCGCGTGGGCGTCGACGTGACGCTTGCGCGGATCGTCCAGGAGGGGACGAGCCCGCGACGTCGTTCGACGACGTCGATCGCCGTGGTGCTCGACGACGGCGACGTGCTGGCCCGCCTCCTTCCCGCCAGCGGGTTGCCGATGCTCGCGCGTGTCGACCCCTACGGTGACGTCGTCCTCAGCGGCTCAGAGATGGAGCAGCTCCTCGACGAGTTGCACGTCCTGAGGTCCAGATCGGATCGGTCCGAAGCCGCCGTCATCGACAAGGTCGTCGCGCTGGCCGAACGGTGTCGTGGGGAACCTGGATGGGAGCTGCGGTTCGAGGGCGACTGACCCTCAGGCCTCGAGCGAGCGGACGACGCGCGCGGGCGTGCCGACGACGACGGTGCAGGCGGGGACGTCCCGGGTGACGACGGAGCCGGCCCCGACGACGGCATCGTCCCCGATGCTGACGCCGGGGAGGACGGTCACGTTCGCCCCGAGCCACACGTTGCGGCCGAGGACGACGCGCGCGGGATGCATGTCGGCGCGTCGGGCGGGGTCGAGGTCGTGGTTGAGCGTCGTGAGGACGGCGCTGTGACCGATGAGGCAGCCGTCCCCGACGACGATGCCGCCCTGGTCCTGGAACCGGCAGCCGGAGTTGATGAAGACGTCCCGGCCGAGGGTGAGGTTCTTGCCGAAGTCGGCCGTGAAGGGCGGGAAGAGGTTCACGGACTCGTGCACGGGCCTGCCCGTCAGCTCCGCGAGCAGCTCGCGGACGCGCTCGGGCGAGCGGTAGGCGCCGTTGAGCTCGCCGGCGATGCGCAGCGCCTCCTGGCTCGTGCTGTGCATGACGGCGTGCAGCGGCGAGCCGCCGGGGATCGTCCGCCCGGCGTCGAGCTCGGCCAGCAGGTCGTCCAGGTCCACGGGTCCCTCTCAGTCGGTGCGCGACGGCGCGGCGGCCGCGGTCGCGGTGGCCGCCCACGACGCGAGCAGGCGCAGCGACTCCTCGGTCGGGGAGCCCGGCGTCGCGGTGTACACGGTCATGCCGAGCCCGGGGTCGCCGTGGAGCTCGAGCGTCTGGTAGTGCAGCTCGAGGTTCCCGACGACGGGGTGGCGGAACGTCTTCTGCCCGGCGTAGTGCCGGCGCACGTCGTGGGACGCCCACAGCTCGCGGAACCGCTCGCTCCGCGTCGAGAGCTCGCCCACGAGGGCCTGGAGGCGCCAGTCGTGCGGGCTGCGGCCGGCCTCGCGGCGCAGGATCGTGACGTTCGTCCACGCCGCGCGGTCCCAGTCGGGGTAGAAGTCGTGCGACGCGGGGTCGAGGAAGATGTGCCGCGAGAAGTTCGCCGGGCCCGCGGAGCCCGCGGTCATCGGCGCGTACATCGCGTACCCGAGCGCGTTGGCTGCGACGAGGTCCATGCGGTTGTTCTGGATGAACGCGGGCGCCGTCGTGATCGCGTCGAGCAGGTACTGCAGCTCGGGGCGCACCGGGGTGTCGCCGTGGCCGCGCTGCGGGCGGGCGCCGACGGGGTTCGCGGTGCGCGCGAGGTCGAGCAGGTGCTCGCGCTCGGCCGCGTCGAGGAGCAGGGCACGCGCCACCGACTCGAGCACGACGTCGGACACGCCCCGCAGGTTTCCGCGCTCGAGCCGCGTGTAGTAGTCCACGCTCACGCCGGCGAGCCGCGCGACCTCGTCGCGGCGTAGTCCCGCGACGCGGCGACGGCCGCCGAACGTCTCGATGCCGGCCTGCTCGGGGGTCACCCGGGCCCGGCGGCTCATGAGGAACTCGCGCACCTCGGAACGGTTGTCCATGGCCTCCACGTCTTTCACGGTACGTCGGGACGACGGCGGGCCGCGCGGGCGGGAGTGCCGTGGCCTCCCACCCGCGCGGGGGCACGTCAGCCCGGGTACTCCTCGGGGGCGAGGAGGTCGCCCCACGTCGTCTCGGGCTCGTCGACGCCGGGCGCGGGCGCCTCCCACAGCGCGAGATGGCACAGGAAGCTGTCACCGCTCGCGCCGTGCCAGTGCCACTCGCCCGGGGGCGTGTAGACGGTGTCGCCCGGCCGGAGCTCGACGACCTCCTCGCCCCGCGACTGCACGTAGCCGAACCCCTCGGTGACGTGCAGCGTCTGCCCGACGGCGTGCCGGTGCCACGCGGTGTGCGCGCCGGGGGCGAAGCGGACGAGATTCAGGCGCGCCCGCGACGGCTCCGTGCCCGCGTAGTAGGAGTTGAACCAGACGTCACCGGTGAACCACGAGGCGGGTCCCTTCACGGTCGGCGTCGTCGGTTGCCTCTCGGTGCTCATGTCTCTCCTCCTGTCAGGACGTCGTTCAGAACGCGACGAGCGTCTTGAGGGACTCGCGGCGGTCCATCGCGGCGTAGCCCTCGGCGATGTCGTCGATCGCGACGGTCTTGTCGAACACCCGGCCGGGGTCGATCTCGCCGCGGAGCACCTGCGGGATCGCATCCTCGAGGTACGCGCGGACGGGTGCGGGCCCGCCGGTGAGCGTGATGTTGCGGCCGAAGAGCGAGCCGAACCCGACCGGTGCGTCCTCGTACTGCTGGACGCCGACGCGGCTGATCACGCCCCCCGCGCGCACGACGCCGTAGGACTGCTCGTAGGCGGGCATGTGCCCGACGGCCTCCAGCACGACGTGGCTGCCCAGGCCGCCGGTGAGGTCACGGACCCGCTGGATCCCCTCGGCGCCCCGCTCGGCGACGACGTCGGTCGCGCCCCACTCGCGCCCCAGGTCGGTCCGCGACGTGTGGCGGCCCATGAGGATGATGCGCTCGGCGCCCATCTGCCGTGCGGCGAGCACGGCGGACAGCCCGACGGCGCCGTCGCCGATGACGGTGACGGTCGTCCGCGCGGAGACGCGTGCCATGTGCGCCGCGTGGTAGCCGGTGAGGTACACGTCCGAGAGGGTGAGCAGCGAGGGGAGGAGCGGGCTCGTCTCGTCGACGTCCGGCACGGCGACGAGGCTGCCGTCCGCGAGCGGGATGCGCGCGAGCTCGGCCTGCTGGCCACCGACGTCTCCGGGGTTGCCGTAGAACCCGCCGTGCGGGCACGCGGTCTGGAAGCCGTCGCGGCACACGGGGCACGTGTTGTCCGACCACGCGAACGGCGCGATGACGAGGTCGCCCGTGCGGACGGTCGTGACGGCTGACCCGGTCTCCTCGACGACGCCGAGGAGCTCGTGCCCGATCGGGACGCCCTGGTCGGTGTGCGCCATGGAACGGTAGGGGTGCAGGTCGGACCCGCAGACGCACGCGCGCACCGTGCGCACGATCGCGTCGGTCGGCTCGACGATCGTCGGGTCGGGGCGGGTCTCGACGCGGACGTCGCCCGCGCCGTAGATGACGGTGGCCTTCAAGGAGCTCTCCGTTGCCGGTGGGGATCAGGTGCGATCACCATTCGACACCCGGTGCGCGACCACCTGGGAGTCCCGCTCCAACAGGGTCCTGGCAGTACCTGGTTCGGGATCGGTGACGAGGATCCCGAGCGGCGCCTCGCCGCGGCCCGGATGTCAGACAGGCCTCAGCGCCAGGTCGTCGGATCCCACGGGTTGACGGTCTCGACCTCGAGCGGAGCGAAGTGCCTGACGTTGCGTGTGGCGACCACCGCTTCCCGGGATCGTGCGGTCGCGGCGATGACGGCGTCGTCGAGAGGGGCGTGCTCCGGCACGCGGAAGGTGGCGAGGACTCGTGCCGCGGCGAGATCAAAGGGTGCGACGCGCTCTGCGAAGGCGGGGAGGACGTTCTCCTCGAACCATCGGCGCAGGATCATGCCCTGAGCGGCGTCCTCCCGTCCCTTGGCAACGATCCCGCGCTCGATCTCGGCGATCGTCGGTGCAGCGACGTACTGGTCGCGGACCGGGATCGAGGACGCCCAACGCTCGACGGTGGGATGGCGTCCTCGAACGCGCAGCGCCGACACGACGTTGGTGTCGAGGAGATACCTCACAGGTCGACGTCGCGCGACGTCAGGCCGACGCGCTGCGGCTCGAACTCGATGTCGGCGCCCTCGTCCGTCCCGAGCAGGTCGACCATGGTCACCGGGTCGCGGGCAAGTGCCGTCGTGAGCAGACTCCGGGCCTCTGCCTCCACTGAACGGTGGTGCTGCTTCGCGCGTGCGCGGAGGGCTGCTTTGGTGCCGGCAGGGAGATTGCGGATGAGGACCTGTTCCATGGATCACCTCCGATATCATTGACACGATATCACCCGCGGCCCACGGGCTTGACAAGGCCTCAGGCGCGAGCAGGGGCGGAGCGCGCGATCCGGTCGACGAGCTGCAGCGGGTCAGGGATGCGCCCGCCGCCGGGGAGGTCCGTGACCAGTCGTGCCGCGGAGCCCAGGTCGATCCCCGTCGCGGTGACGTGGAGCGGACGGGCACTCGCGCCGCGCAGGACGTCAACGGCGTGCGCCGCGGACCGGAACGGCGTCTTCGCGACACCGATCACCGTCGGAGCAGCACCCGACCGCGCCACGTGTGCCCCCAGGCCCGGAGTTCCGTCCGCGTCGAGCGTCACGTAGCCGTCGATGATCAGCAGGTCGAGAGCAGGGACCTGCGAGAGTACGGCGAGCAGCGGCGGGAGCTCGCGCTCGAAGAACCGTCCGGGCACGTACGGCGCGACGGTGGGTACCCAGACCGTCCGTGTCTCCAGCACGTTCCGGAACGTCGGGTCCGCGGCGACGACGACCGCGGCGTTCGCCCCGCCGTCGGGCGGGTAGTGGACGTCCACCGCCGCCGAGAGTCCGTGCCGGAGGGAGGCGCGGTCCGACGGCGGCGGGCGCATCGGCTCGTGCCTCAGCCGACGGCCGTGACCGGCGAGGCGAGCGGCGTGCCCGACCCGTCGCGGCGCTGGTCGACCTCGGGCAGGTCGACGGCCTGGCCGCCGGAGCCCGTGGCACGGGCGGGGCCCTGCCCCACCCACGCGAGGATCAGCGCGTCCTCGCCCTTGAGGAACCGCTGGGCACGGACGCCGCCGGTGCCGCGGCCCTTGCCGGGGTAGAGCTCGTACGGCGTGACCTTGCCGGCCCCGGTCTGGGTGCCCGCGAGGGCGCCCGACGACCCGGCGACGGTGACGACGACCCCGAGGTCGCGCACGTCGGCCGGTACGACGCCGAAGAACGCGACGCGGTGGCCGTCGGCGAGCCGGATCCCGGCCATGCCGCCGGCCGCGCGTCCCTGCGGTCGCACGGCCGACGCGTCGAAGTGCAGCAGCGACGCGTCGGTGCTGATGAACACGACCTCGTCCGCGTCGGTCGCGGGCGCCGCGCCGACGACGGTGTCGCCGTCCTTGAGGCCGATGACCTCCCAGTCGTCGCGGTTGTTCGGCACGTCGCCCGGGGTGACGCGCTTGACGACGCCCTGCGCCGTGCCGAGGGCGAGCGGGGGAGCGTCCGCGTCGAGCGACGCGATCGTCACGGCCTCCTCGCCGGGATCGAGCGCGACGACCTCGCTGAGCGGCACGCCGCCGGACAGGCTCGGCGCGTTGTCGGTGGGCGGCAGCGCGGGCAGGTCGAGCACGGACACGCGGACCATGCGCCCGCGGCTCGTCACGAGGCCGACCTCGCCGCGCGCCGTCGTGCGCACGACGGCCCGCAGCACGTCGTGGGCGGCGCGGGGCCCGCTGCGCGCGGGCTCCGTCTCGTCGCTCGTGCGCGCGAGCAGACCGGTGGCCGAGAACAGCGCCCAGCAGGGCGTGTCCGCGACCTCGAGCGGCACGGCCGCGGTCGTGGTCGGCGCAGCGCCGGCGGACTCCAGGAGGATGGTGCGGCGCGGCGTCCCGTACGTCTTGGCGACGTCCGCCATCTCGCCCGAGACCACGGCCCGGAGCTTCGCGTCGCTGCCGAGGATCTCCTGCAGCTCCTCGATCTCGCGGCGCAGCGTCTCCTGCTCCTTCTCGAGCTCGATGCGGGAGAACTTGGTGAGGCGGCGCAGCTGGAGCTCGAGGATGTACTCCGCCTGCGGCTCGGACAGGTCGAACACGGTCTGGAGGCGTCCGCGGGCCGTCGCGGTGTCGTCCGAGGACCGGATCACCTGGATGACCTCGTCGATGTCGACGATGGCGATGAGCAGGCCGTCCACGAGGTGGAGCCGCTCGGACCGCTTGCGCAGCCGGTGGGCCGAGCGCCGGCGGACCACGTCGATCCGGTGGTTCACCCACACCGTGAGCATCTCGCGCAGGCCGAGCGTGCGCGGCTGCCCGTCGACGAGCGCGACGTTGTTCATGCCGAACGAGTCCTCGAGCGGCGTGAACTTGTAGAGCTGCTCCAGCACCGCCTCGGGGTTGAAGCCCGTCTTCACCTCGACGACGATCCGCAGCCCGTGCTCGCGGTCCGTGAGGTCGGTCGCGGCGGTGATGCCCTGGATCTTCTTGGTCTTGACGCCCTCGGCGATCTTCTCGATCACCTTCTCCGGCCCGACGAGGTAGGGCAGCTCGGTGATGACGATGCCCTTGCGGCGCGGGGTGAGGTTCTCCACCCGCGCGGTGGCGCGCGTGCGGAAGGTGCCGCGGCCGGTGCGGTAGGCGTCGCGCACGCCGTCGAGCCCGACGATCTTGCCGCCCGTCGGCAGGTCGGGGCCGGGGACGAACCGCATGAGCGCGTCGAGGTCGGCGTCCGGGTGCGCGACGAGGTGGCGTGCCGCGGCGACGACCTCGACGAGGTTGTGCGGCGCCATGTTGGTCGCCATGCCGACCGCGATGCCCGACGCCCCGTTGACGAGCAGGTTGGGGATCGCCGCCGGCAGCACCTCCGGCTGCTGGAGCTTGTTGTCGTAGTTCGGGACGAAGTCGACGACGTCCTCGTCCAGCCCGGCCGTCATCGCGAGCGACGGGGGAGCGAGGCGCGCCTCGGTGTACCGGGACGCGGCGGGGCCGTCGTCGAGCGTGCCGAAGTTGCCGTGCCCGTCGACGAGCGGGAGGCGCAGCGAGAAGTCCTGCGAGAGGCGCACGAGCGCGTCGTAGATCGCGGCGTCCCCGTGCGGGTGCAGCTTGCCCATGACCTCGCCGACGACACGCGCGGACTTCACGTGCGCGCGGTCGGGGCGCAGCCCCATGTCGGCCATCATGTAGAGGATGCGGCGCTGGACGGGCTTGAGGCCGTCACGAGCGTCGGGCAGCGCGCGGGAGTAGATGACGGAGTAGGCGTACTCGAGGAACGACGTCTCCATCTCCGCCTGGACGTCGACGTCGACGATCTTCTCGTTCACCTCGGCCGGGTCGAGCGAGGGGGTCGAGGACTTGCGCGCCATGTGCCTGCGGGCTCCTGCCGTTCGGTGCGCCGCGAGGGCGCGGGATCTGTGCCGGCGTGCGCCGGGGGTGGCGTGCTGCGGTTGCGCGCCGCACGCGAGGGTACGCCAACCGTCCGACACGCCGCGTCGCGATGTCTGTCGAGGGACCATTGTCCTCCCAGGTCGGGCCGGGGTGGCGCAGGCGCACCGCGCCGGGGACCGCATAGCCTGGGGGCGTGAGCGACGGCGGCGCAGCCGGGCGGGGCCCGGACCGGTACCCGGTGGAGTGGGAGGCGGACGTCGTCCTGCGCGACGGGACGACGACGCACGTGCGCCCCATCCGTCCCGAGGACGCCGACGCGCTGCAGCGGTTCCACGTGGGCCAGTCCGAGCGCTCGACCTACCTGCGCTTCTTCGCCCCCATGGAGCGGCTGTCGGAGCGCGACCTGGACCGGTTCACGCGCGTCGACCACGTCGACCGCGTCGCGCTCGTCGCCGTCCGTCCGCGCGACGGCGCGGACGGCGGTGCCTCGGACCCGGCAGCCGAGGAGCGGGCCGACGACGTCGGCGAGGACATCATCGGCGTCGCGCGCTTCGACCGCACGGGCACGAGCGAGGCCGAGGTCGCCTTCAACATCGCCGACTCGGCCCAGGGCCGGGGGCTGGGCTCCGTGCTGCTCGAGCACGTCGCGGCGGCCGCGCGCGAGCGCGGCGTGCGGCGCTTCACCGCCGAGGTGCTGCCGCAGAACGGCAAGATGCTTGCCGTCTTCCGTGAGGCCGGGTACGACGTGCGCCAGCAGATGGACGACGGGTTCGTCCAGGTGAGCGTCGACCTCGACCCGACGGAACGGTCCCGGGCCGTCATGGCGGACCGCGAGCACCGCGCGGAGGCGCGGAGCATGCAGGGGCTGCTCGGGGCGACGAGCGTCGTGCTCGTGGGGCCCGGCGTGCCGCCGGGCGAAGGGCCGGACCACGCCGGCGCACCTCTCGACCGCGTCCTCGCGCACCGTGCCCTGGCCGCGCTCGTGCGCAGCCCGGACGTGACCGTCCACGTGGTGGGGGGCGCGGGCGTGCCCGACGGCGGGGCGGCGGCCCGTGCCCACGCCACCCTCGCCGACGTCCCCGGCCCGGTGGACCTCGCGGTCGTCGCGCTGCCGCCGCCGGACGCGATCGAGGCGGTCCGCCAGCTCGCGCGCCTCGAGGTGCGCGGCGTCGTCGTGCTGTCCGCCGGGTTCGCCGAGACCGGGCCGGACGGGCTCGCGCTCCAGCGCGAGCTCCTGCGCGTCGCCCACACGGCGGGGCTGCGCGTCGTCGGGCCTGCGAGCTACGGCCTGCTGCGCACGGGCGAGACCCGCGAGCGGCCCGCGCTCGCGGCGACGCTCGCCGAGGACCTGCCGCTGCCTGGCGTCGTCGGGCTGTTCAGCCAGTCCGCGCCCATGGCCGTCACGCTGCTCGCCACGACGGCGCGACGCGGGCTGGGCGTGTCGTCGTTCCTGTCCGCGGGCCACCGCGCGGACGTGTCGGGCAACGACCTCATGCAGTACTGGCAGGACGACGCCGCGACGCAGGTGGTCTGCCTGTACCTCGAGTCGATCGGCAACCCGCGCAAGTTCTCGCGCATCGCGCGCCGCCTCGCGTCGGTCAAGCCCGTCGTGGTCGTCACGGCCGGGCGCTCGGGCCAGGTCGTGCCGCCGGGCCACGCCGTGCGGTCGACGCGCGCGCCCCGCCGCACGCTCGAGGAGATGCTGCGCCAGTCGGGCGTGATCCGGGCCGAGAACACGCACCACATGATCGACATCGCCCAGCTCCTCGCGCACCAGCCGCTCCCGGGCGGGCGCCGCGTCGGCATCCTCGCCAGCTCGGCGTCGCTCGCCGCGCTCGTCGCGGAGGCGTCGTCGTCGGCGGGCCTCGTCGTCGCGCGGTCGGACTTCCTGCCCGAGGACGCGTCGTCGGACGAGCTCGCCGCCACGGTCGACGCGCTCTACGCGCCGGACGCGTGCGACGTCGTCGTGGTGGTCCAGGTCCCCGTGGTGCACCCCCGCCGCGCGGACCTCTCCCGGGCCGTCGCGCTCGCGGCAGCGCGCACCGGCCGCACGACCGTCGCGAGCATGCTGGGGCTCCACGGCCTCACCGACGAGCTCTCGGCCCCGGCACCCGACGGCGGCGCGTCCGACACCCTGCTGCGGGTCCCCGCCTACTCCACGCCCGAGGACGCGGTCGCCGCGCTCGGCGCCGTCGTGCGCTACGCCCGCTGGCGCGAGGCGGACCACGGGACGCCCGTGCGCCCCGCGGGCGTCGACGCGGGCCGCGCCCGCGCCCTCGTCGAGGGCGCCCTGGCGGGCCGGGACGCCGTCGACCTCGACCCGGCGACGACCGCCGACCTGCTCGCGTGCTACGGCGTCCGCGTGTGGCCCGCCCGCCGCGTCCGGACCGCCGACGAGGCCGTCGCGGCCGCGCGCGAGATCGGCTGGCCCGTCGCGCTCAAGAGCACGGCGGCCGGGCTGCGCCACCGGGCGGACCTCGGCGGCGTGCGCCTCGACATCGCGGACGAGACGGAGCTGCGGTCCGACGTCGCGCAGATGCGCGAGGCGCTCGCGGCCGTGCTGCCGGGCGCGGCCGACCAGCCGTTCGAGGTGCAGGCGATGGCCGACGCGGGCGTCGCGTGCGTGGTGCGCTCGACGGAGGACCAGCTCTTCGGGCCCGTCGTGTCGTTCGGCCTCGCGGGCGACGCGGTCGACCTCCTGGGCGACGTCGCGTACGGGGTGCCGCCGCTGACCGACGTGGACGTCGCGGCCATGGTGCGCTCGGTGCGCGCGGCACCGCGGCTCTTCGGGTACATGGGCACGCACGTCGTGGCCACGGCCGCGCTCGAGGACGTCCTGGCGCGGGTGTCCGTGCTCGCGGACGACCTGCCCGAGGTGCGCAGCCTCGAGCTGTACCCCGTCGTGGTGTCCGAGCACGAGGCCGCGGTCCTCAGCGCGCGCGTCACGCTCGCAGACGCCCAGCGCGCCGACGCGCTGCGCCGCGCCCTGCCCGGCTGAGGTCCGCCCCGGCCGTCCACAGGTGGCGAGGGCGGGTGGCCGCAGTCGCTCCCCGGATGGGAGAATGCGCGGGTGCCCTCAGCAACCTCGAACCCCTGGACCGACCTGACGACCCAGCTCCACCGCGCCGGCTACTACCCGGAGCTCGTCGCGGACGTCCTCGACCTCGCGGTCGCGGGGGAGGAGATCGTCTCGCACCTCGTGCTCCCGGAGACGACGTTCGACGCGTCGGAGGTACGGCGTCACCTCACCGTGCTCGTCCTGACCCCCACGCGGCTCGTCACGGCGCACGTCGACGACCACCCGGCGGACAGCGAGAACCCATCCGCGTCCGCCGCCGCCACGACCGAGTCGGTGCCGCTGGCCGAGGTGCGGTCGGTCTCGCTCACGCACGTCGTGGCCGAGCCGCACGAGCACCGCGCGGGCACCGCGCCGCTCGAGGTGACGCTCGCCCTCGGCTGGGGCGCGGTCTCGCGCGTCGACCTCGAACCGGCCGGGTGCGCGGACCCGAACTGTGACGCCGACCACGGGCTCACAGGGCAGATCACGCCGGACGACGTCGTCGTCCGGGTGAGCGCAGAGGCGGAGGGCCGCGACGCCGTGCGCGCCGCGGTCGACTTCGCGCGCGCCCTCTCGCGCGCCACCGCGAGGCACAGCGCCCGGTGAGCGAGGCACGCACGGACGAGGCCCCTGCCACCCCCGCGCTCCCCGCGGGCCTGCTCGCGCCCGACCTCGGGCTCGGCGGCCTCGCCGCCGTGCTCCCCGGGGCGGCGGGCGCGCTCGGCGCCCGGTTCACGACCGCCACGGGCATCGGCAGCGAGGAAGCGCGCGCGGCGCTCGACCTGCCGCGCGCCGAGCGCGTGTGCGTCGTCCTCGTCGACGGGCTGGGGCACGTCAACCTGGCCGAGCGCGCCGGGCACGCGCCGTTCCTGCGCTCGCTCCTGCCCGACGCGCGGGCTCTCACCTCGACCTTCCCCAGCACGACGGCCGCCGCGATCGGCGCGTTCGGCACCGGCACCGCCCCCGGGCGCACGGGCATGCTCGGGTACACGCAGCGCAACCCCGCGACGGGCGGGCTCGCCAACATGGTGTCGTGGGACGGCGCCCCGCCACCCGCGGAGCTCCAGCGCGAGGCGCCCGTGCTCGAGCGGCTCGCCGGAGCGGGCGTCGCGGTGACCTCGACGGGCCCGGCGCGGTTCGCCGGGTCCGGCATGACGGTCGCGGCCCTGCGCGGCGGGTCGTACGCCGCCGCCGAAGGCCTCGGGGCGCGCGTCGACGCCGCCGTGCGGACCCTCAAGCGGCCGGGCCTCGTCTACCTGTACTGGGGCGAGGTGGACAAGGCGGGTCACCATCACGGCAGCACGTCCTGGCAGTGGGGCGACGAGCTCGAGGCGCTCGACCGCGAGCTCGCCCGGCTCGCCCGGTCGGTCCCGCGGGGCACCCTCGTGCTCGTCACCGCCGACCACGGGATGGTCGACGTCGACCCGGGTCTGCGCCGCGACGTCGCCACCGACCCGGTGCTCGCACGGGGCATCGCGCTCGTCGGCGGCGAGCCGCGCGCGGTGCACGTCTACACGGAGCCGGGGGAGACGACCGCCGTCGCGGCCCGCTGGCGCGACGTCCTGGGCGACGACGCGCTCGTCCTCGAGCGCGAGGACGTGCTCGCCCGCGGCCTCCTCGGGCCCGACCCGCGGCCGGAGGCGGTCGCGGCGGCGGGCGACGTGATCGTCGCGCTGCGCGGCCGCGCCACCGTCGTCGACTCGCGCACCCAGACGCCCGCGTCCCTCGCGCTCGTCGGCGTGCACGGCTCGCTCACGGAGCGCGAGATGCGCGTCCCGCTGCTCGTCGCCGGTACCTGACCACCCGCGACGCCCGGCGCCACGACGCGGCCCGCCCGCGACCCCGCACCGACCGACCGCGCACCGACCGACCGCGCACCGACCGCGCACCGACCTCGCGAAGGAACGCCGATGGCCGAGCTCGTCTTCTTCTCCGGGACCATGGACTGCGGCAAGTCCACCCTCGCCCTGCAGCTCGACCACAACCACGCCGCTCGTGGCCGCCGGGGGCTCATCTTCTCCCGCAACGACCGGGCCGGGTCCGACCGGCTCTCGTCGCGGCTCGGGCTCGAGGTCGTCGCGCGCGAGGTGGGGGACGACACGGACTTCTGGTCGCTCGTCACGGCCGAGCCGGACCCGGTGGACTACCTGGTCTGCGACGAGGCGCAGTTCTACTCCCCGGCGCAGGTCGAGCAGCTCGCACGGCTCGTCGACGAGACCGAGATCGACGTCTTCGCGTTCGGCATCACGGCCGACTTCCGCACCCGGCTCTTCCCCGGCTCGGCCCGGCTGATCGAGCTCGCCGACCGGGTCGAGGTGCTGCAGGTCGAGTCGCTGTGCTGGTGCGGCCGGCGCGCGACGCACAACGCCCGCACCGTCGACGGCAGCATGGTCGTCGAGGGCGACCAGGTCGTCGTCGGGGACGTCGGCGCAGGCTCGGGGGAGGTCGGGTACGAGGTGCTCTGCCGTCGCCACCACATGCGCCGCATGACCACGGCCGTCGCGCGCCGCCAGGCCGCGGCCGACGGGCTGCCGTTCGACCTGCCGCACTGAGCCGGCGCGCCGGGACGGTGCGTCAGGACGGTGCGCCCGGTCGGCGCCCTCGGTTCGGCGCGCGGCGCCTACTCCGGGCGAGCCCCGAACACGATCTCGTCCCAGCTCGGGACCTTCGCGCGCGAGCGGTTCTTGCCCTTGCGGGGCTCGCGCGCGGCCTGGGGCGGCGCCGCGCGCGGCGGCTCGTCCGCGTCCGCGGAGCCGGTGCCGTCCGAGCGTTCCTCGCGCGGCGGACGGCCGGCCGGGCCGTCCTCGGAGCCTGGGTCGTCCGGGGCGTCGTCGGGCGTCGGGTCCGGGAGACGCACCGCGTCGAGCGGACGGACGGTCGGGAGGTGGACGACGGTCGCCCCCGCGGGCGCGATCGTGTCGTCCGGGGAGCCCTGCGACTCGTCCTCGTGCCTGGCCCCCACCTGCGGGCCGAACCCCTCGAACGGCTCCTGCCCCTCGACCTCGACGGGACCCGCAGGGGCCTTGCGCGGGCGCACGCCACGGCGCTGGCTCAGGTCGTCGAGGAGCTCGGCCGTCCCGTCGTCGGGCGGGGTCGGGGGAGCGGCACGGAGCGCCCGGCCCCGCCCCGTCGCGTCGACGTCGAACACCGCGACGGCGCCGGGCGTCGGGTCGCGCGGGGCGTCGGTCCCCGAGAGCCAGCGGGCCTCGTCGTCGAGCGCCTGGAGCGCCCGCGTCACCGCGTCGTACTCCCAGCGGGCCGTCCGGCTGCCCGTCCCGACCTCGAACGCCGCCGTCACGACCCACGACGCCCCGGGCTGGCGAGCGGCGCTCCACTCCACGGCGTCGGGCTCGACGTCGCGCGCGGCGAGCCGCTGCGCGACGAGCTCCCCGACGGTCGGCGAGTCCTCTTCGTGCCCCTGACGGGAGGCGCGGACCCGGTCGACGACGTACTCCTGCTCGGCGACGACCGGGCCCGCGAAGCGGCGCACGTGCTCGACCCCGAGGCCGGCGGCCTCGGCGACCGCCTCCACGGACTCCCCGGCGCGCAACCGGGCCTGGATCTCGCGCGGGGCGAGGTTGCGCTCGCCCTCCGCGCGCAGGTGCTCCAGGTGCGGGCGGTCGCGGCGCACGGCCGCGCGCAGCGCCTCGGTGATCGGCAGCGTGAACTGCGTGCCGCCCGTCGCGCGCAGGACGAGGTGCTCCCCGTCCTCGTGCAGTCTCACCAGCTCCAGCTCGTCCATGGACCCTCCCGTGTCGCCGCGCCCGGTGGCGCTCGCGGTGCCGCTCCCGGAGCCGCCCGGTCGCCCGATGCCGCTCCGGTCGCCGGTGCCGTGCCGCGAGCCCGTCTCCCGGGCCGGCGGACCGCGACGACCGCGTCACCGCTCCCTCGAGGGTGCCATCGTCCCACCCGCGAGCCGCGCAGCACGCGCGGTGTGCCGCGGACTCGGCGCGCGCTCGTCCGCGCCCCGGGTGCGGGCGGCTGGGATGATGCCGGGTGTGATCCTCGACCTCGTGCCCGGCGACGCCCTCGAGCTCGGCGGCGTCTTCTTCGCGGCGCTCTCGGGCGGGCTCGCCGCCGTGCGCAAGCGGTTCGACCTCGTGGGCGTCCTGGTCCTCGCCTGGGTCGCCGGCCTCGGCGGCGGTCTGCTGCGCGACGTCCTCATCGGCGCGATCCCCCCGGTCGGGATCTCCGACTGGCGGCTCGTCGCGGTCGCGGTGCTCGCGGGCGTCGTGACCTTCTTCTGGCACCCGCGCCTCGAGCGGCTCCGGCGGGGCATCATCGTGCTCGACGCGGGCGCGCTCGCGCTCTTCGTGCTCTCCGGCACGATGAAGGGCCTCGACTACGGGGTGGGCCCGCTCGCGGCGATCTTCGTGGGCGTCATCACGGGCGTCGGCGGCGGGATCCTGCGCGACCTGCTGACCAACGAGGCGCCGCTCCTGTTCCAGGACAAGCAGCTCTACGCGATCCCGGCGCTCGCGGGCGCCGCGCTCACCGCCGGGCTCGCGGAGGCAGGCGCGCTCGGGCTGCTGTCCCAGGCCGCGGTCCTCGCGCTCGTGTTCGGCTTCCGTCTCCTCTCCCTCCGCCTCGGCTGGTCCGCCCCCGGCCCGTGGGAGGGTCGCACCGCACGCCGCGGGTCGGGCAGGATGTGATCCGTGCGCCTCTTCATCGACGACCCCCGACAGCCCGACGACGTGACCGTGGCCGACCTGCGTGACCTCGCCGAGCGCCTCGCGCGCGAGGCCGGCGACCTGGTCCGCTCCGGCCGCCCCGACCGCGTCGAGGTGGCCGCCACGAAGTCGACGGCCACGGACGTCGTGACGCGCATGGACGCCGACTCCGAGGCGCTCCTGCGACGCGGCATCGCGGCGGCCCGCCCGGACGACGCGATCCTCGGCGAGGAGGAGGGCGCGTCGGCGGGCACGTCCGGCATCACGTGGGTGATCGACCCCGTCGACGGCACGGTCAACTACCTCTACGGGATCGCGTCGTACGCGGTGTCCGTCGCCGCCGTGGTGGGCCCGCCGGACCCGCTCGAGTGGACCGTCCTCGCCGGCGCGGTGCACTCCGTCGTCGACGGCCGCACCTGGACCGCGGGCCTCGGGGCCGGGGCGACGGTGGACGGCCGTCCGGTCCGCGTGAACGCCGAGACCGACCTGGGGCAGTGCCTCGTGGGCACGGGCTTCGGGTACGACGCGGAGCGGCGCCGCGCGCAGGCGCGCGTGCTGGTCGACGTGCTGCCCCAGGTCCGGGACATCCGTCGCCTCGGCTCCGCGGCGATCGACCTGTGCCTCGTCGCCTCGGGCGAGCTCGACCTCTACTACGAGCGTGGCCTCAACCCGTGGGACATGGCCGCGGGCGCGCTCGTCGCGCACGAGGCGGGTGCGCGCGTGACGGGTCTGCGCGGCCGCGCCGCGGACCGCGAGATGACCGTCGCGGGGCCGCCCGAGGCGGTCGCACGGCTCGTCCGGATCCTCGAGGACGCGGACGCCGACACCGGCGCCTGATCGCGCCCGACGGGGCTGGGAGCGTTCCCGCGTCCCCGGGCCGGACGACCCCGTGTTCGCCCGTGACGAACGACACCGGGCGGGCGGGGCGCCACAGGGTGCATCCCTCCCGGAAATGGTGCAGAATCCGGTGGCCCGCCGGGAACAATTCCGGTGCGCCGTGCATTGACCAGCGTGCAACGCCTCGACGACCTCGGGGCACGACACGTCACGGGGTGCCCCCCGCGCCCCGCACCTGTGCCGCCCGGCACGACCGGCCATCGCCGGTGGTCCCGGACGGGCACTGTCGCGATCGACGAATACTCCGGAGAGTGACCCCACAGATGGCAACAGACTACGACGCCCCCCGCAAGAGTGAAGAGGAGCTCAGCGAGGACTCGCTCCAGGAGCTCCAGGCTCGTCGCTCCGACAAGAGCTCGGGCGTCGTTGACGAGGACGAGACCGAGGCGGCGGAAGGTTTCGAGCTGCCCGGTGCCGACCTGTCCGGCGAGGAGCTCTCCGTCCGGGTCCTGCCTCGTCAGGCCGACGAGTTCACGTGCTCGAGCTGCTTCCTCGTGCACCACCGCAGCCAGCTCGCGTACGAGAAGAACGGGCAGCAGATCTGCTCGGAGTGCGCCGCCTGACCTGCACGACGCCCGAAGGCCGCCGCCCCCTCCCCGGGGCGGCGGCCTTCGCCGTTCCTGGTGGCGCGTCGCGCCGCACCCGTCAGGACGCGCGTGCGGCCCGGACCGCGTCCGCGAGGCGCTGCGGGTGGCGCGTGGAGACGAGCCAGTACGGCGTCGGGTCCTGCGGGTCGTCGAGCACCACGTGCACGCCGGTGCGGGCCCACGCGCGCAGGCACACGTAGGCACGGGCGTCGAGCCGCGGGCCGAGCTGGACGCGCATCGCCTCCGCGTCGAGGGTCGTGACCTGACCGAGCAGCGACGCCGGGACGTGCGCGCGGCCGGCGCGGAGCTCGCCGTCCGCCACGGCGACGACCGGGGAGCTCCACCAGAGACCGACGACGCCCGCCACCGCGGCGAGCGCGCCCACGCCGAGCGCGATGGCGTGGCTCGCGGGCCACAGCGCGATCCCGAGCACCAGGGCGAAGCCGAGGGCCGCGGCCCAGCCGCCGACGCCCGGGACGAGCCGCTCGCGGTACGGCGTCATGCCCTCCGCGCGGGGTGCCCCGGCGGTGCCCGGGGTCGAGGAGGGCGTGCTGCGGTCGGCGGGGTCCGTCATGGGTCCATCATCCCAGCAGTCGGGGCGTCGCCCGACGTGCTCGCCCGGCCCGCCCCGGACCATTAGGCTCTGCCGGGTGCCGAACCACCACCAGCCCGAGACCGGGGACGTCGACGTCCTCATCACGCTCCTCGACGACGTCCCGGTGCCGTCCTACGCCCACCCGGGCGACGCCGGCGCCGACCTCGTGACGACCGTCGACGTCGAGCTGGCACCGGGGGAGCGCGTCGTCGTCCCGACGGGCGTCTCGATCGCGCTGCCCGACGGCTACGCCGCGTTCGTGCACCCGCGCTCCGGCCTCGCCGCGAAGCACGGCCTGACGGTCGTCAACGCGCCGGGCACCGTCGACGCGGGCTACCGCGGCGAGATCAAGGTGACGCTGCTCAACACCGACGCGCGGGAGGCCGTCGTCCTGCGCCGCGGCGACCGCGTCGCGCAGCTCGTCGTGCAGAAGGTCGAGCGCGCGCGGTTCGTGCAGGCCGAGCGGCTGCCCGGGTCGCACCGGGGCGAGGGCGGCTTCGGGTCGAGCGGCGGGTGGGGCGCCGCGACCTGACAGGTCGCGGACGGGCGCCGGCGCAGGAGCCGCACGCCCGTCGTCGCACAGCGAACGTCGCACCACGACCGTCGCTGCGCGGGCTAGTGTGGAAGCAGCGCGGGGCGAGCGCCCCGCGAGGAGTCCCGGCCGAGGGCCGGGCAGGTGAAGGAGTTCCTCCGTGGGTCTGTTCCGTCGCTCCAGGTCGTCCGAGCCGACCGAGTCGCCCGAGCCGTCGGCGCCGTCGGGCACGACGTCCGAGCAGGTCGACGACGGCGCTCCCGTCGTCGAGGCGACCGACGCGAAGCCCGCCCGCGGCCCCTACGACTCCTCCCAGGTGCCCGAGCGCGGGCCCCGCCTCGACCTGGGCGCCGTGTGGCTGCCCGGCGTGCCCGGCATGGAGCTGCGCATGGAGGTCGACAAGAAGACCCAGCGCATCACCGGCGTCGCGTGCGCCGTCGCGGGCTCCGGGCTGCAGGTGCAGGCCTTCGCCGCGCCGCGCACGGACGGCATCTGGGACGAGATCCGCGGCGAGATCGCCGCGTCGGTGACCAAGCAGGGCGGCACGGTCGACGACCTCCCCGGCCCGTTCGGCCGCGAGCTGCTCGCCCGCATCCCCGCGCAGACGCCGGACGGGCGCCCGGGCGTGCGCCCCGCCCGGTTCGTCGGGTTCGACGGCCCGCGCTGGTTCCTCCGCGGCGTCCTCACGGGCAAGGCGGCGGTCGACCCCGCCGAGGCCCGGCTGCTCGAGTCCGTGTTCGCCAACATCGTCGTCGTGCGCGACCAGAGCCCGCGCCCGCCGCGCGACCTCCTCGCCCTGCACCTGCCGGGCAAGGGGCCGGCAGCGGCGGCACCGGCGCCCGCCGGTGCGGCGGAGACGCCCTCGTTCGACCCGCTGACGCGTGGGCCGGAGATCACGGAGATCCGCTGACATGGCCCCCACCCTGCGGGACGCCTGGCGCACCGCCCTCGCCTCCCAGGAGGAGCTCGCCGCCGACGAGGAGCGCTCCGAGGCCGCACGGCAGAAGGGCTGCCGCGCCGTGTCCGAGCTGCCCAACCGCCGCCGGGCCAAGATCTCCGGCGTCCTGCGGTCGGTCGTGCTGCGTCCCCGCGAGGGCGTCCCGACGGTGGAGGTGGAGCTGTTCGACGGCTCCGGCGTCGTGGACCTCGTGTGGCTGGGCCGTCGTCGCATCGCCGGGATCGAGCCCGGTCGTCGTGCCCTCGTCGAGGGCCTGGTGTGCGACGTCGACGGGCGCCGCACCATCTTCAACCCGCGCTACGAGCTCCTCGCCAAGCCGGGGGAGTGACCTCGCGCCCGCCGACGCGCGGCGGTGCCGTACGATCCTGCGGACCCGCAGCGGCCGACCCGGGCCGCGCGCCCGGACCGTGACCGACCGACCCCGAGCCACCGAGGACGCCACGAGATGACGAGCAGCAGCGACGCGACCGGCGGCCCCGCGGACGGCCGGCCCGGCCCCGGGCACGCGCCGGAGGGGCTCGCGCACGACGCCGAGGTCGCGGAGACCGTCGTCGACGACGTCGCCGCGCCCGAGGACGGCCGCGCCCGCGGGGTCCGCGCGCTCGCCGGGCAGGACTTCTCCGTGGCCGACGCCATCGGGGGCGTGCGCGGGCTCGTCGAGTCGGTCGCCCCGGGTCTCGTCTTCGTCGTCGTCTACGTCGCCACGACGAACCTGCAGTGGGCGCTCGTGACCTCGGTCGCGGCGGCCCTGGTCGCCGTCGCGGCGCGACTGGTCCAGCGCACCCCCGTCACGCAGGCGTTCGGCGGCCTCCTGGGCGTCGGCATCGGCGTGATCTGGGCGTGGCGCTCGGGCGAGGCGCAGGACTACTTCGCGTGGGGCCTGTGGACGAACGCCGCGTACCTCGTCGCGCTCCTCGTCTCCGTCCTGGCCCGCTGGCCGCTCGTCGGGCTCGTGGTCGAGGGCTTCCGCAGCGGCTTCGGCGCGGGCGGCGCATCGGGGTCGGCCGGAGCGACCGCGGAGGGGTCGCCCGACGCGGTCGACGCCCCGGACGTCTCGGCCGAGCAGCCCGTCGTGGCCGCGGCGCAGGCCGGCGCACCTGCCGACGCGCGCGCCGGCGAGCCCGGCGCGTTCGCCCGCTGGGCCCGCACCTGGCGGTCCGACCGGGCGCTGATGCGCCGGTACACTGCCGCGACGTGGCTCTGGATCGGCCTGTTCGCCGCCCGGCTCGCGGTCCAGGTCCCGCTCTACCTCGACGGCGACGTCGGCTGGCTCGGCACGGCGCGCCTCGTCATGGGCATCCCGCTGTGGGCCCTCGTCCTGTGGCTCACGTGGATCCTGGTGCGCCGGCCGCACGGCGCGCCAGCCTCGCAGCCGTCGGCGTAGGCCCGCCGACCGCGGGGGCGTGCCCCGTCAGAGGACGGTGTCGTCGGCCTCGGGCGCCTCGACGGGCGTGTCCGGCGAGGTCGGCTCGACCTCGCCCTGGCCGGCGAGGAGCCGGCCGAGGGCACCCTCGTCCGCCTCGTCGCCCGTGACGAGCAGGAGCTCGTCCCCGGCCTCGAGCGTGTCGTCCTGGCTGGGCGCGATCGGTCGCGTGCCGCGGACGATCGCCGCGAGCACCGTGTCCGCGGGCCAGCTCACCTCGCCGACCCGGTGGCCGACGAGCGGCGAGGTCGGCGGCAGCGTGACCTCGAGGATGTCCGCGCCGGACTGGTGGAACGTGAAGATGCGGACGAGGTCGCCGACGGCGACGGCCTCCTCGACCATCGCGGTCATGATGCGGGGCGTCGAGACGGCGACGTCCACGCCCCACGACTCGTCGAACATCCACTCGTTCTTCGGGTTGTTCACGCGCGCGACCGTGCGGGGCACCCCGAACTCGGTCTTGGCGAGGAGCGACACGACGAGGTTCACCTTGTCGTCGCCCGTGGCCGCCACGATGACGTCGCACTCCTCGACCTTGGCCTCGGCGAGCGTCGAGAGCTCGCACGCGTCGGCGAGCAGCCAGTCCGCCTCCGCCACCTGCGCGACCCGCATGGCCGCCGGCTGCTTGTCGATGAGCATGACCTCGTGGTCGTGGCTCAGGAGCTCCCGGGCGATCGAGCGGCCGACCGAGCCCGCCCCGGCGATGACGACGCGCATCACTCGGCCTCGACCTTCGGTGCGTGGGTGAGCTTGCGTTCGACGACGGCGGCCTGCTCGTCGTCCATGAGCACGTGCAGCACGTCGTTCTCCTGCAGGACGGTGCGGTCCGTGACGAGGACCCCGTCGCCGAAGCGGCTGACGAACGCGACGCGCGCGCCGGTGGCGTCCTCGATGGCGCGGACGGTGCGCCCGACCCAGTCGGGGTGGAAGTCGACCTGCGCGAGCCGCACGTGCCCGGACGGGTCGCGGTACTCGTCGGTCGCGCCGAACGGGAGCATGCGGCGCAGCACCTGGTCCGCGGTCCACCGCACGGTCGCGACCGTGGGGATCCCGAGGCGCTGGTAGATCTCCGCGCGCTGGGGGTCGTAGATGCGGGCCACGACCTTCTCGACGCCGAACGTCTCCCGCACGACGCGCGCGGAGAGGATGTTCGAGTTGTCGCCGTCGGAGACCGCGGCGAACGCGTAGGCCTCCTCGATGCCGGCCTGCACGAGCGTGTCGCGGTCGAACCCGACCCCGGTCACCTTCTTGCCCGTGAACTCGGCCGGGAGGCGCCGGAACGCGTCGGGGTTCTGGTCGACGACGGCGACGGAGTGGCCGCTCGACTCGAGAGACTGGGCGAGCGTCGCGCCGACGCGGCCGCAGCCCATGATGACGAAGTGCACGCACCGAACGCTACCGCTCGCGGGGCCGCCGGGCGCGCACCAGCGCGACCGGGCGCCGTCGGGCATAGCATGAGGCCTCGTGTCGGAGATCGCTGATGCCGCGAAGCGGCTGCTGCTCGGGCGGCCGGTCCGCAGCGAGCACCTGGGGCACACGCTGCTCCCCAAGCGTGTGGCCCTGCCCGTGTTCGCGTCCGACGCCCTGTCGTCGGTCGCGTACGCCCCGGACGAGATCCTCCTGACGCTCGCCATCGCGGGCCTCAGCGCGACGATGATCTCGCCGTGGGTGGGCCTCGCGGTCGTGGTCGTGCTGCTGACGGTCGTCGCGTCGTACCGCCAGAACGTGCGCGCCTACCCGTCGGGCGGCGGCGACTACGAGGTCGCCACGGTCAACCTGGGCCCGTCGGCGGGCGTCGGTGTCGCGTCGGCGCTCATGGTCGACTACGTGCTCACGGTCGCGGTCTCGATCTCGTCGGGTGCGCAGTACGCGGCCAGCGCGATCCCCGCGCTGCGCGACCACGAGGCCGCGTTCGCGATCGGGCTCGTCGTCGTCCTCACGCTCGTCAACCTGCGCGGGGTCAAGGAGTCGGGGACGTTCTTCGCCATCCCCGTCTACCTCTTCATGCTGGCCATCGGCACGACGGCGGTCGTCGGGTTCTTCCAGTACGTCACGGGCAACCTCGGCCCGGCGGAGAGCGCGGAGTTCGAGCTCACGGCGGAGAGCGGGTTCGACCAGGGCCTCATCGGCATCGCGGGCGCGTTCCTCGTGGCGCGCGCGTTCGCGTCCGGGTGCGCCGCCCTCACGGGCGTCGAGGCCATCAGCAACGGCGTCCCCGCGTTCCGCAAGCCCAAGTCGCGCAACGCCGCCACGACGCTCGCCCTGCTGGGCGGCATCTCGGCCGTGATGATGCTGTCGATCCTCTTCCTCGCGCGCGCGACCGGCGTGCACTACGCCGAGGACCCGCACACCCAGCTCTCCCTGAACGGGGAGCCCCTCCCCGCGGACTACGTGCAGCACCCGGTGATCGGGCAGCTCGCCGAGACCGTGTTCAGCGGGGCCCCCGTGCTCTTCTACGTGGTGTCCGCGGTGACGGGGCTCATCCTCGTGCTCGCGGCGAACACCGCGTTCAACGGCTTCCCGGTGCTCGGCTCGATCCTCGCGAAGGACGGCTACCTGCCACGCCAGCTCCACACGCGCGGCGACCGGCTCGCGTTCTCGAACGGCATCATCACGCTGGCCGTCGCGGCGATCGTGCTCATCTGGGCGTTCGACGCGCAGGTCACGCGCCTCATCCAACTCTACATCGTGGGCGTCTTCGTGTCGTTCACGCTGTCCCAGCTCGGGATGGTGCGGCACTGGACGCGCGCGCTGCGGACCGAGCACCAGCCCCGCGAGCGGGCGCGCATGCGCCGCTCGCGCGTGGTCAACACGGTCGGCCTGGCCATGACCGGGACCGTGCTCGTCATCGTCCTCGTCACGAAGTTCACGCACGGCGCCTGGATCGCGATCCTCGCGATGGCGCTCGTCTTCGTGCTCATGAAGTCGATCCGCAAGCACTACGACCGGGTGCGCGACGAGCTCGCGCTCGGCGACGAGGCCGCCGCGGCCCGCGCGCTGCCCAGCCGGGTGCACGCCATCGTCCTCGTGTCCAAGATCCACCGGCCGACGATGCGGGCGCTCGCGTACGCGCGCGCGTCGCGCCCGTCCGTCCTGGAGGCGGTCACCGTCGGCGTGGACTCCGAGGACGTCGAGGACCTCATGCGGCAGTGGGAGACGCTCGACCTCCCCGTCCCGCTGCGCGTCCTGGACTCGCCCTTCCGCGAGATCACACGCCCCGTGCTGTCGTACGTGCGCTCGGTCCGTCGCGAGTCGCCGCGCGACCTCGTGGTCGTCTACATCCCCGAGTACGTCGTGGGGCACTGGTGGGAGCAGCTCCTGCACAACCAGAGCGCGCTGCGCCTCAAGGGTCGTCTGCTCTTCACGCCGGGCGTCGTCGTGGCGTCGGTACCGTGGCAGCTCTCCTCGACCGCGGGCCAGACCGGCCTCGAGGGCGAGGGCTTCCGCCAGCGCTTCACGGGCTACTGATCCGGGACCGGTTGTGGGCGTGGAATGGGCCCGGTTCTTCGACGAGGACCGGGCCCATTTCACGCCCACAACCGGTGTGGCGGCGCGAGTCCGGGATACTGGGGGCATGCCGTCCTCCTCGCGCGGTCCCGCCGTGCCCTCCGACCGATCGTCCGACCCCTTCGCGGACCGTCGTGCCGCGCGCGGCGGACGCCGCACGACCCGTCGGCAGGGCGGTCGAGCGACGCGGCAGTCGGCCCGCGTCGACCCTCGACCTGAGGTCGAGGTCGAGCTCGAGGTCGGCCCGGTCGCGCACGGCGGCCACTGCGTCGCGCGGTACGACGGCCGCGTCGTCTTCGTCCGTCACACGCTGCCCGGGGAGCGGGTGCGCGCCCGGGTCACGGAGGGCGGGGACGCCGCGAAGTTCTGGCGCGCCGACGCCGTCGAGATCCTCGAGGCGTCGCCCGACCGCGTCCCCTCGGTGTGGCCGGAGGCCGGTCCCGGGGGCGTCGGCGGCGGCGAGCTGGCGCACGTCGCGCTCGACGCGCAGCGCCGCTGGAAGCGGGACGTGCTGGCCGAGCAGCTCCGCCGGCTCGGGAAGGTCGACCTCGACGAGGTTGACCCTCAGGTAGAGGTCGAGGGTTTGCCGGGCGACGCCGAGCGCGGCGGCCTCGGCTACCGCACGCGCGTGGACCTCGTGGCCGACGGCACGGGCCGCGCGGGCATGCACCGCTTCCGGTCGCACGACGTCGTCGCGCTGAACGGCATGCCGCTCGCGACCGAGGACGTCGCGGAGCTCGCGGCGCGCGAGAAGGTCTTCACGCGCACCTGGCGTCCGGGCACGCGGATCGAGCTCGTCGCCCCCGTGGGCTCGGCGCCGGTCCTCCTCGTGGACGGCGAGCCGTGGCGGTCGGGCTCGCCCGACCAGCGCCCCAACGCGCGCCGCAGCGTGACCGAGCGCGTCGTGCTCGGCGACCGGGAGCACGAGTACCGGGTCGCGGCGGGCGGGTTCTGGCAGGTGCACCGCGAGGCGCCCGCCACGCTGGCGCGCGCGGTGCTCGACGGCGTGGGGGACGTCGACGGCGCGCGCGTGCTCGACCTCTACGCGGGTGCCGGGCTGTTCACCTCGCCCCTGGCAGCGGCCGTGGGGGCGACCGGCTCGGTGGTCGCCGTGGAGGGCGACGAGCGGGCCGTGCGCGACGCGCGCCGCAACGCGCACGGGCTCGACCGGGTGGAGCTGCACCACGGTCCCGTCGAGCAAATGCTCGCCGACGACCCCACCGGTGCGGACGTCGTCGTGCTCGACCCGCCGCGCGTCGGCGCCGGACGCGGCGTGGTCGAGGCGATCGCCTCCCGGCAGCCGTCCCGGGTCGTGTACGTCGCGTGCGACCCGGCCGCGCTCGCGCGCGACGTCGCCTACCTCGCCGGCCACGGCTACGGGCTCGCGTCCCTGCGCGCGTTCGACCTCTTCCCGCACACGCACCACCTCGAGGCCGTCGCGGTCCTCACGCGCTGACGTCGCCGGGCGCGCTCGGCCGTGCGCGAACCCGGGTGCGCCGGGGCGCGCGCCGGGAGGACGATGAGAAGACGGTCGGACGAGCGGGACGGTGAGGGACGTGACGAGCACCAGCACGACGAACGGGACCACCGCGAGCGGGACCACGGCGAGCGGGACGACGGCGGTGACGGCTCCGGCGGCGGACCAGGCGTTCCCCGTGCCCGACGACGTGCGCGACGTCGTCGGCGTCGGCGTCCTGCTGCCGAACGGACGGCTCGCCGGGCGGAGCTTCGCGTCGCGCGCCGAGGCGGAGGCGTGGGCGCGCCCCGACGAGGGGGAGCAGGTCGTCGAGCTCAACCTGCTGTGCGACTGCGACCTCTGAGCGGGTAGGACGGCCATATATCTTGACGTCAAGATATATGGGGTATGCTGGTCGCGGTGCAGGTCGCAGCGGGTCGTGGACGAGCCGCCGACCACCGCCAGAGCGGTCCTCCGGGCCCGGCTGAGCGGCGCGCCGGCCCGGCGTAGGCTGGGCGAAGCCCCCTGAACCATGGCATCCGTGCCACCGTCTCGCCACGAAGGAGCTACGAGTGAGCAGCGTCGACACGTTCGGGTCGAAGGGAACGCTGGAGGTCGGTGAGAACTCGTACGAGATCTTCCGCCTGTCCGCCGTCGAGGGTGTCGAGCGCCTCCCGTACAGCCTGAAGATCCTTGCCGAGAACCTCCTGCGCACGGAGGACGGCGCCAACATCACGGCCGACCACGTGCGCGCGCTCGCGTCCTGGGACCCGGACGCGCAGCCCGACACCGAGATCCAGTTCACGCCCGCGCGCGTGATCATGCAGGACTTCACGGGCGTGCCCTGCGTCGTCGACCTCGCGACCATGCGCGAGGCCGTCGCGGAGCTCGGCGGCGACCCGTCGCGCATCAACCCGCTCGCGCCGGCCGAGATGGTCATCGACCACTCCGTGCAGATCGACGTCGCGGGCCGCTCGGACGCGTTCGAGCGCAACGTCGAGTTCGAGTACCAGCGCAACCACGAGCGCTACCAGTTCCTGCGCTGGGGCCAGACGGCGTTCGACGACTTCAAGGTCGTCCCCCCGGGTACCGGCATCGTGCACCAGGTCAACATCGAGTTCCTGGCGCGCACGATCATGACGCGCGAGGTGGGTGGCACCCTGCGCGCGTACCCCGACACGTGCGTCGGCACCGACTCGCACACGACGATGGTCAACGGCCTCGGCGTGCTCGGCTGGGGCGTCGGCGGCATCGAGGCCGAGGCGGCCATGCTCGGCCAGCCCGTGTCGATGCTCATCCCGCGCGTCGTCGGCTTCAAGCTCAACGGCTCGATCCCCGCGGGCGTCACCGCGACCGACGTCGTGCTCACCATCACCCAGATGCTGCGCCAGCACGGCGTCGTCGGGAAGTTCGTCGAGTTCTACGGCGCCGGCGTGGCCCAGGTGCCGCTCGCGAACCGCGCCACGATCGGCAACATGAGCCCCGAGTTCGGCTCGACGGCCGCGATCTTCCCGATCGACGGCGTGACGATCGACTACCTGCGCCTCACGGGCCGCAGCGACGAGCAGCTCGCGCTCGTCGAGGCGTACGCCAAGGAGCAGGGCCTGTGGCTGGACCCCGCCTCCGACAGCTACGTCGAGCCGGTGTTCTCCGAGTACCTCGAGCTCGACCTCTCGACGGTCGTGCCGTCGATCGCCGGGCCGAAGCGCCCGCAGGACCGCATCGAGCTGTCGAACGCGAAGTCGGCGTTCGAGCGCGACCTGCCCACCTACGCGCCCGAGGTCCGCGACCTCGTCGACGAGGCGGAGAAGGAGTCGTTCCCGGCGTCCGACTCGCCCGCGATCACGCCCAACGGCCGCAAGACCGTGAGCGTGACGGACTCGGACGGCAGGTCGTTCGAGCTGTTCCACGGCGCCGTCGCGATCGCGTCGATCACGAGCTGCACCAACACGTCCAACCCGTCGGTCATGCTCGCCGCCGCGCTCCTCGCGAAGAAGGCGGTCGAGAAGGGCCTCGAGGCCAAGCCGTGGGTCAAGACCTCGATGGCCCCGGGCTCGCAGGTCGTGACGAACTACTACGAGAAGGCCGGCCTGTGGCCGTACCTCGAGAAGCTCGGCTTCCACCTCGTGGGCTACGGCTGCGCGACGTGCATCGGCAACTCGGGCCCGCTCGACGAGAAGATCTCCGAGGCGGTCAACGAGCACGACCTCGCCGTGGTGTCGGTCCTCTCGGGCAACCGCAACTTCGAGGGCCGCATCAACCCCGACGTGAAGATGAACTACCTCGCGTCGCCGCCGCTGGTCATCGCGTACGCCCTCGCGGGCACGATGGAGTTCGACTTCGACCACGACCCGCTGGGCCGTGACGAGGCGGGCCACCCGATCTTCCTGCGGGACATCTGGCCCACGCCGGACGAGGTCCAGGCGACGATCGACGCGTCGATCGACCGCGACATGTTCACCAAGGACTACGCGGACGTCTTCACCGGCGACGACCGGTGGCGCGCGCTCGAGACGCCCGAGGGCGACACGTTCGCGTGGGACACCGAGTCGACCTACGTGCGCAAGCCCCCGTACTTCGACGGCATGGGCATGGAGCCGTCCCCTGTCGCGGACATCTCCGGTGCGCGCGTGCTCGCCAAGCTGGGTGACTCTGTCACGACCGACCACATCAGCCCCGCGGGCGCCATCAAGGTGGACTCGCCGGCCGGGAAGTACCTCGCCGAGCACGGCGTCGCGCGTCGCGACTTCAACTCCTACGGCTCGCGCCGCGGGAACCACGAGGTCATGATCCGCGGCACGTTCGCGAACATCCGCCTGCGCAACCAGCTCCTCGACAACGTCGAGGGCGGCTACACCTTCAACTTCGTCAAGGGCGCGCAGGACACGATCTACGACGCCGCGCAGGACTACGCCGCGCAGGGCACGCCGCTCGTCATCCTGGGCGGCAAGGAGTACGGCTCCGGCTCGTCGCGCGACTGGGCGGCCAAGGGCACGGCGCTCCTGGGCGTCAAGGCCGTCATCACCGAGAGCTTCGAGCGCATCCACCGCTCGAACCTCATCGGCATGGGCGTCCTGCCGCTGCAGTTCCCGGCGGGCGAGGACGCGGGGTCGCTCGGCCTCGACGGCACCGAGACGTTCGACATCGCCGGCATCACGGCGCTGAACGACGGCTCCACGCCCTCGACCGTGAAGGTCACCGCGACCAAGGCCGACGGTACGACGGTCGAGTTCGACGCCGTCGTGCGCATCGACACCCCCGGCGAGGCGGACTACTACCGCAACGGCGGCATCCTGCAGTACGTGCTGCGCTCCCTGGTGGCGTGAGCCACCGCTAGCGCTACGGGCTTGCCCGACGGCGCACGCGCACCCCGGCGGGGCGCCCACCTCTCGAGGTGGGCGCCCCGCCGTCGTCCCCGGCGAGAGCGACGGCGGCGAGCTCGGCACGTCCTGCTGAGATCGGCGGTCGTGGCTGCCGAACCTGCGCGGGCGTGCCGATCTCGCGCGCCGCCGCCGTGCCGCGAGAGACTGGGGCATGGCGAGCGAGAACACGACCCGGCCCACCGGCGCGGACGTCGAGACGTTCCTCGCGGCGGTGGAGCACCCCGTCCGGCGCCGCGACGCGTACCGGCTCGTCGAGCTGATGGGACGGGTCACGGGGGAGCCCGCGCGGATGTGGGGCTCGTCGATCGTCGGGTTCGGCACCTACCACTACCGCTACGCCGGCGGTCGCGAGGGCGACATGGCGGCGGCAGGATTCTCGCCGCGCAAGGCCGCGACGACCGTGTACCTCATGGACGGCGTCGACGCCCACGCCGCGCTGCTGGACCGTCTGGGACCCCACTCGGTCGGCAAGGGCTGCGTCTACGTCAAGGACCTCGACGCCGTCGACCTCGACGTGCTCGAGGAGATCGTGCGCCGCTCCTCCACGACGCTCACGGACGACCCCGAGTTCGGCCGGCGGCTCTCCGGGCCGTCGGCACAGGAGCCCGGCTAGCTGACCGCGACCGGGTCGACCGGTCAGAGCGGGGCGTCGAGCGTGCGGGTCCGGTCCCAGGGCTCGGTCCAGCCGAGCCGGTCGAACAGCGCGTCGAGGATGCCGCCCGTGAACCCCCAGACGAGGTGCTCGCGCCCGTCCGCCTCGACGAGGAACCCGGGGCTCTTGTGCACGCGGCGGTCGCGCCGGACGGTCACGGTGCGACGGCGGGCGGGGTCGAGCAGGTTCGCGACCGGGACGCGGAAGACGTGCGCGGACTCCGCGGCGTCGACGGCGCGCACGGGTGTCGGGTGCGACCACCACCCGAGCACCGGGGTGACGACGTGGTTGCTCACGGGCACGGGGAGCTCGCCGAGCGTGCCGAGCACGTCGACGCCCGAGCGGTCGAGACCCGTCTCCTCCACGGCCTCGCGCAGCGCGGCGTCGACCGGCCCGTCGTCCCCCGGGTCGATCCGGCCGCCGGGGAAGGCCACCTGGCCGGGGTGGTGGCCGAGCGTCGCGGCGCGGGCGAGCAGGAGCACGTCCAGGTCACGCGGAACGGTGCGGGCCCGGTGCTCGGACGGCACGGCGTCGAGGGCGCCGAACAGCAGGAGCACGGCGGCGGGCCGGGCACGCTCGTCGAGCGAGCCGATCGCGAGCCGCCATGGCGACGGCCAGGCCCCGCCGTCCACGGCGAGCGCGGCGAGCTGGTCGCGCGCGAGTGCCTCGGCACCGGCGGACGCCCGGGGATCGGTAGGGGCCGTCACGGCAGGATCCCGCCCGGCCTCGCGGCTCGTCACCAGCTCACCGGGAGCGGGCGGCCCTCCTCGTAGCCCGCGGCGGACTGGATCCCGACGACGGCGCGGTCGGCGAACTCCGCGAGGCTCGACGCGCCCGCGTAGGTCGCGGAGCTGCGCAGCCCCGACGTGATCTGGTCGAGGAGGTCCTCAACGCCCGGGCGCTGCGGGTCGAGGAACATGCGCCCCGAGCTGATGCCCTCCTCGTAGAGCCCCTTGCGCGCGCGGTCGAACGGCGAGCCGCCCGCGGTGCGCGCGGCCACGGCCCGCGCCGAGGCCATGCCGAAGCTCTCCTTGTAGAGCCGGCCGGTGCCGTCGTCGTGCAGGTCGCCGGGCGACTCGTACGTGCCCGCGAACCACGAGCCGATCATCACCTGCGAGGCGCCCGCGGCGAGCGCGAGGGCGACGTCGCGGGGGTGGCGCACGCCGCCGTCGGCCCAGACGTGCTTGCCGAGCTCGCGCGCCGCGGCGGCGCACTCGAGGACGGCGGAGAACTGCGGTCGCCCGACGGCCGTCATCATGCGGGTCGTGCACATCGCGCCCGGGCCGACGCCCACCTTGACGATGTCCGCGCCCGCGGCGACGAGGTCGCGCACGCCGTCGGCCGTGACGACGTTGCCCGCGACCACGGGGACGTCCGGACCGACCGAGCGGACGGCGTCGAGCGCCTGGAGCATCTTGGCCTGGTGGCCGTGCGCCGTGTCGACGACGAGCACGTCGACGCCCGCCGCCAGGAGCTCCTTGGCCTTGGCCGCGACGTCGCCGTTGATCCCGACCGCGGCGCCGACCCGCAGGCGGCCCGCCGCGTCGAGCGCGGGCGCGTAGACGGACGAGCGCAGCGCGCCCTTGCGCGTGAGGACGCCGACGAGGGCCCCGTCGCGCGTCACGGGCGCGACCTTGAGGCGCGCGGTGTGGAGCTGGTCGTAGGCCGCCTCGAGCCCGGCGCGGCCGCCGTCGAGGACGGACGCGTCGAGGACCAGGGGGTCGGTCGTCATGACCTGGTGGACCTGGGTGAAGCGGTCGACGTCGGCGCAGTCGGCCTCCGTGACCACGCCCACGGGCCGGCCGTCGTCCACGACGACCGCCGCACCGTGCGAGCGCTTGCCGATGAGGGTGAGCGCCGTGTGGACGGTGTCGTGCGGGCCGACCACCACGGGCGTCTCGATGACGGGGTCCTTGGACTTCACGTCGGCGACCACGTCGGCGACGACGTCGGTCGGCACGTCCTGCGGGATGATCGCGACGCCGCCGCGGCGCGAGACCGTCTCCGCCATGCGGCGGCCCGCGACGGCGGTCATGTTCGCGACGACGACGGGGATCGTGGTCCCCGTCCCGTCCGCGGAGGAGAGGTCGACGTCGAAGCGCGAGGCGACCTCGGACCGCGACGGGACGAGGAAGACGTCGCCGTACGTGAGGTCGGTCGCGGGGGACTGGCCGGGCAGGAAGCGCATACCCCCCATCCTACGAGGTCGCGGCCCCCCGATGTCCGCAGGGCGGAAGTGACATTCCATGCGCGCTTGGTCTTTGCATCGCGCAACCCTCGCAGGCGCGGGGTCCGTGGGTGGGTCGGGGTGTCGTCGGACTTCCGTTCGGCCGCCTTGGTTGCCGTGAAAGTGCCACCTGTCGGCGTGATTCCCGGCTCGGGGATTTGGCGTGGTCCCCAGCCTGTCGGTGCTCGGCGGTAGCGTGCTCGTCGTGTCCCGGCATACGACGTTCCAGTGGGTTGTTGAGCCCACCGTGGAACAAGCGCGTGCCATGGCCAGGCACGAGGGTGCTGCGCGGTTCGCGTTCAATCAGGGCCTACGCCTGCATCTGAGCGCCCGCGACGCGTCCGAGAATGCCGATGACGGCATCGTGTCGGTGCCGTGGACGGGGTTTGACCTGATCAACGCGTTCAACGCGTGGAAGCGCTCGGGGGCCGCCGGTCGCCGGTTCATCGTCGATGGCTCGGGCGTCGTCGAGGCCGAAGTCACAGGCCTGGCCTGGCGGACCGAGGTGAGCGCGCAGGTCTTCGAGGAAGCTGTCGTCGACCTCGGCAGAGCGCTCAAGGCATGGACCGACTCCCGGCGTGGCAAGCGGACCGGTCGGGCGGTCGGGCATCCGCGGTTCAAGAAGAAGAACCACGAGCGTGGCTCGTTCCGCATGCGCAACAAGACCTCGAGGACGAAGACCGGTGAGCGGTCCACGATCCGCGTCGGTGAGGCTGGGCCGCGCTCGGTCACCCTGCCCGGGATCGGCGCGATCAAGGTCCATGACGACACCCGGAAGCTGCGCCGCATGCTCGCCGCGGGGAGGGCTCGGATCTTGTTCGTGACCGTGTCGCGGCGTGGCGGGCGGTGGCGCATCAGCGTGAACGTCGAGGCCAGCGACCTGCACCCTGCTGCCCGGCACCTGCCGAATGAGGACACCGATCACGGTGGATGGGTCGGCGTGGACCGCGGCCTGCACGCGCCCGTCGTCGCTGCCACCAGCGACGGAGCCGAAGTGCTGCGCGCAAGCACGGCACCCAAGGCGTTACGAGCCGCGCAGTCGGTCACTCGCCGGTTGCAGAAGTCCGTATCCCGGAAGGTCAAGGGCTCGGCGAAACGGCGTTCCGCAGTGCGTCGGCTGGCTCGGCACCACGAGCGGGTTCGCGCCCGCCGCCATCATTTCCTGCACCAGGTCTCCAGCGCGCTGGTCAAGACCCACGACCGGCTCGTCATCGAGGATCTGAACATCACCGGCATGCTCGCCAACCACCGGCTCGCCGCAGCGATCTCGGACGCGGCCTGGGGAGAGCTCGCCCGCCAGGTCGCCTACAAGCAGTCCTGGCGTGGCGGGCAGGTCCTGGTCGCGGATCGATGGTTTCCCTCCTCGAAGACCTGCTCGGCCTGCGGCGACGTCACCACGACGCTCACCCTCGCCGACCGCGTCTTCGTCTGCGACACGTGCGGGCACACCATCGACCGCGACCTGAACGCCGCGGTCAACCTCGCCACCTGGGGCGAGAAGCACCACTCCCAGGTCCTGGACCCCGAAGCACGAGGCCAGGTCACCAACGCCCACCGACCGGACGGCTCTGGCCGACGCCCTCGCGTCGACGAAACCAGCCGGGATGACGTGGGAACCCTCACCGCGCCAGCGGCATAGGGACGTCCGAGAAGGACGCTGCCGAACACCTCAGC
Source organism: Cellulosimicrobium sp. NPDC055967 (assembly GCF_042269845.1). Lineage (NCBI taxonomy): Bacteria > Bacillati > Actinomycetota > Actinomycetes > Micrococcales > Promicromonosporaceae > Cellulosimicrobium > Cellulosimicrobium sp. NPDC055967. The sequence continues at coordinate 36,966 of NZ_JBHJYJ010000018.1, read as the reverse complement.
GGGGAGGTTCGACAGGCTTTAGAGTTGTCGGGCTGGTCGCACGGGAACGGAACGGAGCATCTGCATGAGCCTGCTTGGCACGATCACCTCGCCCGAGGACGTGCAACGGCTGACCCTCGAGCAGACGCGGGAGCTCGCCGGCGAGATCCGTGCGTTCCTCGTCGACTCGGTCTCGCGCACCGGCGGGCACCTCGGTCCGAACCTCGGGGTCGTCGAGCTCACGATCGCGATGCACCGCGTGTTCTCGTCGCCGACCGACACGTTCGTGTTCGACACGGGCCACCAGTCCTACGTGCACAAGCTCCTCACGGGTCGCCAGGACTTCTCGGCGCTGCGCAAGCAGGGCGGAATGTCGGGCTACCCGTCGCGCGCCGAGTCCGACCACGACGTCGTCGAGAACTCGCACGCGTCGACCGCGCTCTCGTGGGGCGACGGCATCGCGAAGGCGAACGTCGTGCGCGGCCTGACCGACCGGCACGTCGTCGCGGTCATCGGCGACGGCGCGCTCACGGGCGGCATGGCCTGGGAGGCGCTCAACAACATCGCGGAGAGCCAGGACCGGCGGCTCGTGGTCGTCGTCAACGACAACGGGCGCTCGTACTCGCCCACGATCGGCGGCCTCGCGCACCACCTGTCGACGCTGCGCACGACGCACGGCTACGAGAGCTTCCTGCAGTGGGGCAAACGCACCCTCAACCGGTCCGGCGCGCCGGGGCGGTTCGCCTACGAGTGGCTGCACGGCCTGAAGAAGGGTCTCAAGGACGTCGTCGCCCCGCAGGGGATGTTCGAGGACCTCGGCATCAAGTACGTCGGCCCGGTCGACGGGCACGACGTCGAGGCCATGGAGCACGCGCTGCGCCGGGCCAAGGCGTACGGCGCGCCCGTGATCGTGCACACCATCACCGAGAAGGGCCGCGGGTACACGCCCGCCGAGCAGGACGTCGCCGACCGCTTCCACGCCGTCGGGAAGATCCACCCCGAGACCGGTCTGCCGGTCGCGCCGTCGCGCTTCGGCTGGACGAGCGTCTTCGCGGACGAGATCGTGCAGATCGGGCGGCGCCGGTCCGACGTCGTCGCGATCACCGCGGCGATGCTCGAGCCCGTGGGGCTCAAGCCGTTCGCGCAGGCGTTCCCCGAGCGCACGTTCGACGTCGGGATCGCCGAGCAGCACGCCGCCACGTCCGCCGCGGGCATGGCGTTCGCGGGCCTGCACCCCGTCGTCGCCGTCTACGCGACGTTCCTCAACCGCGCGTTCGACCAGGTCCTCATGGACGTCGCCCTGCACAAGGCCGGCGTGACGTTCGTGCTCGACCGTGCCGGCATCACGGGCGACGACGGCGCGAGCCACAACGGCATGTGGGACATGGCGATGCTGCGCATCGTGCCCGGCCTGCGGCTCGCCGCGCCGCGCGACGAGGAGACGCTGCGGACGGCGCTGCGCGAGGCCGTGGACGTGGACGACGCACCGACGGTCGTGCGCTACCCCAAGGGGGCGCTCGGGGACCCGCTGCCCGCCGTCGACACCGTGGACGGCGTGGACCTGCTCGCCGTGCCGGGCGAGGCGCCGAGGACCGCCCCGCAGGGCGCGGCACCCCGCGCTCGGGTCCTGCTCGTCGGCCCCGGGTCCATGGCGCGCGTCGCGCTCGACGCGGCGGAGTCGCTCACGGCCCACGGCGTCGACGTCACCGTCGCGTCGCCGACGTGGGTCCTGCCGATGCCGAGCGCGCTCGTCAAGCTCGCGGGCGAGCACGACCTCGTCGTGAGCGTCGAGGACGGCGTCGCCGACGGCGGCGTGGGCGCGCTCCTCGCGCAGCGCTCGCTCGAGGGCGGCGTCCGCACGCCGGTGCACGCGCTCGGCCTGCCCGCGCAGTTCCTCGACCACGCGACCCGGGACCAGGTGGCCTCGGCGTACCGGCTCACGCCGGCCGACGTCGCGCGCGACGTGCTGGACGCGCTCGCGGCGCTCGCCCGCGGCTGACCGTCCCGGACGCCCGCCGCGGACGCCTCGGCGCCGCGCGGGTCGTCCGGGCTAGGGTCCAGGCGTGATCTGGCTCCTCGACCTCGACAACACGCTCGTCGGCCGCGACGCCGCGTTCGCCGCCTGGGCGGCCGACGCCGTCGCGCGCGCCGGGCGTGACGCCTCCGACCTCGCCGCGATCGTCGCCGCCGACCAGGGCGGGTTCGCGGTCAAGACGGAGGTGGCGCGCGTCATCGTCGACCGCCTCGGCTGGGACGAGGATCTGCCCACCGCGGTCGACCGCTTCCGCGCCGGCATCCTCGACCACGTGCGCGCGTACGACGGCGTGCTCGACCTGCTCGACGCGCTGCGTGCCGACGGCGACGTGGTCGTCGTGGTGACGAACGGGACGTCCGCCCAGCAGCGCGGCAAGCTCGCCCGCTGCCGGGTCGGGGTGCACGTCGACGCCGTCGTCGTGTCCGGCGAGGAGGGCGTGGACAAGCCGGACCCGCGGCTCCTCGAGATCGCGCTGGAGCGCGTCGGCGCGACCGACGTGGACCGTGCGGAGGTCTGGATGGTCGGGGACGCGGCGCACGCCGACGTCGCCGCGGGCCGGGCCGCCGGCACCCGCACCGGCTGGGTCTCCCACGGGCGCGCGTGGGCGGACGGCCCGCGGCCGGACGTCCTGGGACCGACCGTGCACGACGTCGTCGCCCGCGCCCGCGAGGCGGCCCTCACCGCGCCGTAGCGCGCAGCGCGTCCTGTCAGCGGCGCGCCGGCGGCCGGGGCGTCAGGAGTGCGTGACCTCCACGGCCTGCTCGACGACGGCGCGCAGATCCCCGCCGGACGCTGCGTGCCACGCGCGCTGGCGCTGCGCGCCGTTCCCGCCGGACCAGAGGCGTCCGAGGAGCTCCGTCACGGCGTCGAGGTCGCCCGCGTCGACGAGCGCGTCCCGCACGTGCGCGACGAGCAGCCCAACGACGTCGTGCGCCGGGGCGGGGCGCCACGTGAGCGGCGAGACCAGGTCCTCCTCGAGGCCCGAGCGCCCGGCGCGCCACGAGGCGGTCCGCAGGATCTCGGGGCGGAGCTCCGGTGCCGCGACGCCGTCCGCGGCCTCGCGCGCCGCCGTCTCGACGAGGCCGCGGCTGAGGGCCGCGAGGAGCGTCGCCGTGTCGGGGTCGAGGCACACGTCGGCGACGCGGATCTCGACCGTCGGGTAGCGCGACGACAGCCGGGCGTCGAAGTAGACCATGTTCTCGTCGAGGATCGTGCCGGTCGCGACGAGGGTGTCGACCGCGTCGCGGTACGCCTCGGGCGAGCCGAACGCCCGGGTGGGCCCCGACGTCGGCCAGCGGGACCAGACCTGGGACCGGAAGCTGGCGTACCCGCTGTCCTGGCCCTGCCAGAACGGGGAGTTGGTGCTCAGCGCGAGGAGCGTGGAGAGCCACGGCCCGATGCGGTCGAGGACGGCGACCCCCTCGGTGTCGTCCGCGACGGCGACGTGCACGTGGCACCCGCTCGTGAGCTGCTCGCGCGCCGTGAGCCCGAACGCGGCGCGGGCCTCGAGGTAGCGCAGGCGCGAGACGGTGGTGCCCTCGAAGGGCAGGGGCGAGGTGGAGAGCGCGGCGACCCGGGCGCCGACGCGGTCCGCGGCCTCCTGGGCGCGCTGCCGGCCCGCGCGGATCTCCGTCGCGAGGTCGTCGAGCTCGCGCCGCGGGTGGGTCGCGGTCTCGAGCTGCTCCTCCATGAACTCCGACTCGAGCGAGCCGGTCCCGCCGCCCTTCTCGTCGGTCCCCGACGCCTCCAGGGCCTCCGCGGCCCGGGCGACCGGGTGGCCGTCGTCGCCGACGAGCAGGAACTCTTCCTCGACCCCTACGGTGCGCTTCACCCGGGCAGTCTCACACGGAAGCCGCGACCACGTCGGGCGGGCGTGTGACGTGCGTCCGTGTCGTGCGTCACGGGGGTGCGCTGCCGGGGTCGCAGCCAGCTTCCGAGGGCTTGTGAAGGTCATCACAAGAGGTGGTCGCGACGGGGTGTAAGCGGTGAGGAAACGGCGAGATCCCGCGGTTCCCGCGGGGTCCCGCCCGGCTCGGGACCTAGGTCCCCGGACGGCCCGAAACCCCTCCGCGCGACGCCGCGTGAACCTAGCCTGGAGGTGGCGAAGGAGCCCGTCGGACCTCCCACGAGGGCCTCCACCCGAGGCCGGGGAGACCGGCGGGTCCGGCCGGCGCGCGGACCCGCGCGTCAGGCACGAGGGAGGTCCAGATGACCAGCGTTTCCGAGGCACCCGGCACGACGAGCGGCGGCCGTGCGGTGGAGGGCGGCGTCGACGCGCAGCACGACACCGCGCACGTCCCCGCGTGGGAGGGCTTCACCGACGGCCCGTGGCGCGACACGGTCGACGTGCGCGACTTCATCCAGCGCAACTACCGCCCGTACACGGGCGACGCGTCGTTCCTCGCCGGGCCCACGGAGCGCACGACGGGGATCTGGGACACGCTGTCCGCGATGTTCCCCGAGGAGCGCGAGATGGGGATCTACGACGTCGACCCCCACACGCCCGCGGGGATCACGGCGCACGCGCCCGGCTACATCGACAAGGCGCACGAGGTGATCGTCGGCCTGCAGACCGATGCCCCGCTCAAGCGCGCGATCATGCCGAACGGCGGCTGGCGCATGGTCGAGGGCGCGCTGCAGACCTACGGCTACGAGGTCGACGAGACCCTGAAGAAGGTCTTCACCGAGTACCGCAAGACCCACAACCAGGGCGTGTTCGACGTCTACCCGCCGAACGTGCGCGCGGCCCGCAGCTCGCACATCATCACCGGCCTGCCCGACGCCTACGGCCGCGGCCGGATCATCGGCGACTACCGCCGCGTCGCGCTCTACGGGGTCGACGCGCTGATCGCCGCGAAGAAGCTCGACAAGCTCGGCCTCGACGCGCAGCCGTTCAGCGAGCAGGTCGTGCGCGAGCGCGAGGAGCACGCCGAGCAGATCCGCGCGCTCGGCGAGCTCAAGGAGATGGCCGCCGAGTACGGCTACGACATCTCGGGCCCGGCGACCACCGCCCGCGAGGCAGTGCAGTGGCTCTACTTCGCCTACCTCGCCGCGGTGAAGGAGCAGAACGGCGCCGCGATGTCGCTCGGCCGCACGTCGACCTTCCTCGACGTGTTCATCGACCGCGACCTCGAGGCCGGCCGCATCACGGAGTCCGAGGCGCAGGAGATCATCGACGACTTCGTCATCAAGCTGCGCATCGTGCGGTTCCTGCGCACCCCCGAGTACGACGCCCTGTTCTCCGGCGACCCGACGTGGGTCACCGAGACCATCGGCGGCATGGGCGAGGACGGGCGCCCGCTCGTCACCAAGAACTCGTTCCGCTTCCTCCAGACCCTCTACAACCTCGGCCCGGCCCCCGAGCCGAACATGACGGTCTTCTGGAGCCCGGAGCTGCCGCAGGGCTTCAAGGACTACTGCGCGCAGGTCTCGATCGACACCTCGGCCGTGCAGTACGAGTCGGACGAGCTCATCCGCCAGCACTGGGGCGACGACGCGGCGATCGCGTGCTGCGTGTCCCCGATGCGGGTCGGCAAGCAGATGCAGTTCTTCGGTGCTCGCGTGAACCTCGCCAAGACGCTGCTCTACGCGATCAACGGCGGCCGCGACGAGATCTCCGGCAAGCAGGTCTCGCCCGTGGCGGCGCCCGTCGAGGGCGACGTGCTCGACTTCGACGACGTCATGGCGAAGTTCGACGCGACCATGGACTGGCTCGCCGAGACCTACGTCGAGGCGCTCAACTGCATCCACTGGTCGCACGACAAGTACGCGTACGAGCGCATCGAGATGGCGCTGCACGACAAGGACGTGCTGCGGACCATGGCGTGCGGCATCGCGGGCCTGTCCGTCGCGGCGGACTCGCTCTCGGCGATCAAGCACGCGAAGGTCTCCGTCGTGCGCGACGAGCGCGGCCTCGTCGTCGACTACGTGACCGAGGGCGAGTTCCCCACGTACGGCAACGACGACGACCGGGCCGACGCGATCGCCGTCGACCTCGTCGAGCGGTTCATGGCGAAGGTGCGCACGCACCCGACCTACCGCGACGCGGTGCCGACGCAGTCGGTCCTGACGATCACGTCGAACGTCGTGTACGGCAAGGCGACGGGCAACACGCCCGACGGCCGCCGCGCCGGCGAGCCGTTCGCCCCGGGCGCCAACCCGATGAACGGGCGCGACACCCACGGCATGCTCGCCTCGGCGCTCTCGGTGGCCAAGCTGCCGTACGACGAGGCGCAGGACGGCATCTCGCTGACCAACACGGTCGTGCCGAGCGGCCTCGGGCGCACCAAGGAGGAGCAGGTCACCAACCTCGCCGGCCTCCTGGACGCCTACATCGGGTCCGAGGGGTACCACATGAACGTCAACGTGCTGAACCGCGAGACGCTCCTGGACGCCATGGACCACCCGGAGAACTACCCGCAGCTGACGATCCGCGTGTCCGGGTACGCGGTGAACTTCGTCCGCCTCACGCGCGAGCAGCAGCTCGACGTGCTCTCGCGCACCTTCCACGGCGCGCTCTGACGAGCGCTGAGGAGCCCGCCATGACCGTCACCCTTCCCGGCCCCGCCGTCCGCCCGTCGCGCGGGTGCGGCGTCGCCGGGGGCACCCTGCCCGACGACGCCACGCGCCTCGACGTCCCGGGTGCCCCGACCTCCGCGGTCGAGCCCGCCGCGTCGGGCACGCCCGTGGGCCACGCCCGCCGGGCGGGCGCGGGCCTGGACGGGCTGACGGTCGCGGACGTGGACCGGGCCGACAAGCTCGCGGCGATGCGCGCAGGCGAGCTCGGCTCGGTCCACTCCTGGGAGCTCGTCACCGCCGTGGACGGCCCGGGGACCCGGCTCACGGTGTTCCTCAACGGGTGCCCGCTGCGGTGCCTGTACTGCCACAACCCCGACACGTTCGCCATGAAGGACGGTCGGCCCGTCACGGCGGACGAGCTCCTGGGGCGGGTCAAGCGCTACCTGCCGGTCTTCCGAGCCACCCACGGCGGGCTCACGCTCTCCGGCGGCGAGGTGCTCATGCAGCCCGCGTTCGCGGCCCGCGTGCTGCGCGGCGCCAAGGCGATGGACGTGCACACCGCGCTCGACACGTCGGGCTTCCTCGGCGCCAACGCGACCGACGCCATGCTCGACGACACAGACCTCGTGCTGCTCGACGTGAAGTCGGGCGACCCCGACACCTACAAGAAGGTCACGAGCCGCGACCTCGAGCCGACCCTGAGGTTCGGACGACGGATCGCCGAGCGCGGCCTCACCGGCCACGCGCCCGAGGTGTGGGTGCGCTTCGTCCTCGTCCCGGGCCTCACCGACGACGTGGACAACGTGGAGAAGGTCGCGGAGTACGCGGCCTCGCTCAACGCGATCCGCCCCGGCACGGTGACACGCGTCGAGGTGCTGCCCTTCCACCAGATGGGCCGCGACAAGTGGGACGCCCTCGGGCGCACCTACGAGCTCGACGACACGCCCGCTCCGTCGGCCGAGCTCACCGAGCGCGTGCGCGACCAGTTCCGCGCTCACGGCCTGACGACGTACTGACCCGACCTGCCGACGAGCGCCCGCTCGCCGAGACCCGAGAAGTGGCCCCGGACCGCCATGGTCCCGGGGCCACTTCTCACGTCTCGGTGGGCCTGCGCTCCCGAGGCGGGGCCGGGTCGTAGGGTTCACGGGTGCCCGCAGCGACCGTCGACATCCACGACCCCCGATGGGCCGACACCGGGAGGCGGTGGACGGAGCGCGTCGCCGGCGCGCTCGCCGACCTCGCGAGCCCCGACGGCACGAGCCCGGTCGTCGTCGAGCACATCGGGTCGACGGCCGTCCCCGGGCTCGCGGCGAAGCCGATCATCGACCTCCAGGTGCGCATCGCGCCGCTGCCCTCCGAAGCGGCGCTCGAATCCGCGCTCGGGCCGCTCGGGTTCTCGATCGAGCGCGGGGCGCGCCCCGACTCGCCCGGCGTGTACCGGGACGTCCCGCGCCCGGGCGCCGACCCCGCCCCCGAGCTCTACGCCAAGCGACTGCTCACCCGCCCCGGCGACGAGGACGAGCCGCCCGTGATCCTGCACGTCCGGCGCCTCGGCTCGCCGTTCGCGGCGTACGTCGTCGCGTTCCGCGACTGGCTGCGCGCCGTCTCCGCCGAGGCCGCGGCGTACGAGGCGACGAAGCGCAGCCTCGCCGCACGCCACGCGGACGCCGACGACTACGACGACTACACGGGTGACAAGACGGCGTTCCTCGACGCGGCGCAGTCCCGGATGGAGCGCTGGCTCGCCGAGCGCGCGAACGCTCCTGCCTGATCCCTGCACGGCGCCGCCCGAGCACTGATACCGTGGTGGTACCAAATGAGAGGAGCTCACGTGGCTATGACCTTGCGGCTCGACGACGACGCGCAGGCGGCGCTGGAGCGTATCGCCCGCCGCGAGGGCGTCTCCGCGAACACCGCCGTCGCGCGCGCCGTCGTGGAGTACGACGCGAAGCGGCGCGAGATGCGTGACCGGCTGCTCGCCGACATCGTGGCGGAGGACCAGGAGCTGCTCGACCGGCTCGCGCAGTAGCCGTGGTCGTCTACCTCGACGAGGACGACCTCGTCGCCGCCGCCACGGCGTTCCTCGGGCACCCGCCCGCCGTCCGCGACTACGGGCTCCTGTCGTCCGCACTGGCGCGTCCGGCCGCGTCGATGTACGGCGTCGAGGCCTACCCCGCCCTCGACGAGAAGGCAGCGGCGCTGCTTCTCTCCGTCACGAAGAACCACGCGCTGATCGACGGGAACAAGCGACTGGGCTGGGTCGCGGTGAGACTCTTCTACGCGCTCAACGGGGTGCGGCTCGTCATGCCGCAGGACACCGCGTACGCCCTCGTCGTCGGTGTCGCAGCCGGCGAGATCGACGACGTCGAGACCGTGGCGCAGAAGCTCGCGGAGCACGTCGTGCGCCGCGAGTCGTGACCGCCGCGAGCGGCGCGCTGCCCGACGTCGCCACCGCTCGGACGGTCGTCGCGGATGCGGACGCCCTCGCCGCGCTGCTCGCGGCGCTCGCCGCGGCACCCGGGACGGCGCGCGAGCAGGTGCGCGCCGCGTTCGGCGACAGCCGCGAGGAGAAGGTCCTGGCGCGACTCGACACCGTCGACGTCGCGTCGCTGCGCGACGTCACGCGCGAGCGGCTGCGGCTCGGGGCGCTCGCCGGCGCAGGCGTGCGGACGGTCGGGGAGGTCGCGCGGCTCGGGCGCGAGGGCCTGGAGACGATCCCCGACATCGGGCCGCAGACCGCGACGCACCTGCTCGCCGCCGCCGAACAGGTCGCGCGCGCGGTGCGCGAGAGCCTGCGCTTCCGGATCGACCTCACCCCGACGGAACCGGTCGCGACCGCTCTCGTCCAGACGTTGCACACGCTCGACCAGGCCGACGCCGCACTCGCCCGGTACGGCGACCAGGTGCGCGCCGCGCTCGCGACGCACGAGCTCGTGCGCGACGACGCACGGGTCGCCGCGAGCGGGCCGCGCCGCCTGTTCGCCTGGGGCGAGCGGCGTCGTCGGGTTCTCGCGGCGGTGGCGACGCTCGCCGGGGTCGCGGAGCGGGCCCGCGAGACGGGGCTGGCCGAGGAGGCCCGCCGCGTCACCGCGCTCCTCACGGAGCCCGCGCGCCCCTACGACGCCTGGGCGGACTTCCGGCGCCGGTCCGCGGCGTACTACGCGCTGCTCGACGGCGTCGCCCCCACCGGCCGAGACGTCGCCGCCGCGGCGGGCCACCTGCCCGCGGAGCTCGTGGACCGCGTGCAGACGCAGACGCTCAACGAGACTCTGCTGCGGGTCTCGCTGCGCGGGTACCAGGCGTTCGGGGCGCGCTTCGCGCTCGCGCAGCGGCGCGTCGTCCTCGGCGACGAGATGGGGCTCGGCAAGACCGTCCAGGCGATCGCCGTCGTCGCGCACCTCCTCGCGCGCGGCGCGACGCACGCGCTCGTCGTGTGCCCTGCGAGCGTCCTGGAGAACTGGGTGCGCGAGCTGCGCGCGCACGCGGACCTCCCGGTCCACGCCGTGCACGGCGAGGAGCGCGACGAGGCCGCCGAGGCGTGGCGCGCGACCGGTGGCGTCGCGGTCGTGACGTTCGCGGGCCTGCGCCGCGCCGGGACCGAGGCCTTCGTGACGGCCGGGTCCGTCGGCCCCGCCGTGCTCGTCGTGGACGAGGCGCACTACGTGAAGAACCCGCTCGCGAAGCGCTCGGTCGCCGTCGCGGCGCTCGCGGCCAGGACGCAGCACGTGCTGCTCCTCACCGGGACGCCGATGGAGAACCGGGTCGCCGAGTTCCGCACCCTGGTCGGCTACCTCCAGCCCGCGCTCGCCGAGCGTCTCGATGCCGCGCACGGCGCGGCGGGCCCCGACGCGTTCCGGCACGCCGTGGCGCCCGCCTACCTGCGGCGCAACGCCGAGGACGTGCTCGAGGAGCTGCCCGAGCTGGTGCAGGTCGACGAGTGGGAGCGGCTCGGGGCGGTCGACGGCGCGGCGTACCGCGAGGCGGTCGCGGCGGGGTCCTTCATGGCGATGCGGCGGGCGGCGTTCGCGGTCGACCACCCCGAGGACTCGGCGAAGCTGCGCCGGCTCGTGGAGCTCGCGCGCGAGGCGGCCGAGAACGGGCGCAAGGTCGTGGTGTTCTCGTACTTCCGGGACGTCGTGGACGTCGTCGTGCGCGCGCTCGGCGACCTCGCGCTCGCTCCGTTGACCGGCTCCGTGGCCGCCCGGACGCGCCAGACGATCGTCGACGACTTCACCGCGGCCGAGGAGCCGCGCGTGCTCGTGAGCCAGATCGACGTCGGGGGAGTGGGCCTCAACCTCCAGGCCGCCTCCGTGGTGATCCTGTGCGAGCCCCAGACTAAGCCCACGACCGAGGCCCAGGCCGTCGCCCGCGCCCACCGCATGGGTCAGGTCGAGACCGTCCAGGTGCACCGTCTGCTCACGGTCGACAGCGTCGACGAGCACCTCGTGCGCCTGCTCGGGACGTAGGCGCGGCTGTTCGACGCGTACGCGCGGCGCAGCGCGCTCGCCGAGGAGGTCGCGGGCGCGGTCGACGTGTCCGAGGCGTCGCTCGCGCGCGCGGTGGTCGACGCCGAGCGGGAGCGGCTCTTCGTCGACCCGGCGGTCACCTCGGTCGAGGACGCCGTCGTCGAGGACTGAGCGACGGTCCGGGCGCGACGGCGCGCGCCTGACGGCCTAGCGTCTGTCGTATGAGCGACGACACCGGCACCTCCGCGACCCCCGCCGCGCCCCTGACCCCGCTGCCCGAGGACTGGTCCACTGCGCTCGCGGTCGTCGCCCATCCCGACGACATGGAGTTCGGCGCCGCCGCTGCCGTCGCGCGATGGACGGGGCAGGGCAAGCGGGTCGTGTACTGCATGGTCACGAGCGGCGAGGCCGGCATCGACGGCATGGACCCGGACGAGGCGCGACGCGTGCGCGAGGCGGAGGAGATCGAGTCCGGGCGGATCGTCGGCGTCGAGGAGGTCGAGTTCCTCGGGCTGCCGGACGGCGTGCTCGAGTACGGCCTGCCGCTGCGCCGTGCGATCGCGGGCGCGATCCGGCGCCACCGGCCCGACGTCGTGATCACCGGGAACTACCGCGAGACGTTCCCGGGCGGGATGCTCAACCAGGCGGACCACATCGCGACGGGACGGGCCGTCGTCGACGCCGTGCGCGACGCGGGGAACCGGTGGGTGTTCCGTGAGCAGGTCGAGACGGACGGGGTCGAGCCCTGGGGCGGCGTGCGCCAGGTCTGGGTCGCGGCCTCGCCCGATAGCGCGCACGGCGTCGACGTGAGCGCGACGTTCGACGCGGGGGTCGCGTCGCTGCGCGCGCACGCCGCCTACCTCGACGGGCTGGGGTGGGAGGACTTCGACCCCGCGGCGTTCCTCGCGTCCATGAGCGCGCCCACGGGCGAGCGCATGGGCGTCCCGCACGCGGTCGCGTTCGAGGTGCTGCGCATGGGCTGGGAGGACTGACTCAGGCCGGGTCGGGCTGGTCCTCGACCTCCACGACCTTGAGCTCGGGCGCGAACCCGAAGAGCCTGCCGTCCTGCGCGCCGACCCACCACTTCCCGCACATCGCGGTGGCGCCCTGCTCCGTGCCCTCCTCCCACCACGACGCCCTGAGCGTCGCCGACGTGCGGTAGTCCGCCGCGGTCAGGTCGCCACGCTCGGGTCGAGGCTCCAGCGGGTGCTCCGCCGAGACGGGCGTGCAGCTCTCGGGCAGGGCGCCGAGGTCGGCCGTCATCGTGAGGATCCGCTCGTCGCCCGTCGTGCGGACCACCTCGCGCACGTCGGTGGCCGAGTCGGGGACCCAGTCGGGGAGCACGGCCTCGGCCTTGCCCGTCTTCCCGGTCGCGAACGCGTAGGTCTTGGTGTGGCCGGCACGGTTCTCGGCGACCGCCTCGCCGATGCTGCCGCACGCGGAGAGCAGGAGGGCAGCGCCGGCGGCCAGCGTGAGGGCGCCGAGCATCCGGCGCTCGGTCGTGCCGCGCGGCGTCGTGGTCAGGGGGAGGTCGGTGGCGGGCTGGGCGGGGGTGCGGTCTGTCATGGCCACGACGCTACGGAGCGCGTGGCGCCAGCGGATCGGGCCGCGAGCGGAACCTCCGCGCGGTCGTCGTACGACCACGGGAGGGCGCTCGCGGCCCGGCGTCCGACCCCGGTCGCTCAGGCGCGCGACGCCGCCGGGACGTTCGCGACGCCGTCGGGCAGGAAGCGGCGGCCCAGGACCTTCTCGCTGTAGCCCGTGCGGTCGAGGTACGGCGTGATGCCGCCGAGGTGGAAGCCCCACCCGGCGCCGAGGATCATGCACAGGTCGATCTGCGACGGGCTCGCGACCACGCCCTCGTCGAGCATGAGCCCGATCTCCTGCGTGAGTGCCGTGAGCACGGAGTCGAGGACGCCCGCCTCGTCGAGCGCCCCCGGGCCGCCCGCCTCGCCGGTCCCGAAGACCCGCTGGATCGCCGGGTCGACCGGCTTGGGCAGGCCCTTCGGCGCGTCGAGCACGACGGGGATCTGCTCGTCGACGATGCGCTGGAGGCCGGGGGACTCGGGGAACCGGTCGCCCAGGTCCTCGCGCAGCGACGTGAGGACGTGCAGGCCGACCGCCGGGCCGACGAGGTCGAACAGCGCGAACGGCGGCATCGGCAGGCCGAGCGGCGCGACGGCGCGGTCCGCGACCTCGACCGACGTGCCGTTCTCGACCGCCTCGACGATCTTGCCCATGAGCAGGATGAGGAGGCGGTTGACGACGAACCCGGGGCGGTCGGCGACGAGCACCGCCGTCTTGCGGAGCTTCTTCGTCATGGCGAACGCCGTCGCGAGCGCGGCGTCGTCGGTCTTCGCGGCCTGGATGATCTCGACGAGCGGCATCTGCGCGACGGGGTTGAAGAAGTGCATCCCGACGACGCGCTCGGGGTGCTGCAGGTCGGCCGCCATCTCCGTGATGGACAGCGCGGAGGTGTTGGTCAGCAGCACGGCCTCGGGCGAGAGGACACCCTCCAGCTCGGCGAAGACCTTCTTCTTGAGGCCGAGGATCTCCGTGACCGCCTCGATGACGACGTCGCAGCCCGCGAAGTCGCCGAGCTCGGTCGTGCCGTGCACGGAGCCGACGATGCGCGCGCCCGTGTCCGCGGACATGCGGCCCGAGCCGACGAGCTTCTCGACCGTCGCACGGACGTAGCCGAGGCCCTTGTCGACGCGCTCCTGGTCGAGGTCGCGCATGACGACGGGCACCTGGAGGCGCTGGGCGAACAGCAGCGCGATCTGCGCGGCCATGAGCCCCGCGCCCACGATCCCCACGCGGGTGACGGGGCGGGCGAGCTTCGCGTCGGGCGCGCCCTGGGGCCGCTTGCCCTTCGAGACGAGCTGGAACGCGTAGACGCTCGCGCGCATCTCGTCGCTCATGATGAGGTCCGCGAGGGCCTCGTCCTCGGCGGCGAACGCCTCCTCGCGCGACGCGGTACGCGCGGCGGCGACCAGGTCGAGCGCGCGGTAGGGGGCGGGGCGCGAGCCCGCGACCACGGCGTCGAGGCGCTGACGCGTCCCCGCGACGACGGCGTCCCACACGGGCTGCGGGTCGAGCTCGCGCCGCTCGACGACGATCTCGCCGCGCAGCACGGCCCCGGCCCAGCGCAGCGAGGACTCGAGGAAGTCGGGTGCCTCGAAGAGCGCGTCGACGAGGCCGATCTCGTACGCCTCCTTGGCCTTGAACGGCTTGTTCGCGGCCGGGCGGGCGAGGATGACGTCCATCGCCTTCTCGACGCCGAGCAGGCGCGGCACGAGGTAGGCGCCGCCCCAGCCGGGGACCAGGCCCAGGCCGACCTCGGGCAGCGCGAGCGCGCCCGCGTCGGACGCCACGGTGCGGTACGTGCAGTTCAGCGCGACCTCGAGGCCGCCGCCGAGCGCGACGCCGTTGACGAACGCGAACGTCGGCACGCCCATGTCCTGGAGCAGCGTGTAGGCGGCGTGCCCGGCGCGCCCGAGGGCGAGCGCGTCGTCGCGCACCTGGACGGCCGCGGCCTGCGTGAGGTCCGCGCCCGCGGCGAGGAAGTACGGCTTGCCGGTGATCGCGACGGCGACGATCTCGCCGTCCGCGGCCCGGCGCCGCAGCGTCTCGAGGGTCGCGTGCAGCTCCGCGAGGCCCTCGGGGCCGAGCGTCGTCGGCTTCGTGTGGTCGAGCCCGTTGTCGAGCGTGACCAGGGCGAGCGTGCCCGTGCCGCCGGGGAGCGCGACGTCGCGCACGCGCGAGTGCGTGACGCGCTCGCCGCGGGAGGCGTCCTTCGTCGCGTCCTGGGAGGCCGCGGGGGTCTGGGTGTCGGTGGGTGCGCTCATCGTCAGTTCTCCGCGGTCTCGAAGGTGTGGCCGGAGTAGTCGGCGTGGTGCGGGTTCTCCCAGATGACGGTGCCGCCCATGCCGAGGCCGACGCACATGGTCGTCATGCCGTAGCGCACCTCGGGGTGCTGCTCGAACTGGCGCGCGAGCTGCGTCATGAGGCGCACGCCCGACGACGCGAGCGGGTGGCCCATGGCGATGGCGCCCCCGTACTGGTTGACGCGCTCGTCGTCGTCGGCGATGCCGAAGTGGTCGAGGAACGCGAGCACCTGGACCGCGAACGCCTCGTTGATCTCGAACAGGCCGATGTCGTCGATCGTCAGCCCGGCGGACGCGAGCGCGCGCTCGGTCGCGGGGACCGGCCCGATGCCCATGACCTCGGGGTCGACGCCCGCGTACGCGTACGCGACGAGGCGCATGCGCGCCGGGAGCCCGAGCTCGTCGGCGACGTCGCCCGCGGCGAGCAGGCACGCCGTCGCGCCGTCGGTCAGCGGCGAGGCGTTGCCCGCGGTGACCTTCCCGCCGGGGCGGAACGGGGTCTTGAGGTCGCGGATCGAGTCGACCGTGGTGCCGGGGCGGGGGAGCTCGTCGGCCGTGGCCAGGCCCCACCCGAGCTCGGTCGACCGGGTCGCGACCGGCACGAGGTCGGGGGAGATGTCGCCGTTCGCCAGCGCCTTGGCGTACTTGGCCTGGCTCGCGACGGCGTACGCGTCGGCACGCTCCTTGGTGAGGTGCGGGTACCGGTCGTGCAGGTTCTCGGCCGTCGCGCCCATGACGAGCGCGGAGGAGTCGACGAGGCGCTCGGCGACGAACCGCGGGTTCGGGTCCGACCCTTCGCCCATGGGGTGGTGGCCCATGTGCTCCACGCCGCCCGCCACCACGACGTCCTGCGCGCCCACGGCGACGTTCGCCGCGGTCGTCGTGACCGCCGTCATCGCGCCCGCGCACATGCGGTCGATCGCGAAGCCGGGCACCGACTTGGGCAGCCCGGCCAGCACGGCGACGCTGCGGCCGAGGGTGAGGCCCTGGTCGCCGGTCTGCGTCGTCGCGGCGAGCGCGAGCTCGTCGATCCGCTCGGCGGGCAGCTCGGGGCGGCGGCGCAGGAGCTCGCGGATCGTCTTCACGGCGAGGTCGTCGGCGCGCGTCTCGGCGTAGATCCCGTCGGGGCGCGCCTTGCCGAACGGGCTGCGCACGCCCTCCACGAAGACGACGTCGCGCACGGGGCGGTGACGCGATCGCTGGCTGGCCGCCGGGGTGGGTGCCGAGGTGGGAGAGGGGGCCTCGTTGGCCACGGTCATGGCATCTCCATCCGATGCAGATGGTCGGGACGGCGGTGTCCGGGAGCGGCACCGCTCGGGGGTCGTACGTGCGATACACGCTACCGCGAGTATCGGTAAAGCACGAGACCGATGCTACGACATGAAGAGACCCGGTATCGCATCGGGCGATACCGGGTCTCTGAGGGCTGTCGAGGAGGCCGAGCGGAGGGGTCAGCGGCTCCCGCGGAGCTTGCGCACGACCTTCTTCGCGGTCGGCAGGCCCTTGTTCCAGGCGGAGTACCACATCGAGAACGGCACGTCGACGCTGTGGACCAGCTCGTCGTCGTGCTGGGCGAAGCTGCGCTTGAACTCGCTGATCCCGTCGTTGAGCAGCCCGTTCATGTCGTACCGGACCAGGCCGGCCTGCTGCGCGAGCGTGATCGCGTGCCACTTCACCGGCGCGTTCGCGCGAAGCTTGCGCCCCGCGTCGTTGATGCCGCCGTAGAGCTCGAACGACGTCGTCGCCGACGACACGCACCACACGAACGACACCGGCGCGCCCTCGGAGAACGCGGCGACGAGCACCGAGTGCTCGCCGAGCTCGCGGTGGATCGCGAGGTAGTACTCGTCGTCGTGCAGCGCGAAGCCCGCGCGCTCGGCGGTCTCGTGGTAGACGTCGAGCACCTGGCGCACCTCGGCCTCGTCCGTCACGCGGCGCACCTCGAGCCCGGTGCGCGCCGCCTTGCGGATGTCGTACCGCGTCGACTTGCCCATGGCCTTCGTCAGCTCGTCCTCGGACTTCGTGAGGTCGAGGATCAGCGTCACCGGGTAGAGGATCGGGTTCGCCGCGGGGCGGGCGTCGGGCAGCGCGAGGTGCGTCCCGACCGGCCAGTCGGGCTCGATCGTGACGCCCACGCCGCCCACCGTCGTCTTGCACCACGCGACGACCGCACGGGTCACGGCGTCGCGCGTCGCGTCGTCGCCCACGCCCGGGCCGGCGCCCCAGCCGTCTCCCGCCGGCGCGATCACGGGCCCGCGGGGCACGTGGCACAGCGCCTTGAACTGCGCCGGGAGCGAGCGCACGAGCACCTGGGCCAGGCCGCGGACGCGGCCGTCGGCGTCCACCGCCTCCACCCGGTGCGGGGTCCACGCTCCCGTGGCCTTGACCTCGCCCCAGCCCCAGAGCTGGAGGGGGTGGCCGCCGAGCTCGTTCACCCGGGCGTCCCAGGAGGCGCGGTCGGTGACTGTCCGGATCGTCAGGTTCGCGTCGTGCACGCGGACGACCCTACCCGCTCGCTACGCCCGCCCGATGCTCGCGAACGCCTGCGCGAGGGGCTCGGCGACGAGCGCCACCTGCCAGTCGCGCGCGCCGCGCCCGTGCAGGAACGCGGCGATCCCCGCCGCATCGAGCGGGTCCGGCGGCGTCCAGCACAGGCGCCGCAGCGCGTCGGGCTGGAGCACGTTCTCCACCGGGAGCGCGAACCGTTCCGAGATCCCCTGCACGACGCCGCGCGCCGCTTCGAGGCGGGCCGCGGCGCCGGGGTCGCGGTCGGCCCACGCGCGCGGCGGCGGTGGGGCGTCCGTGCGCGGCCCCCGTGTCGTGGGGAGGGCGCTCGCGGGCAGCGCGAGCGCGGCGTCGATCGCGCGCTGCCAGTACGCCGCCCGGCGGCGTGTGCCCTTGCCCGCGAACGGGGGGAGCTCGACGAGCTGGCCGGCCGTGCGGGGCAGCGCCTCGGCGGCGGCGACGATCGCGCGGTCGGGCAGCACGCGGCCGGGCGCGATGTCCCGCGCGCGAGCGGTCGCGTCGCGGGCCTCCCACAGGCTCCGCACGACCGCCAGCCGACGCGGGTCGCGCAGCGTGTGCGTGCCGGACGTGCGCCGCCACGGCTCGGGGCGCGGCGGCGGCGGACCGGCGGTCCGCACCGCCTCGAACTCTTCCGCCGCCCAGCCGGCCTTGCCCGCCTCCTCGAGCCGCTCGCCGAGGGCCCGGCGCAGCGGGACGAGCACCTCGACGTCGAGCGCGGCGTACCGCAGCCAGTCGTCCGGGAGCGGGCGGGTCGACCAGTCGACCGCCGAGTGCTCCTTCGCGAGGCCGAGGCCGAGCACGTCCGCGACGACGGCCGCGAGGCCGACGCGCTCCATGCCGAGCAGGCGGGCCGCGAGCTCGGTGTCGAACACGCTCGCGGGGACCACGCCGTGCTCGGCGAGGCCCGGCAGGTCCTGGGACGCGGCGTGCAGCACCCACTCCGCGTCCCCGACCGCCTCGCGCAGCGGCGACAGGTCGGGCACGGCGACGGGGTCGACGAGCGCCGTCCCTGCACCCTCGCGACGGACCTGGACGAGGTAGGTGCGCTGACCGTAGCGGTAGCCCGAGGCGCGCTCCGCGTCGGCGGCGACCGGGCCGCTCGCGGCGGCGAACGCGTCGACGACGCGCGCGAACGCGGCAGGGGTGTCCACGACGCGGCCGAGCCCGTCGGACGGCTCGGTGAGCGGCGTGACGACGGTCTGCTGTGTGCCGGTCGCGGGGGTCGGGTCGAGCGGCGGGGGTGCGGGTGCTGCGGTCGAGCTCATGGGTTCACGGTATTGCGTCGGGCGGGGGGTCGAGCACCGAGGGGCGTGACGCCGTCGGGCAGGGGAGGTAGCCCGGCTGCCGTGCACAGCAGCTGCGCCCAGGCCGCGAGGTGGTCGCCGAGGTCCGCCGGACCGGTGGGGCCCGCGGGCACGGGGGTCCACGACGCGCGCATCTCCAGCTCGACGTCGTTGTCCTTCCCGGCGAGCGCGCCGAAGCTCTGCGACAGCACGCGCGTCACCGTGCCGCCCTCCGCGCGCACGGCCGCACCGGTGTCGTGGAGCGCGTCCTCGAGCCAGGTCCACGCGACCTCGGCGAGCATCTCCTCGGACGCCATCTCCGGCTCCAGCGTCGCGCGCACCATCGTCACCACGCGGAAGCTGCCCTGCCACGCCTCCTGCCCCGCGGGGTCGTGAAGCACGATGAACCGCCCCGACGCGAGGTCGGGGTCGTCGGCGCGCGGGGCCTCGACCTCGCCCGTGAGCGCGACCGACCACGGCGCGATCCGGCGGGGGGCAGGGACCTCGCGCAGCGTCACCTCGGGTCGCAGCCGCCGCGCGCCGAGGGCGTCGAGGACGGCACGGAACTCCGGGGGAGCGTCGGTCCCGTGAGCGGTGATCACCCTCGGCACACTACGAGCCGACCGGACGAACCGGACGCACGCCGCGCGGCTGTCATCGAATCGTGATCCCGACTTCGTCAAGAACGCTGCGGGTGACCGGATCGTGGCCCCTCGGGAGCGGTGCGGCGCACGAGGACTAGGCTGGCGGCGTATCCATCACCGGTGCACCCGGCCGCGCGCCCGCGCCCGGCCTGGAACGGCTCCGCGCCCTCCCCGCGCGCAGCCGTCGTGCGCCGGGACCGACCCTCGAGGAGCAGGGAAGCAGATGTCAGCACGCGCACAGATCGGTGTGACCGGACTCGCCGTCATGGGTCGCAACCTGGCCCGCAACTTCGCCCGGCACGGCTACACGGTCGCGGTGCACAACCGCTCGTACGCCAAGACCGAGTCCCTGATCGCCGAGGCGGGCAGCGAGGGCGACTTCGTCCCGTCCGAGTCGATGGCCGACTTCGTCGCCTCGCTCGAGCGTCCGCGCAAGGTCGTCATCATGGTCAAGGCGGGCGCGGCCACCGACGCCGTCATCGACGAGCTCGTGCCGCTGCTGGAGGAGGGCGACATCGTCGTCGACGCCGGCAACGCGCACTTCCCGGACACGATCCGCCGGGAGAAGGCGCTCGCGGCGCAGGGCCTGCACTTCGTCGGCACCGGCGTCTCGGGCGGCGAGGAAGGTGCGCTCAACGGCCCGTCGATCATGCCCGGCGGCACGCGCGAGTCCTACCAGAGCCTCGGCCCGATCCTCGAGGACATCTCGGCGAAGGTCGACGGCGTGCCGTGCTGCACCTACGTCGGCCCCGACGGCGCCGGCCACTTCGTCAAGATGGTGCACAACGGCATCGAGTACGCCGACATGCAGCTCATCGCCGAGGCGTACGACCTGCTCAAGCAGGGGCTCGGCGCGTCCGCGCAGGAGATCGGCGAGATCTTCGCGCAGTGGAACACGGGCGACCTCGAGTCGTTCCTCATCGAGATCACCGCGGACGTGCTCCAGCACGTGGACGCGGAGACCGGCAAGGCGTTCGTGGACGTCGTGCTCGACCAGGCGGAGCAGAAGGGCACCGGCCGCTGGACGGTGCAGAACGGCCTCGACCTCGGCGTGCCGATCACCGGCATCGCCGAGGCGACGTTCGCCCGCGCGCTGTCCGGCTCGGTCCCGCAGCGCGAGGCGGGCCGCGCCGCGCTGCCCGCCGACGCCGCCGCGTGGGACGTGCAGGACCGCGACGCGTTCGTCGAGGACGTGCGCCTCGCGCTGTACGCGTCGAAGGTCGTCGCGTACTCGCAGGGCTTCGACCAGATCGCGGCCGCGTCCGCCGAGTACGGCTGGGACATCGACCGCGGCGCGATGGCCCGCATCTGGCGCGGCGGCTGCATCATCCGCGCGCGCTTCCTCAACCGCATCACCGAGGCGTACGAGCGCGACGCGCAGCTCCCGCTGCTCCTCGCGGACGAGTACTTCACCGGCGCGGTGGGCAACGGCCTCGCCGCCTGGCGTCGGGTCGTGTCGCAGGCCGCGCTGAACGGGGTCCCCACGCCCGCGTTCTCGTCGTCGCTCGCCTACTACGACGGCGTCCGGGCCGAGCGCCTGCCCGCCGCGCTCATCCAGGCGCAGCGCGACTTCTTCGGCGCGCACACCTACCGCCGCGTCGACAAGGCGGGCACGTTCCACACCGAGTGGTCGGGCGACCGGACCGAGTCCGACGCCTGACGGCTCACCACCGCACGCACCGACGGCGGTCGTCGCGCTCCGGCGCGACGGCCGCCGTCGGTGCGTCCGCCGCTCCCGAGTCGGGCCCGACGCCGCGCGCGGTCCGGGCCCGTCGGGTGACGTGGCAGGCTAGGCCCGGCGGGCCGCTGCGTCGGCCCGACCTCTCTGACCCCCCTGACGCCGGACGACACGGAGAACGATGAGCCGCCACCCGCAGGACGCGACCGCGACGAGGATGCTCGCCGACCGGACGGGCACCGACCCGGCCGACTGGTTCCTCGTCTTCAAGGCCCGCTACGGGATGGAGGTCGTGTTCCGGGCGCTCGCCGAGGTGCGCGGCGCGGGCGAGGTGGTCACCCAGGTGTTCACGTGCTCGACGGCCGTCGACCCCGTCCTCGTCGCAGGCCTGCGGCCCGTCTACGCCGAGGTGTCCCCGGCGACCGTCGCGATCGACCCCGACCGGCTCGCGGTCGGGCCGGACACGCGCGCCGTCGTGCTGCAGAACACGTTCGGCATCGTCGACGACGCGGCCGCGCTCCGGCTGCGCGCCGCGGCGCGCTCGGTCGGGGCGCTCCTCGTGGAGGACAGCGCGCACTGCGTCACGCGCCTCGCGCGCGACGCCGACGGGTCGCCGGTCGCGGACGTCTCGTTCCACTCGTTCGGCGTGGAGAAGATGCTGCCGACGCGGTTCGGCGGTGCCGTGTGGGTGAGCCCGGCGCTCGACCCGGCGCTGCGTGCCGCGATCGTGTCCGCGCTCGACGCGCTGCCGGTCGTCGGGGCCCGGCTCGACCTCGCCGCGCGCAGCTTCCGCACGCAGGTCCGCGTGCTCAACCGCCTCCCGGGCGGGGCGGCGGGCAAGGTCCGCGGCGCGCTCACCGCCGTCGGAGCGTACGAGCCGGCGATCGCGCCCGTGGAGAACCGGGGCGGCCTCGCGCACCCGCCGCAGCGGCCGTCGTCGTGGGTCACCGGCCGGATGGTCGACGCGCTGCGGTCGAGCGGCGACGTCGAGGCGCGTCGCGCGGACACCGTCGCGGAGTACGTGCGCGGGCTGTCCGACGTCGTCGAGGTGCCGGCGGGGGTCGGCGAGCGCGCGCCGCTCGTCCGGTTCCCGTTCTTCGCGCCCGACGCGGCGACCGCCGACCGGCTCGTGCGGGAGCTCACCGTCGCCGGGTTCTACGTCGGCAAGTGGTACCGCCCCGCGCTGTTCCCTGGCCCGGACGACCCGACGGTCTACGGGTACACGCCCGGCGACCCCGCGCTCGCGACGACGGAGGACCTCGTGGCCCGCGTCGTCAACCTCCCGACCACGGTGGGAGCCGCGACGGCGCGCCGCATCGTCGAGGCCGTGCGCTCCGCACTGTGAACCCCTGACCCCCTCGACCAGGCGATCCCGGCCGGCCGAACAGGCGATCCCTGCGCGTCAGTGACACGGGACGCGCCGAGACCGCCTGGTCGACGGGAGCATCATGCCGACGGGCGGGAGCGCGCGAACTTCACGTAGTCGAGCGTGTGGCGCAGGTCGACGCGCCACACGTCGAGGCGGCGGCGCAGGCTCCTGTCGGGCGCGTAGCGCAGCGTGTGCCACACGCCGTGCTTGCGGGCCTTCTTCACGCGGTGGCGCAGCGACACCGGCACGAGGGCGCGCACGACGGGGTAGGGCACGTTCACCCACAGGCGCGCCTCCGACGTGACCTGCTCGGGGAGCTCGCGCCCGTGCACCAGGTCCTCGACGTAGCAGCGGGCGAGGTTGCCGCCCGCCGCCATCGTGTAGAAGCTCGCCGCGCCCTGGCGCAGGTTGACCTCGAGGATCTTGCTCGTGCCCGTGCGGCGGTCGTACATGACGTCGAGGTTCGCGGCGCCGACGTAGCCGAGGCTGTCGAGCAGGTGCCGGACCGACTCGGTGAGCTTGTCGTCCTTCATCGTCACGACGGCGTTGTAGTTCCCGACGAGCTTCGGGTCGTACTCGCCGAGCACGATCTGCGCCGCGGAGAGGAACCGCAGGCGGCCGTGCCGGTCGGAGTACGTGTTGACCACGCGCATGACCGACTCGTCGCCCGCGAGGTACTCCTGGACGATGAGGTCGTCCGTGTACCCCGCGGCGTAGATGCGGCGCCCGACGTCGCGCAGCTCGGCCGCGTCCTGGACCAGGTAGACCTTCTTCTTGCCCTCGAACCGCAGGCGCGGGTACGTGTCCGTGTCCGACGGCTTGAGGATGAGCGGGTAGGGGAACGGCAGGTTCTCGCCGAAGCCCGGCGCGTCGACGTCCGCCGCCGTCGCGATCACCGTCTCCGGGTGCGGCACGCCCAGCTCCGCGCAGGTGCGGTAGAAGTCCGTCTTGTTCATGAGGCGCGCGGCCAGCTCCTGGCCGACGAGCGGGATGACGTACAGGTCCTCGAGCTCGGCGCGGTGCGCGATCACGACGTTCGTGTAGAACTCGATGTTCGCGACGAGCAGGCGCTTGCGGCCCGGGAACTCCTCGGCGAGCTCGCGCAGGACCGCGACGATGCGCTCCGGGTCGTCGAAGTCGCGGTAGGTGCGCACGTCGACGATGCGGGAGTCCGCCGTCTCGCGCAGCGGGAAGCGGCCCAGGGCCAGCGTGCGGACGCCGTACGCCTCGTGCAACGACCTCGCGATGTTGTAGGTGTTGAGGTTGGTCCCCAGGACGATGGGGAGGAACTCGGCGTTGCCGTACGTCATCGCGGAGGGTCGTCCGTTTCTCTGTGTGGTCGGCGGGCGTCCGCCATCCTACGGGCCGGGTACGGCCGCGCCCGGGTTGCCGTAACTCGCGACGCCCTCGCCCGCGGCGCCCTGACCGGCCTGGATGGCGACGCCGTGCCCGGCCAACGTGCGCACGAGCTCGTCGTGGCCGCGCGAGACGTCCCAGTGCACCCCGACCATGCCGGCGGCGCGCGCGCCCTCGACGTTGCGCGCGGTGTCGTCGACGAACAGCACCTCGTCCGGGTCCGCGCCGATGCGCCGGGCCGCCTCGACGAAGAACCGCGGGTCGGGCTTGGCGATCCCGAGCTCGCACGAGTACCAGCTCGTGTCGAACTCCGCGTCGTAGCCGAGGGTCTGGCGCATGAACGACACGCGCCGGCTCTCCTGGTTGGTGCCGAGGTGCACGCCGTAGCCGCTCGCCCGCAGCCCGCGCACGAGGTCGAACGACGCGTCGACGACCTCGAGCGCGTCGAACCAGATCGCGCGGTAGACGTCCTCCGCCGGCTCCGTCACGCCGTAGCGCTCGAGCCCCGCGGCGAGGACCGGGAGATAGTCGCCGTCGCCGACCAGCATGGGCAGCTCCTCGCTCCACGTCTCGAGCAGGAACTCCCGGGTCCGGTCGCCGAGGTAGGGCTCGACCGCCGCATACCAGCCCTCGGGGATGTGCTGGAGCACGCCGTCGGCGTCGAACAGGACGTGACGCAGTGTCATGCCAGTCACCCTAGCGACGCCTCGGGCGCGATCCGCGCGTGGGTGTGCATGTCGTGCCACCCGTCGGCGTGCAGCACGGCCGAGCGCCGGACCCCTTCCGCGGCGTAGCCCGCCGAGGCGGCCGCGCGGCACGACGGTGCGTTGTCGACCGAGTGCTCGAGCCACAGTCGGTGGAAGCCGGCGCCGAAGGCCCATCGCGTCGCGGTGCGTAGCGCGCGCGGCGCGACCCCCTGGCCGCGGGCCGTCGGCACCGTCCAGTAGGCGACCTCGGCGCTCCCGTCCTGCAGCGACACGTCGCGCAGCGCGACGCGCCCGCAGAGCGTGCCCTCCTGGTCGACGACGGCCCACGAGGCGCCGGCCGCCTCGCCCCAGCGCGCCGCCCACCCGAGCGCGACGTCGCGCGCCTCGTCGTCGGTCGTGAGCGACCGGACGTGCCACCGCCGGACCGCCGGGTCGTCGTACACCTCGCGCAGCGCGGGGGCGTCGTCACCGGTCCACGGGCGCAGCCGCAGGCCGTCGCCGGTGTCGAGCACGGGCTGCGGCACGGCGAAGGCGCGCGGGTCGACCGCCGGTCCGGCGAGCATCGGAGCCATGGGCACAGCATGGCGGGGTCGGCGCGGGGGCCGAGGGGGTGTCCGGGACGTGGGCCGCCGTAGGATCCACGGGTGACCTCGCGACCGGACCAGGACCACGCCCAGCCCCTCGTCGGAGTGCTCGGAGGGGTCGGGCCGCTCGCCACGGCGTACTTCCTCCAGCTCCTCGTCGAGCTCACGGAGGCGGAGCGCGACCAGGACCACGTGGACGCCGTCGTGCTCAACCACGCGACGATCCCCGACCGCACGGCGTTCATCCTCGGCCGCTCGGACGCGGACCCGGGCCCGGTGCTCGCGCGCGACGCGGAACGGCTCGAGCGCTTCGGGGCGGACTTCCTCGTGATGCCGTGCAACACGGCGCACTACTTCACCCAGCAGGTGCTCGACGCGATCAGCGTCCCGTTCGTGTCCATCATCGACACGACGGTCGACGCGGCCCGGTCGCGGGTCGCGGACCTGCGCGCGGTGGGTCTGCTCGCGACGGCGGGGACCGCGGCGTCGGGCGTCTACCAGGACGCCTTCGCGCGTCACGGCGTCGACGCGCTCGTCCCGGACGAGGCCGACCAGGCGCTCGTCTCGCAGATCATCTACGAGCAGGTCAAGGCCGGCCGGCCGGTCGACATCGAGACGTTCCGCGCCGTCGCGGGCCGGCTCGTCGAGCGGGGTGCCCAGGTGATCGTGCTGGGCTGCACGGAGCTGTCGGTCGTCGCCGTCGACCACGACCTGCTCGCCGACCCGCTCTACCTCGACTCGACCGACCAGCTCGCGCGCGCGACCATCCGCCGCGCAGGGCACCGCGTCCGCGGGGCCTGACCAGGCCCCTCCCTCGACGGACCGGGCCTCTGCCTCGGCAGAGAGGCTCGACGCCGGGTCAGCCCAGCTCGCTCGTGCCCGAGTACAGGTGCAGCACGGGGACGTGGAGCTCCTCGCGCGCGCGGGAAGCCCAGTCGGTGTGGAACGTGTCCTCGACCGCGTGCGGGTAGGTCACGACGACGATCTCGCGCACGCCGTCCGCGGCGACGGCCTTGTGCAGCGCGGGCAGCGGGTCGTCGTCGACGACCGAGCCGTCGGCCTCGCGCCCCGCCGCGCGCAGCTCCGCGACGCTGCGCTCGAGCTGCTCGCCCGCCGTCACCGTCGCCTGGACCGGCGAGGGCTCGCGACCGAGGACCTCGTCCCACGCCTCCTTGAGCTCGCCCACGCTGAGGTGGTCGATGATCCCGGAGATCACGTTGCGCTCCGTGTCCGCGGGCACGAGCACCCGGTAGGCGAGCTGCTCGTCCTCGTGCAGCGACAGGATGTGCTGCACGTCGGCCGGGTTCAGCGTGTCTTCGGTCAGGACGAGGATCGTGTCGGTCACGCGGATCAGCCTATCGGCAGGAGCCAGCGCGCGGCGGTCGTACCGGCGGGGGAGCCGGGCCGGTCCTCGGGGCTGTGCAGCAGGTGCGCGAGGCGCGCGCCCCGGGGCGGGAGCGCGGTCGTGCCCGACGGCGCCGCCCCGGCCACGATCCGGCCGGGCCCCTGCCCGACGACGGTCGGCGTCGTGGTGACGCACAGCTCGTCGACCAGGTCCGCCGCGAGCAGGTCGCCCAGGAGCGTCGGCCCGCCCTCGGTGAGCACGCGGGCCAGGCCGCGGTCGGCGAGCGCGGCGAGCCCCGCGGCGAGGTCGACGGCGGCGTCCGGCCCGGGCGAGGTGCCCTCCGCGTCGTGCCCGACGACGAGCACCCGGTCTGCGGGCACGGCGCCCCTCGCCGCGGCCGCCCCGGCGGGGCCGGTGAGCACGAAGGGCGCACGGTCGCCGCGGGCGAGCGCCTCGGGGACTCGGCCGGTCCGGGTGACGATCGCGAGCTCGAGCGGCGCGTCGTGCAGGTGTCGTAGACCGCGCGGCCGGTCGAGCGCGGTGTATCCCTCCGCGCGGGCGGTCCCTGCACCGACCAGGACGACGTCGGCCAGCGCGCGCAGGACGCGGAAGACGCGCCAGTCCGCGTCGTCGTTGATCGACCCCGAGCGGTGGTCCGGGCCCCACGCCGCGCCGTCGACGCTCGCGACCATGTTGGCGCGCACGACGTGCGACCCGCGTGCGGGCGGGCCGTACGCGTAGAGCGCCGCGAGGCGCTCCTCGCGCGCGTCGGGCGGCAGGTGCTCCGCGGCGGGGAGCAGGACGTCGAGCGGGGGCAGGTCGGTGCGCCCGGCCGGGGTCGCCGTGGTGGAGGTCACAGCGGCCAGGTTAGCCGCAGGCGTAGGCTGGATCCTCGTGACTGCGCCCGTCGCCGGCGGCAACTCGGCCCCGGCAGCCCTCCCCGGCACCGCCCGCGCGTCGGCCCCCGACGCGACCCTCGACGTGCCCGGACGCACGCGCGCCCTCGCCGACGTCCGCCCGTCCGTCCCGCCCGCACGCCTGCTGGCCGACCTCCTGCCGCCGCGGCACTTCGCCGACGCCCGCTTCTCGACCTACCGCGCGAACCCCGCGTACCCGAGCCAGGCGCGCACCGTCGCGCGGCTCGAGGAGGTCGCGGCCGCCGTCGTGAAGCCCGCGCGCAAGGGGCTCTTCGGCGGCCGCAAGCAGACCGCGCCCGCGGTGTACATGGACGGCGGCTTCGGCGTCGGCAAGACCCACCTCCTCACGTCCCTCGCGCACGCCGTCGGCCTCGACGCGAGCGCCTACGGCACGTTCGTCGAGTACACGAACCTGGTGGGCGCGCTCGGCTTCCAGGCGACGGTGGACGCGCTCGCGACGAAGAAGCTCGTGTGCATCGACGAGTTCGAGCTCGACGACCCGGGGGACACCGTGCTCATGTCGCGCCTCCTGCGCGAGCTCGCCGACCGCGGCGTCGCGCTCGCGGCGACGTCGAACACGCTGCCCGAGGCGCTCGGCGAGGGCCGCTTCGCGGCCGAGGACTTCCTGCGCGAGATCCAGGCGCTCGCGGCCCGGTTCGAGGTGCTGCGCGTCGACGGCGAGGACTACCGCCACCGTGCGGTGGTCACCGACTCGGCCCCGCTGCCCGAGGACGCGGTGCGGGCCGCGGCGGTGGGCCGCCCCGGCACGACGCTCGACGCGTTCGACGACCTGCTGGCGCACCTCTCGCACGTGCACCCCAGCCGCTACCGTGCGCTGCTCGACGGCGTCGAGGTCGTCGCGCTCACCGGCGTGCACACCGTGACCGAGCAGTCCGCCGCCCTGCGCCTCGTCGTCCTCGTCGACCGCCTCTACGACCGCGACGTGCCCGTGCTGCTCGCCGGGTCGGGCGACTACACGGGGGAGCGGAGCCTGTTCACGGAGGAGATGCTGCGCGGCGGGTACCGCAAGAAGTACTACCGCGCGCTCTCGCGCCTCGGCGCGCTCGCCGAGGACGGCCGCGCGGTCGCGCGCGCCTCCGCCTGACGGCAGGCCCGAGCGGCACGTCGCCGTCCGGGCGGCTCATGTCGCGGCGAGGCGCTCCTTCTCGACCTCGATGTCGAAGTCGGCCGGGGGCCAGCCGAGGTCGAGGCGGCGCAGCGCGTCGAGCAGGAGCTCGCTCACCGCGAGGCGTGCGAACCACTTGCGGTCGGCCGGGACGACGTGCCAGGGCGCGGCCTCGGTGCTCGTCCGGTCGAGGACGGCCTGGTAGGCCTCCTGGTACGCGGGCCACTTCTCGCGCGAGTCCACGTCGTTCGGGTTGTACTTCCAGAACTTGTCCGGGCGCTCGAGGCGCTCCATGAGCCGCGCGCGCTGCTCCTCGTAGGACACGAGCAGCGCGACCTTGACGATGGTCGTGCCCGCCGCGACGACCTTCCCCTCGAACCGGTTGATCTCGTCGTACCGCGCCTCCCAGACCTCGGGCGGCACGAGGCCGTCGACGCGTGCGACGAGCACGTCCTCGTAGTGCGAGCGGTCGAAGACGCCGATGTACCCGGGGTCGGGCAGGGCGCGGCGGATGCGCCAGAGGTAGTGGTGCTTGCGCTCCTCGGGCGTGGGGACGCCGAACGACCGGTGCGCGACGCCCTGCGGGTCGACGAGCCCGACGACGTGCCGCACGATGCCGCCCTTGCCCGCGGTGTCCATGCCCTGCAGGACGAGCAGGACCGAGCGCGACCCGCCCGAGCGGCCCTCCGCGAACAGGCGCTCCTGCAGCTCGGAGAGCTCGTCCGCGTGCCGCGCGACGAGCGCCTGGCCGGCCGCCTTGTCGCCGGCGAACCCCGGCGTGGACCCGCGGTCGAACGCCGCGAGGTCGAAGCCGGCGGGCACGCGCAACGACTCCGTGGGGGCGACCTCCCAGTCGGCGTCGAGCGTCGGCACGGAGCCTGAGCCGGACCCCGAGCCCTTGCCGTGCTTCTTCTTCGCCTTCTTCGTCGTCGACATGGGCGTGAGCGTAGTCACACCCAGGACAGGACCGCGACCGAACGCGCGGGCAGGTCGACGTGGCGTCGGTGCACGCTCGTCGCCGGGTCCCACGCGGCGAGGACGCGCGGCGTGCCGCCGAGCGCGAGCCGGAGCCGCCGGGGCTCCGCACCGAGGTTGACCGCGACCGCGACGGTCCGGCGGTCCACGACGAACGCGGGACCGCCGCGCGGGGCCGAGGTCGCCGCCGGCTCCTCGCCCGAGGCGTCGTCGTCCACGCCCCCGGGGCCGTGCACGCGCACGACCGAGAGGTCGCCCGAGCGGACGTCCGGCCGCGACCGCAGCGCCACCAGCGTCCGGTACCAGGCGAGCAGCCGTGCGTGCTCGCCGCGGTCGCGCTCGGACCAGTCGAGGACGCTCGCGTCGCGGGTCGCCGGGTCCTGCGGGTCGGGCACCGGCGCGCCGTCGCCCCACCCGTGGTCGGCGAACTCCGCCGCCCGCCCGCGCCGGACCGCCTCGGCGAGCTCCGGCTCGGCGTGGTCGGTGAAGAACTGCCACGGCGTCGACGCGCCCCACTCCTCGCCCATGAAGAGCAGCGGGGTGAAGGGCGAGACCAGGACGAGCGCCGCGGCCACGGCGAGCCCGCCGCCGTCGAGCGTGGCCGACGTCCGGTCCCCGAACGCGCGGTTGCCGACCTGGTCGTGGTTCTGGGCGCTCACGACGAACGCGTGCCCGTCGGTCCCCGCCGGGACCGGGTGGCCCCACGTGCGGCCGCGGAAGGTGGAGTACGTGCCGTCGTGCACGAACGCGCCCGTGAGCGCCTTGCGCAGCACCGCGACGGAGCCGAAGTCGACGTAGTAGCCCTGCCGCTCGCCCGTGAGGAGCGCGTGCACGGCGTGGTGGACGTCGTCGGCCCACTGGGCGCGCATGCCGCGCCCGCCCTGCTCGACGCCCGTGACCGTGGCCGGGTCGTTCTCGTCCGACTCCGCGACGAGCGTGAGCGGCCGTCCGACCTCCTGCTCGACGCGGTCGACGCGCCGGGCGAGCTCGGCCAGCAGGTGCGTCGCGGAGTCGTCGACGAGGGCGTGCACGGCGTCGAGGCGCAGCGCGTCCACGTGGAACTCGACGAACCACCGCTCGGCGTTGTCGATCACCCACTCGCGTACCTCCCGGCTGCCCGGCCGGTCGAGGTTCACCGCCGAGCCCCACGGCGTCGTGTGCGCGTCGGTGAAGTACGGGCCGAACTCCGGCAGGTAGTTCCCGGACGGCCCGAGGTGGTTGTAGACGACGTCGAGCACGACCGCGAGACCCCGGGCGTGGGCGGCGTCCACGAACCGCTGCAGGGCGCGCGGGCCCCCGTAGGGCTCGTGCACCGCGTACAGGTGCACGCCGTCGTAGCCCCAGCCCCGCTCGCCGCCGAACGCCGCGACGGGGAGGAGCTCGACCGCGCCGACGCCCAGGTCGACGAGGTGGTCGAGCCGGTCGATCGCGGCGTCGAGCGTGCCCTGCGGCGTGAAGGTGTCCACGTGCAGCTCGTAGACGACCTCGCCCCGCATGTCGCGGCCCGCCCACGCGTCGTCGGTCCACGCGTACGCCGCGTCGAACGTGCGGCTCGGACCGTGCACCCCGTACGGCTGCCACGGGCTGCGCGGGTCCGGGCGCCCCGGGCCGCCGTCGACCGCGAAGCCGTAGTCCGTGCCCCACGGCAGCTCGTGGTCGTAGCCCCACCAGCCGGGCACGTGCGCGCCCACGAGGCGCAGCGGGAGCCGCTGCGCGCCCTCGAACGTCCCGGAGCCCGGCTCCGGCAGGAGCAGCTCGACGCTGCGTGCCGTCGGCGCCCACACGACCGGCCGCGGCCCGGGCACGGCGAGCATGGGGGTCGACCGGGGCGGGGGGACGCGGGTCGTGGGGACACCGGGCACCTGGCTCGTCGGGTCGGTCGTCACGGCGCGTCCCCCGCGGGCTCCCGGGCCTCGCCCGTGCGCGCGACGGCGGCGCCCGCCGCGTCGCCCGGGTCGACGAGGAGCGCGACCGGCAGGTCGGCGAGCAGGTCGGCCACGCGCACCGTGCCGGACGCGTGCTCGCGCCCGGTGAGCACGTCGACCCACGCCCCCGTGCCCTCGGGGAGCGCGACGACGTGGTCGCGCCACCCCCCGAGCCGGTCGACCGTGCCCGCGAGCCGCGTCGCGACGGTCACGACGCGCGCGACGCCCGTCTCCGCGCTGCCCGGGGTGGTGCGCGCGAACGCGAGCGCGCACGGCGTCGACGACGCGACGGGCGCGTACCCGGCGCCGTCGCCCACGAACGCGTCGGCCAGGGCGCGGCGCAGCCGCAGCGCGTGCGCGGTGACGAGCAGCTTCTCGTCCGCGAGCGTGCGGGCGGGCGCCCCGCCGTCGAGCCGCGCGAGCCGTTCGGTCAGCGCCCCGACGTCCACCGGGCGGCGGTTGTCGGGGTCCACGAGGGTCGGCGCGTACGACTCCGCGCCCTGGTACACGTCCGCGACGCCGGGCGCCGTGAGCCGCACGAGCGTGATCCCGAGGCTCGCCGCGCGCAGCTCCTCGTGGTGGTCGCGGGACCACCGGGCGAACGCGCCGGTCACCGCGGGGTCGGCGAGCGCGCGCCGCGCGAGGTCCGCGACGGCCTCCTCGTAGGCGACGTCCGGGCTCGTCCACGACGTCGCGACCTTCGCCTCGCGCAGCGCCTTGCGCAGGTAGTCGACGAGCCGGTCGGGGGCGACCGCCCCGCCCGCAGCCGCGTCGGAGAGGTCGGTCCCGGTGCCGGCGTCGGGCAGCCACGTGCCCGCCA
The DNA here is from genome assembly GCF_042269845.1 of Cellulosimicrobium sp. NPDC055967. Taxonomy (NCBI): domain Bacteria; kingdom Bacillati; phylum Actinomycetota; class Actinomycetes; order Micrococcales; family Promicromonosporaceae; genus Cellulosimicrobium; species Cellulosimicrobium sp. NPDC055967. The sequence goes on along the minus strand of NZ_JBHJYJ010000018.1, from coordinate 4,826 downwards.
CGGTCTGCCACAACAAGTTCTCGGCGAGGCCGTCCACGAGCACCCCGCGGTACGGGGCGGTCGCCGCGCGGACCTCGTCGACGAGCCGTGACCAGCCCGCCGCGTCCTCGGACAGCACCCCGAGCGCCGCGCGCGTGTCCTCGCCGCGCTTGGTGTCGTGCGTCGACCCCGCCGTGAGGGCGTGCGGCGTGAGCGCGGCGAACCGCTGCGCGAAGGCGTGCCAGTCGTGCACACCGAGGCTGAACCGGTCCGGCTCGCCCCCCACCTCGCACAGGCTCACGAGCTCGGTCCACCGGTAGAACGCGGTGTCCTCCACGCCCTTCGCCGTCACCGCGCCGCAGACCTGCTGGAACCGCACCACGAGCTCGTCGCGGCGCGCCTCGCGGCGCCGTCCCGCGCTCCCGACCTCCCGGCCCAGCACCAGGCCGACCACGACGTCGAGCGTCTCCGCGCGCTGGGGGTCGAGCCGGGCGCGAGCGCGCGCGGCGGCCTCCTCGACCGCACGCACCGCCTCGTGCCGCGGCGGGGTGCCCGGCACGACGTACGCCCGGTAGCGGTCGAACGCGACGAGCAGCTCGCGCAGGCACTGGTGCAGGCCGCGCCACGTGTGGTCGCGCAGGCGCGGGTCGTCATGGCAGACGGCGGCCGCGAGGTCGGTCAGGCGGTGCAGCTCCGCGTACAGCGGGCCCGCGACGACCTCGCGCTTCGCCTCCTCGACGAGCGCGCCCAGCCCGCCCGGCGCGGCGCCCGTGAGGCGCGTCATCACCGCGTCCAGACCCGACCGGCCGCCGGGATCGACGAAGAGCTGCTGCAGCCGCCACGCGACGTCGTAGCCCGTCGTCCCGACCGTCGCCCAGTCCGGGGGCACCTGCTCCTCGCCGGCGAGGATCTTCTCCACGACGACCCACGCGCCGTCGGTGCGGTCGGCGAGACGCTGGAGGTACTGCGCCGGGTCGGCGAGGCCGTCCGGGTGGTCGATGCGCAGGCCGTCGACGGTCCCGGACGTGACGAGGTCGAGCACGAGCGCGTGCGTCGCGTCGAGCACCTCCTCGTCCTCGACCCGGACCGCGACGAGCGACCCGACGTCGAAGAAGCGCCGGTAGTTGAGCTCCTCGTCGCCCACGCGCCAGTACGCGAGGCGGTAGTGCTGACGCTCCACCAGCTCGGTGAGGGGCAGGTCCTCCGTGCCCGCCCGCACGGGGAAGACATGGTCGTGGTACCGCAGCACGCGGCGCGGCCCCGGCGACCCGGGGACCTCGACCTCGTCGAGCGCGATCTCGCCCGCCGCGAGCACGTCGCCCAGGCGTGCGCCGAGGACCGGCATGAGCACCGCACCCTCGCCCGCCGACCAGTCGACGTCGAACCACCGGGCGTACGGCGAGTCGGCGCCGTCCTCGAGGACCGACCACAGCGCGTGGTTGTGCCACGCGGGCGTCGGCACCGCCATGTGGTTCGGCACGACGTCGAGCACCAGGCCCAGACCCGCCGCCCGGGCGCTCGCGGCGAGACGCTCCAGGCCGTCGCGCCCGCCGAGCTCGGCGCTGACGCGCGTGTGGTCGACGACGTCGTAGCCGTGCGTCGAGCCGGGCGCGGCCTGGAGCACGGGGGAGAGGTAGAGGTGCGTGACGCCGAGGGAGGCGAGGTACGGGACCTGGCGCGCGGCGTCGTCGAACGTGAGGTCGGGCCCGAGCTGGAGCCGGTACGTCGAGACGGGGACGCGGGGCGGCGTGCCGTGCGCGCCGGTCGCGCCGGCTGCGCCGACGGTGGGGACGGCGGCCGTCATCGCAGCGGCGGGCGGGTCAGGACGATGACGCTGCGGCCCGTCACGGAGACCGTGTCTCCCGGGTGCAGGGCGTCGCCGACGTCGACCGTGCCGTCGGTGTCCAGCACGACGTCCCAGCCCTCCCCGTACCTCGCGGGCGGCACGGTGAACTCCAGCGCGTCGGAGTGCGCGTTGAGCAGCAGGAGGAACGAGTCGTCCACGATCGGCTCGCCGCGCCGGTCCTGCTCGGGGATCGCGTCGCCGTTGAGGAACACCATGACGGTGCGCGCGTACGCGTGGTCCCAGTCCTGCTGGTCCATGCGCGACCCCGTGATGTCGAGCCACTCGATGTCCGGCAGCTCGTCGTCGGCCGTCCCGGAGCCGCCGCGGCCGAGGAAGAAGCGTCGCCGGTGCAGGACCGGGTGGTCGCGCCGCAGCCACACCACGCGACGGGCGAAGTCGAGGAGCGCGGCCCGCTCGTCGTCGAGGCCCTCCTCGCCGCCCCAGTCCATCCACGTGATCGCGTTGTCCTGGCAGTAGCCGTTGTTGTTGCCGCCCTGCGTGCGCGCGATCTCGTCGCCGTGCGCGAGCATCGGCACGCCCTGCGAGAGCAGCAGCGTGGCGAGGAAGTTGCGGCGCTGCCGTGCGCGGAGCGCCCGCACGTCCGGGTCGTCCGTCGGTCCCTCCACGCCGCAGTTCCACGACCGGTTGTGGCTCTCGCCGTCGTTGTTGTCCTCGCCGTTCGCGTCGTTGTGCTTCTCGTTGTACGACACGAGGTCGTTGAGCGTGAAGCCGTCGTGCGCGGTGACGAAGTTGATCGACGCGATGGGCTTGCGGCCGCCGTGCTCGTAGAGGTCGGACGAGCCCGTGAGGCGGCTCGCGAGCTCGGGCAGCGTCGAGGGCTCACCGCGCCAGAAGTCGCGCACGGTGTCCCGGTACTGCCCGTTCCACTCCGTCCACAGCGGCGGGAACCCGCCCACCTGGTAGCCGCCGTCGCCGAGGTCCCACGGCTCGGCGATGAGCTTGACCTGCGAGATCACCGGGTCCTGCTGCACGATGTCGAAGAACGCCGAGAGGCGGTCGACCTCGTGGAACTGCCGCGCCAGCGTCGCCGCGAGGTCGAAGCGGAACCCGTCCACGTGCATCTCCGTCACCCAGTACCGCAGCGAGTCCATGATGAGCTGGAGCACGTGCGGCGAGCGCATGAGCAGCGAGTTGCCCGTGCCGGTGGTGTCGAAGTAGTGAGCCTCGTCGCCGTCGACCAGCCGGTAGTACGCCTTGTTGTCGATGCCGCGGAAGCTCAGCGTCGGACCGAGGTGGTTGCCCTCGGCGGTGTGGTTGTAGACGACGTCGAGGATGACCTCGATGCCCGCCTCGTGCAGCGCCTTGACCATGGTCTTGAACTCCATGACCTGCTGCCCGCGCGTCCCGTACGCCGCGTACCCGTTGTGCGGCGCGAAGAAGCCGATGGTGTTGTAGCCCCAGTAGTTCGACAGCCCCTTCTCGACGAGCGTGGGGTCGTTGACGAACTGGTGCACCGGCATGAGCTCGACCGCGGTCACGCCGAGCGTCACGAGGTGCTCGATCACGGCGGGGTGGGCCATCCCGGCGTAGGTGCCGCGCAGCTCGTCGGGCACGTCGGGGTGGAGCATCGTCATCCCCTTGACGTGCGCCTCGTAGATCACGCTGTCGTGGTAGTCCCGGTTCGGGGGGCGGTCGTGGCCCCAGTCGAAGTACGGGTTGATGACGACCGAGACCATCGTGTGGCCGGCGGAGTCCTCGTCGTTGAGCGGGGGAGCGGTCGCGGGTGCCTCGTCCGTCCCGCCGCCCTCGGGGTCCTCCTCGGGCGGTGCCGCCTCGCCGCCGTCGGCGAAGCGGTAGGAGAACAGGGACTCGTCGCCGTCGACCCGCCCCTCGATCGCCTTCGCGTACGGGTCGAGGAGCAGCTTGGCCGGGTTGCACCGGTGGCCGTTCGCCGGGTCGTACGGCCCGTGCACCCGGTAGCCGTAGCGCGTGCCCGGCCCCTTCCCGGGCAGGTAGACGTGCCAGACGTGCGCGTCGACCTCCTCGAGGTCGACGCGCGTCTCGGTGCCGTCGTCGCCGAGGAGGCAGAGCTCCACGCGCTCCGCGACCTCGGAGAACAGGGCGAAGTTCGTCCCCGTCCCGTCATAGGTGGCGCCCAACGGGTAGGGGTGGCCGGGCCAGGTCTGCATGCCCTCGAGGATTCCACGCCCCCCGGGTCGCTGTCGTCGCAGGAGGCGCCCGACCTCACGTGACAGGGGACACGTGCACAAATAGTGTGCCAAGCGCGCGTCGATCGTGGGTCGGGTCGCGCGGCCGTCTCACCGCGTCAAGCCCTGACCGCGCCGCGCCGCGGACGGTCGTGCATCGCGGCGTCGGACCTGGTAGACCCGTGCCATGAGCACCCACGCAGACCACCGCGACGACCTCAACGAGTCGGACGTCGCCTCCGCACGACTGTCCCCGCGCCGCGAGGAGGAGGGGGAGGCCGTCGGTGACGTGCTGACCGGTGGGGACGCGACCAAGGCCCCGCAGTCGCTGTCGGAGAACGAGCGCCGACCGATCGACGGCGCGTCGTCGGGCACGTCCTGGGACGACCCCGACGAGCTCTGAGCGCCGGTCAGTCCACGCGCGGCAGCCGGTCGGCGTCGACCGGGATGAGCCGCGGCATCCCGGCCGGGGCGACCGCGCTCAGCGCGAGGTAGCGCGCCTCCGCCCGGTGGAGGCGGATGTGCTCGTCGACGGTCCAGTCCGGGCCGTTCGTGAGCGACATGCCGCACGAGCAGTCGATCGTCACCCGCCCGGCCCCCTCCTCGCGGACCTGCCCGATCGTCACGTGCGCCGAGCGCGCGTCCGCCTTCGCGCGGCGCATGCTCGCGCTGACGGGTTCGGGGCGCGTGGCCTCTGGCGACGGGTTCGGGGCGGGTGCGGCACTCACAGGTCCCGAGCCTAGGGCGTGTCCGGTGAATCGCGGAGCCAGAGGATGATCGCGGCGATGGTGAGTTCGGAGCGGTAGTAGGCGGCGCGTTTGGTGAAGCGGGTG
>NZ_JBHJYJ010000017.1:0-87083 GCF_042269845.1 Cellulosimicrobium sp. NPDC055967 | reverse complement strand
TGGCATTGACTAACAAGCACACTGTTGAGTTCTCAAACAACCGACACACACCAACTCAGCACCACCCGACCGGGCAGAACCTCGCTTGGGGCAACCCTTCAACCTTACCAGGTCTTCCCCGGCTCCTCAACCCCGGCTGTTCGCCGTGATCCAGTCACCGTGGTCTTCCTCGTCGCGGGCAGGAAAACATCCTACGCCATGCGGTGGAAGGGTTTCGACCCCGGGACCAGCCACCCTCGATCGTTCGAGGCGGTGTCTGTTCCTCCCTGTCGGGCCGACATCCAGAACATTACGCGGCTCGTCGCGCCAGGGTCAAGCCAGCTCCGGGTGACCCGGCACACAGCCTCGCGAGCCCGGTCTCGTGTCCCCGCCCAGGTCGGGGCCTCGTCCGGGACGACCGGCGCGACCCGCGCGCCGTCAGGGCGCCGCCCCGCACACGGGGTCACGCGCGTCGTGCCGCCCGGAGCACGACCTTGTCCCCCGGGCGGAGCTGGGCCGCGCGGTCGACGTCGTCCTCCCGCAGCACCCCGATCACGGGGTAGCCACCGGTGACGGGACGGTCCGCGAGGAACACGACGGGCCGACCGTCGGGCGGGATCTGCACCGCCCCGCGGACGAGCCCCTCGGACGGCAGCTCCCCCGCGCGGCGCGGCACGGCTTGCCCGTCGAGCCGCAGCGCGACGCGGTCGCTGTCCGCGCTCACGGTCCGCAGGGCCCGCAGCGCCTGCCAGGCGCCCGGCAGGAACCAGTCGTCGCGCGGTGCCGGGAGGATCTCGAGCAGCGCTCCGGCGCGCTCGCCCGGTCGCGGGACGCCGGGGACGTGGCGCACCGGCGCGACGTCGACGGGCGGCCACGTGCCCGTCGGCACCGGGCCGATCAGCACGCGGTCCCCCGGCCGCAGCGGGGACGGCCCGAGCCCGGACAGGACGTCCCGGGACCGTGACCCGAGCACGGCGTCCGGGACGACCCCACCTCGGACGGCGACGTAGGTCCGCAGCCCGCGCGCCGCCAGACCCAGCCGCAGCACGGCGCCGTCGGGCACCCGGACGGGCGCGTTCATGCCCACGGGGGTCCCGTCGACCGTGGCGGGGACCGTCGCCCCGGTGAGCGCCACCGTCGCGGTCCCCCGGAACCGCAGCGCGAGCCCGCCGAGGGCGACCTCGAGCGTCGCGGCGCTCGCCGGGTTGCCGACGAGCCGGTTCGCGAGCGCGTGCGAGGAACGGTCCGCCGCCCCCGACGGGCCGACGCCGACCGCCGCCAGGCCGGGACGGCCGGTGTCCTCGACGAGCACGAGCGGACCTGTCGCGACCACCTCGAGGGCAGGGCCGCTCCCGGCGCCCGGCACGACCGCCCCGGAGGACGGCTCGCCGCTCGCGGGTGCCGCCCCGGAGGACGGCTCGCCGCTCGCGGGTGCCGCCCCGGAGAAGAGCTCGCCGCTCGCGTCCGCCGTCCCCGTCGACGGCTCGCCGCCCTGCCGCGCGGGCGCCGCCGCGACGACGGACCGGGACGGCACGAACCGGACCCGCGCGCCGGGCGCGACGAGCGCCGGAGGGTCGCGGTCGACGTCGAACATCGCCACGTCGGTGCGGCCGAGCAGGCGCCACCCACCCGGGGACGCGGCCGGGTAGACCGCCGTGAGCTCGCCCGCGAGCGCGACGGACCCCGCGGGGACGCGCGTGCGCGGGGTCGCGAGGCGCGGCGCCGCGATGACGGGGTCGACGCCCGCGAGGTAGGTGAAGCCCGGTGCGAAACCGCCGAACGCCGCCTCGTACTCGCGTCCGGAGTGCCGGGCGACGACCTCCTCGACGCTCACCCCTGCCCAGCGGGCGACGTCGTCCAGGTCGGGCCCGTCGTAGCGCACGGGGATCTCCACCGCGGGACCGGCGGGCAGGGGCGCGTCGTCGGACGACGCGCGGAGCAGTGCCTCCTGGACCCAGGCTCGGGCGCCCGCGACGTCGCCGCGCGCCGCGCACCGGACCAGGACCGTGCGCGCGGCCGGGACCACGTCCACGACCCCGGGCGGCACGTCGGCCGCGAGCGCCCGGTGCAGCGACCGCACGGCCGCCAGGTCGGGCAGGTCGACGAGCAGCGCCGTCTCCCCGAACGCGTGCACGGTGCCCGTCACGGCACGGTGCCCTCGCGCGCGCCCGGGCCGGCCTCGGCGAAGGGGCGCAGCTCGACCCCGGCGGCCTCGAGCGCGGCGCGCACGGCACCGAGGAGCCCGACGGCGCCCAGCGTGTCGGAGTGGACGCACACCGAGTCGGCCTCGACCCGCAGGCGCGTGCCGTCCGCGGCGAGCACGGTGCCGGACGTGACGAGCCCGACGACGCGACGGGCGACCTGCTCGGCGTCGTGCACGACGGCGCCCGGCCGGCCCCGCGGGACCAGCTCGCCCGTGGGGAGGTAGCCCCGGTCGGCGAACGCCTCGCGCACCGTGGGGAGCCCCGCGGCGTCCGCGAGGCGCAGGACGGCGGACCCGGGCAGGCCGACCACGGGGAGCGTGGGGTCGTAGGCGCGGACCGCGTCGACGACGGCGCGCGCCTGCGCCTCGTGGTGGACGATCGCGTTGTAGAGGGCGCCGTGGGGCTTGACGTAGCGCACCCGGTCCCCCGCGAGCCGCGCGAAGCCGTCGAGCGCGGCCAGCTGGTAGACGACGTCGTCGGCGAGCTCGACGGGGTCGACCTCCATGAAGCGGCGCCCGAAGCCCGCGAGGTCGCGGTAGCTCACGTGCGCGCCGACCCGCACGCCCCGGGCGACGGCGTCCCGCGTGACGGTGCGCACCGTCGTGGGGTCGCCCGCGTGGAACCCGCACGCGACGTTCGCGCTGGTCACCAGGCCGAGCAGGGCCTCGTCGTCGGCGAGGGTCCAGCGGCCGAAGCCCTCGCCGAGGTCGGCGTTGAGGTCGATGCGCGTCACCCGACCATCATGCCCGGAACAGGCCGGACCCTGGGCGCGGGCCGGCCGCTCCGTCCGTGGCGGGGCGTAGATTCGCGGGCATGCCCGACGACCGCTCCCCCGCCGCGCCGGCCGTGCGCGTGCGGCGTGCCACGACCGACGACGCACCCGCCCTCGCCGGGCTCGCGGCCCTGACGTTCCCGCTCGCGTGCCCGCCGGGCACGTCGCCCGACGCGATCGCCGAGCACGTCGCGACGCAGCTCTCGCCCGAGCGGTTCCGTGCGTGGGCCGCGAGCGCCGCGCACGCGCTCCTCCTCGTCGAGCCGGCGTGCGACGACGTCGCGGCGGACGCCCTCGACGAGCACGACGCCGCGCCCCTCCTCGGCTACGCGCTCCTCGTCCGCGGCGTGCCGGACGACCCGGACGTCGCGGCGGCGGTGGGAGCGGGCGAGGCGGTCGAGCTCTCGAAGATCTACGTGCACCCCGCGGCCCAGGGCAAGGGCGTGGCGAGCGTGCTCATGACGGCGACGACCGGGGCGGCCGCCCGACTCGGCCCCGGACTGCCCGTGTGGCTCGGCACGAACGGTCTCAACGCCCGGGCGCAGGCGTTCTACCGCAAGCACGGGTTCGACGTCGTCGGCGGGCGCACCTACGTGGTCGGCGGCGAGACGCACTCCGACGTCGTCATGGCCCTCCCCCGCGCCTGACCCCGCACGACCGAGGGCCGGTCGGGGAGATCCCCGACCGGCCCTCGGCCTGCTGTCCGAACGACGGCGTCAGCCGCAGCTCTTGGCGTCGTACGCGACGTCGGCCGCGAACGTGCGACCGTCGCCGGTCGCCGCGATCCCCACGACGCCCGCCTCGACGGACGTCGCCCGGGCCGCGAACGACTGGTACGCCGAGGCGCCCGGCTGGACGCCGGTGAACGCCTTGGTGCCGAACGGCGTCGTCAGAGTGACGTCGACCGGGACGCCGTCGGCGTTCGTCGCACGCACCGCGACGTACGCCTTGCCGGCGAGGCACCGGACCTGGACCTCGGTCGTGACGTCGAGCGGCTGCTCGACCACCTCGCCCGCGAGGACGAAGTCCTCGAACGCGACGACCGTGGGCTGGGTCTGGTTCTTGCCGAGCGCGAACGGCCCGACCCCGATCCCGTCGAGCTGGTCGTTCGTCACGGCGGCAAGCTCGGTCCACTGCTCGCCGTCGAGCGACCACGAGCCGACGAACGTGTCGCCGGACCGGGCGAGACGCACGTGGTACGTCCCGTCCGCCTCGCGCGGCAGCGAGCCGGCGCTGGGCTGCGGCTGCAGCACGACGTCGCCCTTCTCGCTGCGGAGCTCGAAGCCGACCGTCCCGGCGGCACCGCCGTTGTGGATCACGCCGACCTTCACGTAGTTGGCCTGGTCCTTGTAGACCATGAGGCCGCCCTGGTGGTAGTTCTGCGTGAGGTCCGCGCGCACCGTCGTCTCGACGGTCCACTCGTCGCCCGTCACGACCGTCGAGCGGACGATGTTCGGCACGGTGGAGTTCGTCGCGCCGTACACGTCGTCGTCGGTCGTGGTGAGCTGCAGCGCGCCGTCCGCGACGGCGAGCCGCGACGGGTCGGCGTTGACGACGTACCAGCGGCACGGGTCGAGGCCGAGGCCGGACCCGCTGCCGTCGAACGTGTCGCTCGCGGTGACGTCCTCGCACACGGGGACGCCGCTGCCGTCGACCTCGCGCACGTGGTCGAACGCGACGTCGATCTGGTTCGCGCCCGCGCTCTTGCCGAGCGCGAACACGCCGACGCCCGCGTCGCCGAGCCCCGCGTGCGTGACCGCGCGCGTGGTGGGGACCCAGGTCTGCCCGTTGTCGAGCGAGTACGACCCGGTGAACGAGTCGCCGTCGCGCGACAGGCGCAGCAGGTACTCGCCGTAGACGGGCTTCGCGATGTCGAGGACGTCGCCGTTCGTGGACTGCACGACGTCGCCGATCTCGCTGCGGAGCTCGACGCGCAGGCCGCCGGGGTGCTGGACCACGGCGAGCTTGACGTAGTCGGACTCCGACGCGCGGACGATGAGGCCGCCCTGCTGGTACTGGTTCGCGAACGAGGCCGTCATCTTCGTCTCGACCGTCCAGGAGTCGCCCGGCTGGTCGGTCGTGATGATGTTCGGCACGCGCTGGTTGCCGGTGCCGGCGAAGTCGGCGTCGGTCGTGCGCACGACCCACTTCCCGTCGCGCACCTGGGCGAGGTCGGGGCGGAGGTCGACGACGTCCCAGCGGCAGCCGTCGAGCGCCTCGCCCTCGAACTCGTCCTCGGGCCCGCGCTGCGGGTCCGGCTCGGTGCACTCGAGCGTGCCGTACACGGAGACCGCGACGGTGCCGGTCGCGTGCGCGCCCGACGGGTCGCTCACGGTGACCTTGGCCGTGTAGCTCCCGGCCGCCGTGTACGTGTGCTGCGCGGTCGCGCCCGTCGCCGTGCCGCCGTCGCCGAAGTCCCACGCGTACGTGAGCGCGTCGCCGTCGGCGTCGGTGGCCTGCGCGGCGAACGCGACGTCGAGCGGCGCGTCGCCCGTGGCGGGCGTCGCCGTCACGGAGCCGACGACCGGGGCCACGTTGTTCGCCGCGCCCCGGCCCGTGAAGGTGACGGAGTCGACGTCGAACATGTCGCCCGTCGCCCCCGTCGTCGAGCGCGCGACGAAGTAGAGCGTGCGCGTGCCGCCCGGGTCGGTGACCGGGACCGCCTGCGTGCGCGCCGGTGTGTCCCAGGCCCCGGTCGGCGACAGCGTGAGCGTCGCGAGGAGCGGGCCGTCCACGGCACCGTCCCGCACGTCGAGCACGCCGCCGGAGCCGCCCGAGCTGTACCGCGCGGAGATCGAGTCGATGCCCGCGAGGTTCATCCGGTCGAACGCGAACCAGTCGCCGGCCGCGATGTACCCGAGCTGCTTGCCACCCTCGGAGATGTCCTTCGCGACGACCTGGACGCCCTGGCTGTCGGTGAAGTACTCGGCCTGCTTGGTGCGCGTGTGCAGGACGGCCTCGTCGTCGGACGCGAGCGCGGGCACGCCGTCGGCGCCCCCGCCGTCGGTGTACGTCGCGTTGACGACGCCGAAGATGTTCGCGTCGAGGCCGTGCCCCTCGTCCTTGGCGGTCGTGAGGACGCCCTCGCAGCCCGTGGCGCTGGACAGCGGGTGCCCGTGGTTGTCGTGGCCGAGGATGTACTCGACCACGACGCGGCTGCAGTCGACCTGAGCGCCGTCCTCGGCGTCGGTGACCGTGACCCGGAACGGGACCTGGTCGCCGAAGTCGAAGAACTGGCCGTCGGCCGGGAGCTCGAGCGTCACCTCGGGCGCGGTGTTGCCCACGGTGATGGTCGTGGTCGCCACGCCCTGCTTGCCGTCGGCGTCGGTCACGGTGAGCCGTACCTCGTGCCGGCCGTTCTCGGTGAACGTCCGCGAGACCTGGGCGTCGGTGGCGTCGGTCTCGCCGTCACCGTCGAGGTCCCAGGCGTACGTGAACTCCTTGCCGTCCGGGTGCGAGGACCCGGTGCCGTCGAAGGACACCGCGAGCGGCGCCTGGCCGTTCGTCGGCGAGGCGTCGATCTGCGCGACGGGCGAGCGGCCCCCGCGCACGTAGTCGATCCGGTAGACGGCCGAGAGCGCGTCGCCCCCGAAGTAGCCGCCGCCGTAGTCGAGCACGTAGAGCGAGCCGTCCGGGCCGAACTCGAGGTTCATCGGCCGGCGCAGGTCCATGAACTCCAGCGCCGGGACGAAGCCCGCGGGGCTGCCGTCCTCGTTCCGGATCGCCTCCTTGATCCACGCGCGGTCCCACTCGTAGAGCAGCGGCTTGCCGTCGTAGTACGCGGGGAACTTGGTCTCCGACTCGAGCGCGGGGTCGTAGTCGTAGACGACGGCGCCCATCGGGGACTCGCCGCCCGTGCCGAAGGCCGGCACGGACCCGCCGTCGTACGGCTGTCACGCCGGCACGGCCGGCGGGAGGTCGACGAGGCCCGTGTTGTGCGGGCTCGTGTTCTTCGGCGCCGCGCAGTCGAACTTCGGACCGGAGACCTTGGTCTCGAAGTCGTAGTCGTTGTACGCGAGGTTGTCGCCGATGCAGTACGGCCAGCCGTAGTTGCCCGCCTCGGAGATGACGTTGAACTCGACCGTCCCGCCGGGACCGCGGTTCGCGTTCGCGCCGCCCGCGTCGGGGCCGTAGTCGCCGAGGTGGACCTCGCCCGTCGCCTTGTCGATCCCGAAGCGGAACGGGTTGCGGAAGCCCATCGCGTAGATCTCGGGCCGGGTCTTGCCGGCCTCGTACTCGCCCTCGGGGAAGAGGTTGCCCTCGGGGACCGTGTACGACCCGTCCTCGGCGACCGTGATGCGCAGGAGCTTGCCCCGCAGGTCGTTCGTGTTGCCCGAGCTGCGGCGGGCGTCGAACGCCGGGTTGCGGGTCGCCCGCTCGTCGATCGGCGCGTAGCCGTCCGACGCGAACGGGTTCGTGTCGTCACCCGTCGACAGGTAGAGGTTGCCCTCGGCGTCGAAGTCGATCTCGCCGCCCGCGTGGCAGCACAGCCCGCGGTCGGCCGGGACCTCGAGGATCTTCTGCTCGCTCGCGAGGTCCAGCAGGTTCTGCTCCGTGAGCCGGAACCTCGAGAGCTGGTTGTACCCCTCGAACGCCTCGAACGCGGCCGGGTCGGCCGACGTCTCGGGCGCGTCGCCGGGCGGCGTGTCGAGCTTGGGCGCGTAGTAGAGGTAGACCCAGCGGTTCTCGGCGAAGCCCGGGTCGATCGCGACGCCCTGGAGGCCGTCCTCGTCGTGGGTGTACACGGGGACGGTGCCCGCGAGCGCCGTCGTGGCGTCGGCGGTCGTGTACCAGACGCGCCCGTCGCGCGAGGTGTGCAGGACGTCGCCGTCGGGCAGGACGGCCATGGCGATCGGCTCGCCCGTCTTGACCGCGCCCTTGGCGAGCGTCACCTGCTCGAACGAGGCGTCGACCGTCGCGCCGCAGTCGGCGTCGACCGCACCCGCGGCGGTCTGGATGCCGCCGAGCAGGTGCTGGACGAACGCCGGGTCGGTGTACGACTCGTCGGTGTGGCCGCCGCCGGTGTACCAGGACCGGCCGCCGTCGTACTCCTGGCACCAGGCGATCGGGTGGTCGGCGCCCATGGCGCCCGACCCCGGGGAGTACGAGGACTCGTCGAGGCTCGCGAGCACGTGGACCTGGCCGCGCGGGTTCTCGCGGTAGTTGTACCACTCGTCGTACCGGTCCCAGGACGCCGGGAGGTGCGCGGTCGAGGGGTGCTCGTCGTCGGCGACGACGACCGTCGCGTCCTGGTTCTGCGGGTGGCTGTTGAAGTACGCGCCGACGAGCTCGCCGTACCAGGGCCAGTCGTACTCGGTGTCGGACGCGGCGTGGACGCCGGCGTACCCGCCGCCGGCGGCGATGTACCGCTCGAACGCGGCCTGCTGCTCGTCGTTCAGGACGTCGCCCGTGGTGGACAGCCAGACGACGGCGTCGTACTGGGCGAGGTTCTCGTCCGTGAAGGCTCCCGCGTCCTCGGTCGGGGTCACGGCGAAGTGGTGGTCGGTGCCGAGCTGCTGGATCGCCGCGATGCCCGCGGGGATCGAGCCGTGCCGGAAGGCGGCGGTCTTGCTGAAGACCATGACGGAGAACTCGTCGTGCGCGGCGGCGGGGGCTGCCGTCGCGAGGGTGAGCGCCGGCGCGACGAGGGCCGCGGCGGTGACCGCCGCGACCCCCTGGCGCCGACCTCTCGAAGGTCGTGCTGTCACTTCTCCTCCTTGAGACTTGATCGGTGCGGCTCGGCGACGTTGCCGTGCCGCGGGTCGTGCTCTCCTTCCTCGTGGTGCGTCGTGGGGCGTCGTGGTCCGCGCGTCGTCGCGCGGGGCGCTCCGGTCAGGGTCCCGGTCGGGCTCGGCCTGCACCCCGGAGGGCGCCCGACCGGGAGGTCGGTGGGGCGGCCCGGTGGGCCGCGGGTGGCGGGTCAGTCGTCGTGCGCGTCCTCGTCGTCGTGGTCGTGACCGTCGCCCGGCCCGCCGTCGTGCCCGAGGTCGAGGCCGCCGTCGAGCGAGTCGTCCGGGTGCACGGGCAGGAACACGTGGACGTGCCCCTGTCCCCCGGCGGTCGAGCGCAGGTCGAGCTGGATCGCGGCGAGCCCCCAGGTGTCGACGGCGCGGGTGCGCAGCTCGCCGGCGAGGGCGTAGAGGTCCGTGGCCGCGGTCGGGTCGCTCGTGCCCGCGGCGGTCGCGAGGCGGACGGCGTCGAGCGAGTCGCCGACGAGCCGGAGCGAGGTGAGCATCCCGTTGCGGACGATGTTGTGCTCGGACGAGCCGCTCTGGAGCGACTCGGTCTCGGCAACGAGGCCGTCGACGGTCGCTCGCCACTCCGCGATCTCGGCCGGGTCGGCCGGGACCGCGGTCGAGCCGTCGACGGGGAGCACCGCGTGCAGCCCGTGCAGGACGGGGACGAGCTCGGTCTGCACGTGCTGGGCGTGCTCGATCGAGGCGACGAGGTTGTCGGCGTCGCGCGCCTCCTCGGCCGCCTCGAGCTCGGCGACGCGCGCCGGGTCGACGACGAACCCCTCGTCGGGCGCGGACGACGTCCCGCGCGTGAGCGACACGACGAGCGCGACCACCACCGCGACGACGGCGAGCGCGGCGAGGGCGAGCAGCACCCGGCGCCAGGGGTCGAGACCCGCGAACCACCGGCGCGCGCGGACGCGCGCCGGCGGTCGGGGCACGGGGCGGCCGGCACCGCCCCGGTCAGCCGGACGGGAGCGTGCGGGCGTCGTCGTCGGGCCGCCCGTGCGGCCGGAGCCCCTCCGGGCGTCCTGGGCCGTCGGCGTCCGGGACGCGGACGTCCGTCCTGCGGTGCGCTGTGCCACCTGTCGCTCCTGTCCGTGGTCGTCCCGCTCGGTGTGCGCCGGCCCGGCCGCGAGGCCGGGCCGGCGCGGTGGCCGGTGACGAGAGCGGGTCGCCCGTCACCGGCCCGCCGTCAGCCGCAGCTCACGGCGTCGTACGGCACCTCGATCTCGGTCGTGACGTCGCCGAGCGTCGCCGTGACCGTGGCCGTGCCCGCGTCGAACGACGTCGCACGCGACGCGAACGACTGGTAGGCGTTGCCGCCCACCTCGACCGCGCCGAACTCCTTGGAGCCGAACGGCGTGGTCAGGGTGATCGCGACGGGCGCCTCGTCGACGTTCGTCGCGCGGATCGCGAGGTACGCCTTGCCCGCGAGGCAGCGGGCGGACGCGGTGACCTCGACGTCGACCGTCGGCTCCGGCTCGGACTCCGTCGTGAGTCGGAACCAGTCGAACGCCACGGTGACCGGCGTCTCCTGCTCCGGGCCGATCGCCATGAGGCCGACCTTGGTCAGCGGCGCGTCGTTGGTCACCGGCGCGCCCAGCGGCGTCCAGGTCACCCCGCCGTCGCTGACCCAGCCCTGGTAGGTGCTCCCCACCTTCTCGAGGCGCACGTACCAGTAGCCCGACTCGGTCGAGCTGGCGAGCTCGAGCTGGCGGTTGCCGCCGTTGCCGAACTGGCCGCCCTTCTCGGAGACGAGCTCGGCGCCCAGCGTGAGGGCCGCACCCGGTGCGTTCTTCGCGAGCACGTCGGCCTTGACGTAGTTGTCGTCGTCGCCGTACGCGATGAGGCCCGCGAGCTGCCACCGGTGAACGAGCGGCGCCTTGAACCGCGTCTCGACGACCCAGTCACCCTCCGGAGCGGTCTGGAGGACGAAGTTGCGCGGGTCGCCGTTGTTCCCGGCGTTGATGTCGCCCGGCTGGGTCGTGATGCGCAGCTCGCCGTCGGCGACGGCGACCTTCGACCCGTCGTAACGGACGATCGCGTCCCAGCGGCAGCCGTCGAGGGCGTCGCCCTCGAACTCGTCGCTCGGCTCGCGCACGCCGTCGTCCGGCTCGCTCCCCGTGACGTGGACGTAGTCGACCTTCGCGACCGAGTCCGCGGTCGCCGTGTCGCCGCCCGCCATGACGCCGAACGTCGCGTCGGGCTTCACGGGCGCGGAGCCCGCGAGCGCCGTCCACGCCTGGCCGTCCGCCGAGTACGCCGCCGTGATGGCGGAGCCGTCCGAGACGAGGCGCAGGTGGATCGTCGACGGGAAGTCCGTCGCGACGTCCGTCTGGCCGTGCCACGTCCGGGAACCGCCGGTCTCGGTCTGGAACTCGAGGAAGCGGGCGCCGCTCTGGTTCTTGGTGAACGCGAGCTTGGTGTACTCGTCGTCGTTCACGTGGACCAGGAGTCCGGCGTGCTGCCAGTGTCGGGCGAGCGGGACCTCGAGCTTGGTCTCGAGCGTCCACGCCCCGGCGGGTGCGGACTGACCGAGGTAGCTGATCGGCCCGGTCTCGGTCTCGTTGATGTCGCCCTGCACGACCGGCAGGACGGCGTGGCCGTCGGCGACCGTGATCGGCTGGCCCTCGGCCTGGCGGACGACCGTCCACCGCGGGTCGAGAGCGTCGCCGTCGAACTCGTCGGACGAGTCGGCGAGGCACTGCGGCGGGTTCCCGCCGCCGGGCTCCTCGGTCTGCGGGTCGTCGTCGAACACGAAGTCCTGGAACTCGACCGCGCTCGTCGCCGACGTGCTGTGCGCCGTGACGAAGAGACCCACGTCCTGGACGGACGCCGCACCCGGCAGGGCCTGCGGCTCGCCGATCTGCGTGAAGTTCTCGCCGTCCTTGCTCCAGGAGGCCGTGTACAGGTCGCCGTCGCGCACGATCCGCACCCACGCGGGGTAGCTCGTCGTGCTCGCGCCGGTCGACGCCGTGAGCTGCCCGCTGGAGTTGCCGCGCAGCCACTCGAAGCCCCCGCTCGGGCGCATGCCCAGGGCCGCGTAGCCCTGCGAGTTCGCCGTCTGCGTGACGTCGTTGCGGACGATGATCCCGGCCTTGGCGGACCCGGCCGAGTTGCCCTGGCTGTTGATCTTCACGGTCGCCGACCAGTTCTCGTCGGCGCCCTGCTCGCGGTAGATGGTCGAGTACTCGTTGGTGCCCTGCCACATGTTCGCGCCGCCCGACGTGACGAGGTACTTGCCCTCGGCGAGCTGCTCGAACGTCCCGTTCGCGTTGGTGAAGGTCTTCATCCCCGCGAAGAGGTCGCCGACCTGGGCGAGGACGACGCGCGAGCGCGTGTACAGGCCCTTGTCGTTCGTGGCGACGGCGGTCAGCTCGTAGTAGTTGTCCGCCGTGGGGTTCCACGTGGCCTCGTACGGAGCCGTGTCGTCGACGCCGATCGACTCGCCGTCGACGAAGAACTCGACCTGGGTCACGGTGTTCTCGGTGTCGTCCGCCTCCGCGGTGACCGCCATCTCGCCCTGCTCGAGGCGGACGCCCGCCTCGGGGGACGTGATGCGGACCTGGGGACGGGTCGTGTCCGAGACGCCCTTGCCGTCGGCCTCGATGAAGTTGAGGCGACGCTCGCCCTCACCGGGGAAGACCACGTAGAGCGTGAACGGCTCCATCGGGTCGGTGACCTCGACGGCCACGTCCGTGAACGTGCCGAGCCCGGTCTGCGGGATCTCGGCCGTGCCGAGGAGCTCGCCGTCGGCCGCGTCACGACGCAGCTCGATCGTGCCCTCGGCCGCCGCCGCGACGCGCAGGTTCAGCGCCTGCACGCCGTAGAGGCTCACGGGGTCGTACGACGCCCAGGAACCGTTGGACCCGGTGATGACGGAGCCGCCGCCCTCGACGTCCCGGCTCGGGATCGTCGTGGTGCCCTGGGAGGTCGTGTGGAACTCCGCCTCGCGCTTCTTCGGGAAGATCAGCGTCGTGTCCGACCCGGTGAGCGCGGGCACGTCGCCCTCGCCGCCGCGGTCGGTGTAGCGCGCGTCGATCACGTAGAAGACGTTCATGTCCTCGCCATGGCCGCCGCCGAGGCTCGTCGCCACGGTGCCCGTGCGGCCGTGCAGCGGCTCGGCCGGGTGCGCGTGCGCGTCGTGCCCGAGCGCCGGCTGGATGATGACCTGCTCGTCGTCGATCTCGTCGCCCTCGGGCGAGTCCTCCGCGTCGGTCACCGACACGTCCCACGTGATGTCGTCGCCGAAGTTGAAGAACGAGCCGGTGGGCGGCAGGCCGAAGTCGACCTCGGGCCGCGTGTTGCCCACCGTGATCGGGACGGTCGCCGTGCCGACCTTGCCGGCGGGGTCGGTGACCGTGAGGCGTGCGTCGAAGACGCCGTTCTCGGTGTAGGTGTGGCTGGGCGCGGCGGACGTCGAGTCCGTGGTGCCGTCACCGTCGAAGTCCCACGCGTACGTGAGCTCCTCGCCCTCGGGGTCGGTGCTCCCCGTGCCGTCGAACGTCACCTCGAGCGGCGCGATACCGGAGTCCGGCGTCGCGACCGGCTTCGACACCGGCGAGCGCGAGCCCGACAGGTAGTCGATGCGGTGCAGGCCCGAGTTCGGGTTGTCGCGGCCGAAGCCGCCGCCCCAGTCGAGCACGTAGAGCGAGCCCTCGGGACCGAACTTGGACTCGATCGGCGCGAGGAACTGCTCCTGCGGGAGGAACGGGTTGACCTTCTCGACGTCGGTCGCGCCGGGCGCGGCCTCGGGGTCCTTGAGGTCGATCGTGTACATCTTGTTGCGGGCCCACTCGTAGAAGAAGGCCTTGCCGTCGTACGACGACGGGAACTTCGTGTCCGAGTCGAGCTCCGGGTCGAACTGGTAGAACGGGCCGCCCATGGGCGCGAGGCCGCCGCCGGCGTTGATGACGCCGGGGACGGACGAGCGCTGGTAGCCGTACCAGAGGTCCGCCGGCTGGGCCGCGGGCAGCTCGGTGAGGCCCGTGTTCTTCACGGAGTCGTTGACCGGGTTGTCGCAGTCGAAGAAGTCGCCCACGGTGACGGGGTTCGTCCGGTAGTCGACGTCGCGGAACGGCTCGTTGTTGCCCATGCACAGCGGCCAGCCGAAGAAGCCGGGCTCCTTGATGAGGTTCCACTCGGCGATGCCGGCCGGGCCGCGGTTGGCGAGGTTGTCCGACCCGTTGTCGGGCGAGTAGTCGGCGACGCCGAGGTTGCCCGTCTTCGCGTCGATCGTGAACCGGAACGGGTTGCGGAAGCCCATCGCGTAGATCTCCGGCAGCGTCTTCTCGGTGCCCGGGGCGAACAGGTTGCCCTCGGGGATCGAGTACGTGCCGTCGGCCTCGGGGTGGATGCGCAGGACCTTGCCGCGCAGGTCGTTCGTGTTCGCGGACGTCGCGCGCGCGTCGTGGAACGTGCCGTCGCGCTCCGAGATCGGCGCGTAGCCGCCCGACGGCTCGGAGTGCGGGTTCACGTCGTCGCCGACGCCGATGTACAGGTCACCGGTCTCGTGGTCGACGAGGAGGCCGCCGCCCGTGTGACCCGGCTCGTCGGGCAGGCGCCCGGCCGGGATCTCGAGGAGCACCTTCTCCGACGCCGGGTCGATCACCGTGGAGCCGGGCCCCTCGGAGGAGACCGTGAACCGCGAGACGCGGCTGAAGAAGTTCGCCGGGTCGGAGTCGTTCGAGCTCGCCGGCGCGTAGTACTGGTACAGGTACCCGTTCTCCGCGAAGTCCTTGTCGAGCGCGATGCCGAGCAGGCCGTCCTCGCCGCCCGAGTACACCGGGATGGTGATGGCGGTCGTGGTGTTCTGCGTCCGCGGGTCGTACACGCGGATCTGCCCGCGCACGAGCTCGGTGTAGAACACGCGGCCGTCGGGCGCGACGTCCATGCCGAAGGGCGCGCTCGTGTTGGAGTCGAGCGCGATCTTCTCGAACGAGCCCCAGTCGGTGCCGCCGCAGTCGCCCTCGACGAGGCCCGCGGCCCACTGCACACCGCCGACGATGTGCTGCACGAGGTCGGGCTCGTCGGTGTAGTGCGCCCCGAAGTGGCCCATGCCGGTCATCCAGGCGCGACCGCCGTCGTAGGGCTTGCACCACGAGATCGGGTGGTCGTAGCCCATCTTGTTGCTGCCCGCGTCGTACGTGGACTCGTCCATCGTGGCGAGCACGTGCGCGCTGCCGCGGACGTTGGCCGAGTAGTTGTACCACTCGTCCGCGCGCGTCCAGCGCTGGGACAGGTGCTCGGTCGACGGGTGCGTGCGGTCCTCGACGCGGACCGTGCCCGGCAGGCCGGGGCTGGTGCCGGTGGCGGCGTGACCGGGCATGAGCGCCCCGATCATGTCGTCCCACCAGTCGTAGCTGCCGCGCATGTCCGTGGCGTTGTGGATCGCGACGATGCCGCCGCCCGCCTGCTGGTAGCGCTCCAGCGCCGCCTTCTCGTCGGCGTTCCACGGGTCGCCCGACGTCTGGAACATGACCAGGGCGTCGTACTGCGCGAGGGTCTCGTCGTTGAAGACCGTCGAGTCCTCCGTGTGGTCGGACGCGATGCCGACCTCGGCGAACGCCGCCTCGAGCACCGGGGTGCCCTGCGTGATCGCCTCGCTGTGCCGGAACTGGGTCGTCTTGGTGAAGATGAGTACCTTGTGCTCTTCGTCCGCGGGGACGGGGTCGTCGGCGGCGCTGGCCATCGTGACGGGCGCGAGCGTGAACGCGAGCGCTCCGATGGTCAGTGCCGCGACGGACCTCGCCCTGCGTGGGCGTCGTGCGGTCATCGTGGTGCCTCCAGGGGCATGACGTGCGGACCCGGACGTCGTCGTCCGGGCAGGGTGGTCGTCATCCCGCGGCGTGCCGGCGCTGCGGTCGTGGGTCGACTACGGCTACGGGTGCTCCGGCGTGGGCATCAGTCCCTTCAGGTGGGCGAGGCCATCGACGGCGATGGCGTCCTGGGTCGGGGCCAGCGGCCGCCAGATGGAGGCGGCCGTGGCGATCGTCGCGTTGTCGGCCGTGAAGGACTCGATGACGAGGGGTCCGTCGTAGCCGGTCGCGTCGAGCGCGGCGAGGAGGGCGGGCCAGTCCAGGTGGTCGTTGCCGGGTGCGCCCCGGTCGTTGCCGCACACCTGGACGTGCGCGATGCGCTCGCCCGCGCGCGCGACCGCCGCGGGCAGGTCCGTCTCCTCGATGTTCATGTGGTAGAGGTCGAGCATGAGGCCGATCCCGGCCGCGGGCAGGCGCCGTACGACCTCCAGCCCCTGGTCGACGGTGTTGACGAGGCTCGTCTCGTAGCGGTTCAGCGGCTCGAGCCCGACGACGACGCCCGCCGCCATCGCGTGCTCGACGACCGGGGCCAGGTTCTCGGCGAGCTCGGAGTACGCCGCCTCGCGCTCGGCGGGGCTCAGCCGCCACGTGCGCCCGACCGACGCGTACGCCGGGCCGCCGATCACCGGGGCGCCGACCGTGCGCGCGACGTCGACGACGTGCCGCAGGTAGTCCTGCGTGGCGCGCACCGTCGCGGCGTCCGCGGCGACGAGCTCGCGACCCTCGCCCATGACGAGCGAGACGCTGGCGCCCAGGCCGTGGTCGGCGAGGACCCTCGCGGCGGTCGCCGGGTCCCAGTCCCCCGGGTTCTCCACGGGCAGCTCGAGCACGTCGAAGCCCCAGCCCGCGACCCGGGGCGCGATCCCGCGCAGCGCGTCGTCGGTGAGCGGGGAGGTCCAGACCCACGTGTTGACGCCGAGCGCGCGACGGCGCAGCGGCAGGGTCGGGGAAGGAAGAGCCACGTCGCTCTCTCTCGTCGGGTCCGAACGCACGGCCGTCCCGCCCGCGTGCCCGACGCCGCGGCGCACCTCCGCGCGGAGGTGCCGCCGCGTCGTCGGGCGGGCGGGGCGCCCGGCCGGTCGGACGACGACCGGGCGGCCCCTGGTGGCCCGACCGCGAGGGTCGGACCGGGTGGTTCTGCGGACCCATCAGGCCCGGCACGGACGACCGGACAGCGGTCCGGTCAGTGCTCCCGTCAGCGGTCGGTCCATGCCTCCGGGAAGCCCGGCAGGTCCTCGCCGCCGAACTTCGCGTAGTGCAGCGACGGCATGTCCTTGTTCGCCTCGAGGTACGCGTCCAGCTCCTCGGCGTCGATCGGCGACTGCGGCAGGACCCACTCGGACGGCACCTGCTCGCCGGCCCAGATCATCTGCGCCGCGAGGATCGGGGTGCGCCACTGGAAGTTCGAGTACACGGCGCCGAGGGCGGTCATGTCCGTGTCCTTCCACTTGCGCAGGAAGCTCATCTCGTCCTCGCCCATGAAGACCGGGTAGGGCTTGCCGGCGTCCTCGAACGCCTCGACCGCCGCGACGGCGCCGTCGCCCGCGTCCATCCAGATGCCGTCCACGTCCCCGCGCTGCAGGTACTGCGTGACGATGTCCTTGATCTTCGCGCCGTCACCACCGGTGAACTCCGCACCCACGACCTCGAGCTCGGAGTCGGAGAAGATCTTGTCCGCCGCGGCCCAGCGGTTCTCCAGCACGTCGACGCCGGGCAGGATGCGCAGCGCAAGCACCTTCGAACCCGGGTCCAGGTTCTCGACGAGGAACTCGGCGCCGTCGGCACCGTAGGCGTAGCCGCCGATCGGGTGGATGAACGTGACCATGCAGTCGGTGTTCACGCCGCGGTCGAACACGATGACCGGCTTGCCCGACTCGCACGCGGCCTCGACAGCGGGCGTGAGGGTCGCGGTGGTCGACGGCGAGATGACGATCGCGTCGCAGTCGCCGGCCGCGACGAACGCCTGGATGTCGGAGATCTGCTTGTTGTCGTCGTCGGCGGCGTCGGAGACGCGGAACTCGCCGATCACGCCCTCCTCGGTGAGGACGTCGACCTGCTGCTGCATGGTGATGAACCCGGTCACGCGCCACGGGTTGGACACCGACGCGTTCGAGAAGCACAGCGTCTTGCCGCCGCCCTCGCTCGCGTACTCGGCCGTGTCCACGTACTCGGGCTCGATCGCCTGGAGCCACGGCTGGTCGGCCGGGCCCTCGGGCACGACCTCGCGCTGGGCGAGCTGACGGTCGAAGTCCGCCTGGACGAACCACTCGGAGTCGGCGCCGCCGGACTCCTCGTCCGCGGGGCTCTCCTCGGCCGAGGTCTCGCCACCCTCGCCGGGGTCGGTGGGCGCGTCGGTCGTGCAGGCGGCCGTGAGGAACAGCGTGGCCACCGCCGCGCCGGCCAGGAGTGCTCGTGTACGTCGCATGTCCTTCTCTCCTTGAGGGTGAGACGTCGTCGTCCCGCATCGTGCGGGGGAAGGGGGTACAGCTCGGAAGGGTGGGGACTTCTTCAGGTGGGGTCGTCGGGCGTGGTCGAGGTCGCGCGGGCGGGAGTCCGCCGGGGCGCCGGTGCTCAGGCGTTCGCGGGGGCGGGCTCCTTCGGTGCGGGGGTCGGCCCCGCGGCAGGCGGGGCGTCGGGGGTGGACGCGCGGCGCCGCGACCGGCGCGGCAGCGCGGCGTAGGCGACGGCCGCGATGATGATCACGCCCTGCACGGCGGGCCGGATCGTCGACGGGAGGCTGAGCTGGTTGAACAGCGTGAACAGCGCCTCGAGCGTGAGCGCGCCGGCCATCGCGGCGATCACGGTGCCCCGCCCGCCGCCGAGCACGACGCCCCCGAGCACGACGGCCGTGATGGCCATGAACTCCAGGCCCTGCCCGACCTGCGCGGTGACGCCCGCGTAGCCGCCGATGAGGATCGCGGCGACCGTCGCCATGAAGCCCGAGAGGAGGAAGGCGCGCGTGCGCACCCACCAGACGGAGCTCCCGGCGTAGCCGGCCGCGACGTCGTTGTCGCCGGTGGCGACGAGCGTGCGGCCGAACGGGCGGCGCATGAGCAGCGCGGCGAGGACGCCGAGCACCACGACGACCATGAGCGCGTACGGCACCTGGAACTGGCCGGGCGTGTCGGGGATGCCCCCGCGTCCCCACTGCCGGAAGCCGTCGGTCAGCGCGCCCGTGGGGGCGCCGCCCGTCCAGAGCCGGATCGCGCCGTAGAGCACGAGCATCATGCCGAGCGTCGTGATGAACGACGGCACCTTGAGGAGCGTCGTCACGAGGCCGTTGACGAGGCCGACCGCGAGGCCGAAGACGATCATGAGCGCCATGACGGGCCACGTCATCGAGTCCTCGCCGTCCATGAGCTTCGCGGCGATGACGACCTGGGCGCCCACGAGCGACCCGACGGAGAGGTCGAACTCGCCCGAGACGATGACGAAGTACTGCCCGATCGCGAGGATGACCAGCGGCGCCGCCTTCTTGACGAAGGCCATGAGCGACATGGGCTCGCCGAACGACGGGTTCATCACGAGGATGACCGCGAAGACGAGCACGAGCAGCGCGAACACGGTCCAGCTCCCGCCCGCGGTGAGGCGCTCGAGCCAGCCGGCCCGCGGCGCGCGCGCGGGGATCGTCCGGCGCGTGGTGTCGGTGGTCATGCGGACGCACCTCCGGTGCGGGTCGGGCGGAAGCGGGCCCGGCTGCTTGCCGGGTCGATCTGGCGCCGGGCGTAGAGCGCGACGGCGGCGATGATGATGACGCCGCGCAGGACGTCCTTGAAGAACGGGTCGACGTCGAGGACGTTGAACACCGTGTCGAGCACCGCGAGGATGAGGACGCCGCCCACGGTCCCGACGATCGAGCCGCGCCCGCCCATGAGGAGCGTGCCGCCCAGCACGACGGCCGCGATCGAGTCGAGGTCGAGGCCGTAGGAGTACACGAGCGCGTTGCCGGTGCCGAAGCGCGCGGCGATGAGGAGCCCCGCGACGCCCGCGCAGACCGAGCACAGCACGTGCGCGAGGACCAGGGTCCGGTCGGTCCGGATGCCCGAGAGCCGCGCGACGTCGGTGTTCCCGCCGACCGCGAACATGTGGTAGCCCGGCCGGGTGCGCGTGAGGAGCACGACGCCGACCGCCGCGACGACCAGCATGACGATCGTCGAGACCGGCACCGGGCCGACGCGCGTGTACCCGAACATCTGGAACGAGGCGGGCACCTCGCCCGCCGGGCCCTTGAACTGCGTGTCGAGGTAGCCCTTGATGATGAGGCCGACGCCGAGCGTCGCGATGAACGCGTTGACGCGCAGCTTCGCGATGACGAGACCGTTGACCAGGCCGACGACCGCCGCGACGCCCACCGCCGCGAGGACGCCGAGCCAGACCCGCGACGGGTCGCCCGCCATGGTCGTCGCGCCGACGATCGAGCTGAGCGCCACGACGTACCCGACGGACAGGTCGAGCGACTTGCACAGGATCGCGAACGTCTGCCCGATCGCGACGAACCCGAGGAGGCTCGTCTGCGTGAGCATGTACGCCGTGTTCGCGGTGCTGAACAGGTTGCCGCCGCCGACCGCGACGAGGACGCCGGCGATCACGAGGATCCCGACGAGGGCGAGGTAGACGATCTCCGTCGACCCCAGGCGGCGCCGACGCGCGGGAGCGCGGCGCGCGGTGGGGGCGGCGGTCGCGACCGCGGTGCTCATCGGTCCTCCTGCGGGCCGTCGGTGGGGTGCTGGGCGGACGCGGGCGGTCCGTCCGGCGTGGTGGCGGGCTCGGCGCCCGGGAGGTCGTCGGCGTCGGCGAGAGCCTCGAGGTCGACCTGGACGTGCTCGCCCGAGGTGTCCTCCCCCGCGCCCGTGGCGAGGGCCATCACGGTCTCCTCGTCGCTGCCGGCGGGGAGCTCGCCCGCGAGGCGGCCGTCGCGCATGACGAGCACGCGGTCGGCCATCGCGACGACCTCGGGGAGCTCGGAGGAGATGAACAGGACGGCGACGCCGCTCGCGGTGAGCTCGCGCATGAGGTCGTAGACGGCGCGCTTGGCACCGACGTCGATGCCGCGCGTCGGCTCGTCGAGGACGATGACCTGCGGGTCGGTGACCAGCCACTTCGCGAGGACGACCTTCTGCTGGTTGCCGCCCGACAGGTACTGGACCTCGGCCTCCTGCGAGCTCGCGACGAGCTCGAGCGAGGAGAGGATGCCGGGGATGCGCTTCGCGCGGCGGTCCGCCTGGCCGGGCACGACGGCGTCGAGCACGAGCCGCGCGTTCGCGAGGATCGACTGCCCGAGCGCGAGGCCCTCCGCCTTGCGGTCCTCGGTGACGAGCGCGAGCCCGGCGCGCACCGCCTGGCGCGGCGAGCGCACGTCGACCGGCGTGCCGCCGACGAGCACGCGCCCGCGGGTGAAGCCCGCGATCCCGAAGATGCCGTGCGCGATCTCCGTGCGCCCCGAGCCCTGGAGGCCGGCGAGCGCGACGATCTCGCCCGCGCGCACCTCGAGCGACACGTCGTCGACCTGCGTGTTGCCGACGCCCTCGAGCGCGAGACGCACCTCGCCCGGGACGGTCGAGGGGTCCTTGTCCGGGAAGTACCCGGCGAAGTCGCGGCCGACCATCGTGCGCACGAGCCGGTCGGGGTCGATGTCCGCCGTCGGGGTCGTCAGGACGTGGTTGCCGTCCTTGAGCACCGTGATGGTGTCGCAGAGGTCGAAGATCTCCTTGAGGCGGTGCGACACGTAGAGGATCGCGACGCCGCGCTCCTTGAGCCGGTGGACGAGCTCGTAGAGCAGCTCGACCTCCTGGTCGGCGAGCGCCGCCGTCGGCTCGTCCATCGAGATGATGCGCGCGTCGTAGGACACGGCCTTGACGATCTCGACGATCTGCTGCTGCGCGACGGAGAGCGAGCCGACGCGCGTCCACGACGCGAGGCCGGTGAGGCCCAGGTCGGCGAGGAGCGCCGTCGTGTCCGCGTGCATCCGCCGGCGGTCGACGAGACCCGCACGACGCGGCTCGCGTCCGAGGTAGACGTTCTCGGCGACCGAGCGCTCGGGCAGGAGGTTGAACTCCTGGAAGACGGTCGAGACGCCCGCGTGCTGCGCCGCGAGCGGCGACGCGAAGGTGGTGTCCGCGCCGTCGAGCTCGATCGTGCCCGCGTCGGGGCGGTGCACGCCCGCGATGATCTTCATGAGCGTCGACTTGCCGGCGCCGTTCTCGCCGACGAGGGCGTGCACCTCGCCCGGCCGCACGTCGAGGTCGATGCCGCGCAGCACGGAGTTGCCGAAGAACTCCTTGCCGATGCCGCGCAGCCGCAGGATCGGCCCGTCGCCGCCCTCCCCCGCCGTCGGCGGCCGAGGTTCGCGCGTGGTCGTCGCGGTCATGCCGGTACCTCCACCCAGCCGCCCGAGCGCACCGACTCGCCCACGGCCGCGGCGAGGCGGGCGGCGCGCAGGCCGTCGTCGAACGTGGGCAGGCCGTCCGGGACGTCGCCGCGGATCGCCGCCGCCGTGTCGCCGACGAGCGCGTCGAAGCAGTCCTGGTAGCCCTGGGCGTGCCCGGCGGGCAGGCGCGAGTAGCGGGCGGCGGCCGGGGAGAGCGTCTCGGGG
Source organism: Cellulosimicrobium sp. NPDC055967 (assembly GCF_042269845.1). Taxonomy (NCBI): domain Bacteria; kingdom Bacillati; phylum Actinomycetota; class Actinomycetes; order Micrococcales; family Promicromonosporaceae; genus Cellulosimicrobium; species Cellulosimicrobium sp. NPDC055967. Next base: position 64,980 of record NZ_JBHJYJ010000017.1, on the reverse strand, counting down.
TCGCGCACGAGGAGGCGCGACCCGTCGCGGCGGCCCTCCCACAGCATCTCCGGCTGCTCCTGGTCGAACGACAGCGTCGACTCCGAGCCGGAGATCTCGAGGTAGAGGCGGTTCTTGCGGCCCGCCGACACCTGGGAGATGACCGCGGTCCCGAGCGCCCCGCCGTCCGTCACGTACTGGAGCGTGACGGCGTCCTCGGTCGCCACCGCGTGCACGACGCCGTCCGCCCCCCGGCGGTGCGGGTTGACGGTGGCCGACTGCGCGACGAGCCGGGCGATGCGGTGCCCGGTGGTGAACTCCAGCAGGTCGCAGAAGTGGGAGCCGATGTCCCCGAAGGCCCGGCTCGCACCGCCGAGCGCGGGGTCGACGCGCCAGTTGTCGTCCGAGTCCCGCAGGAGCCAGTCCTGCAGGTACGAGCCGTGCACGAGCGAGACGGTGCCGACCTCGCCGCGGCGCACGCGCTCGCGCGCCTCGCGCACCATGGCGTGGAACCGGTAGGTGAACGGCACGACGGCGACCCGGCCGTCGGCGGCCCGCGCCTCGGCGGCCAGCCCCGCGAGCTCGACCGCGCCCTCGACGTCGGTCGCGAGCGGCTTCTCGCACACCACGTGCTTCCCCGCCGCGAGCGCTGCGCGGGCGAGGGGGACGTGCAGGTGGTTGGGCGTGCACACGTGCACGACGTCGACCTCGGGGTCGGCGAGCAGCTCCTCCGCCGTGGCGACGGCACGCTCGGCCCCGAGGCCAGGCGCGGCCGCGCGGGCGATCTCGAGGTCCGCGGCCGCGACGCTCACGACCCGACCGCCACCGGTGCGCACGGCCCGCGCGTGGACGCCACCCATGAATCCCGCACCGAGGATCCCCGCGCGGTAGCCGGAGGCCGGCAGACCGCCCTCGTCGGGAGCGCTGGCGGGGAAGGTCGAACGGGCGGCAGGGGCCCCTGTCGTGGTCGCTCCGGGGAGGTGGGCACCCGGGTCCAGCACCGGGGTACGCACGTCCTGCGCGACGTCGTCGGCTCGCATGGATGACAACGTAGGGGCACTTTTGTCGAGCGTCAAGCAAAAGCCGAACATTGCTCGTCACGGTTGTATAACCCAGCCGCGAAACAAATGTGAAGGATCACATGGCTGCGGCCAGCGGCGACGCGGACGACGCGTGACGACGCGTGACGACGCGTGACGACGCGTGACGACGCGTGACGACGCGTGACGACGCGACGACGGCCGGACGCGGGCACGCCACCGCCCCCGGCCGTCGAGGGGCCGGGGGCGGTGGCGTGTCGGACTGCTCTCCCCCACCCGTCGGCCGGCCGCGCCGGCCGACGGGAGACTGTGCGTGCTACTTGGTCGAGAACGCGGCGTCGAAGGCCGCGTCCGGAGCGTCGAAGGCGTACTTCTTGACGAACGCGAGCGCCTCGGGCGCGCCGACCAGGCGGTCCATCCCGGCGTCCTCCCACTCCACGGAGATGGGGCCCTGGTAGCCGATCGTGTTGAGCATGCGGAACGCGTCCTCCCACGGCACGTCGCCGTGGCCCGTCGAGATGAAGTCCCAGCCGCGGCGCGGGTCCGCCCAGGCGAGGTGCGAGCCCATGCGGCCGTTGCGGCCGTTGTGCATCCGCTTCTTCGTGTCCTTGCAGTCCACGTGGTAGATGCGGTCCTTGAAGTCCCACAGGAAGCTCACCGGGTCGAGGTCCTGCCACACCATGTGGCTCGGGTCCCAGTTGAGGCCGAACGCCTCGCGGTGCCCGATCGCCTCGAGCGTGCGGACCGTCGTCCAGTAGTCGTACGCGATCTCGCTCGGGTGGACCTCGTGGGCGAACTTCACGCCGACCTCGTCGAAGACGTCGAGGATCGGGTTCCACCGGTCGGCGAAGTCCTGGTAGCCGGCGTCGATCGCCTCCTGCGAGACCGGCGGGAACATCGCGACGTACTTCCAGATCGCCGAGCCCGTGAAGCCCACGACCGTCTTCACGCCCAGCTTCGCGGCGAGGCGCGCGGTGTGCTTCATCTCCTCGGCGGCGCGCTGGCGCACGCCCTCGGGGTCGCCGTCGCCCCACACCACGTCCGGGAGGATGTCGCGGTGGCGCTGGTCGATCGGGTCGTCGCAGACGGCCTGGCCCTTGAGGTGGTTCGAGATCGCGTAGACCTTGAGGTCGTACTTGGCGAGGAGGTCGAGCTTGCCCTGGACGTACTCGTCGTCGTCCCAGCGCCACGGGTCGAGGTGGTCTCCCCAGCAGGCGATCTCCAGCCCGTCGTAGCCCCAGCCGGACGCGAGCCGCGCCACCTCCTCGAACGGCAGGTCGGCCCACTGCCCGGTGAAGAGGGTGATCGGTCGTGCCATGGTCGTGTCTCCTTCGGTCGTTCTCGGTTCGCGCCCGGGGTCACCGGGCGGACGTGCTGGTCAGGGATCGGGGCTTGCCGTCCGACGCCTCGGTGGCGGCAGCAGCGCGCGAGCGGCGGCGGACGACGAGGTAGCCGCCGGCGAGGAGGAGCACGGCGACCACGGCGACCGCGATCCACACGCCCGCGCCGCCTCCCGTCGACTCCTCGTCCGCGGTGCCGGACCCGTCGGCCGCGGCGTCGGCGTCCTCGGCGGCGCCCTCCCCCTCGGCGCCCGCCCCGTCCTCGGCACCCGCCGCGGCCTCGTCGTCCGCGTGCGGGGCCGGCTCGGGCAGGGGCACGACGTCGACCTGCGCGGACGAGGTCGCCTCCGACGGGTGCGTGATCGTGGCGGTGAGGGTCCAGTTGCCCTCGGCGAGGACGCCGGGCTCGGACGTGTACCAGCCGACGCCCTCCGACGCCGAGGAGAGGGTGAGGGGGCCGACGGTCTCGCCGGCCGCGGACTGCGCGGTCACGGAGACGTCGGCCGCCTCCTCGACCGGGTGGCCGTCGAGCTTCCAGGTCAGGTTGGCGGAGATGCCGCCCTCCCCGTCGGTGCCGAGGGAGATCACGACGTCGCCGCCGTGCGCGGCCGCGGGGGCCGCGACGCCCAGCAGCGCGACGGCGGCGCCGAGCAGCACACCGAGCGCCGCGGTGAGAAGAGCGCGCGCCCCGACCCGGGATCGGGTGCGGGAGCTGGTGCTGGTGCCGCTGCTGGTGCCGCGGGGCTGCGGGGACGTGCGGGACATCGGGTCATCACCTCGTCGTGGTCCGTGGGTGGCTCCGGGGCCGACGGTGGTCGTCGGTCCCCGGGGTGCCCCGGCGCCTGGGCCGGAGCGCCCGTTCCCGGGCGCCGGGGCCGGAGACCCGGGGGTCTCCGTCGTGCTCGTCGTGCGGGCAGCGTACGGTCGGCCCGGCCGATGGGCCGCCCGTCCGCCGAGCGCCCGCACGCCGAGCGCGGTGCCCGGCGGGCCGGTGCTCAGGGCACCGGCCCGCCGGAACCTGTCAGGAGCAGGCCCGGGCGGCGTAGTCCGCCGTCCCGGAGAACGTCCTCCCCTCGGCGTCGGTCGCGGTCACCGTCACGGTGCCGGCGTCGATCCCTGCCGCCCGCGACGCGAACGACTGGTAGGCGTTCGCACCGGGCGCCACGTCCGCGAACTCCTTCGACCCGTACGGGGTCTCGAGAGTGATCGCGACCGGGACCGCGTCGTCGTTCGTCGCGCGGACCGCGACGAACACCTTGCCGGCCATGCAGCGCGTCTCCGCGGTGATGGTCACCGCGATCGGCTCGACGTCGTCGCCGACCACCCGGAAGTAGTCGAACGACGCCGCCGCACCGGTGTCGGCCGCCGCACCGAGGGCGAAGAGACCGACCTGGGCGTCCGCCGCGGGAGCGTTCGTCACGCTCTGGTCGAACGTGGTCCAGGTATCGCCGTCGGCGCTGTACGCACCGGTGAACGTGTCACCGGAGCGGGTCAGGCGCAGGTGCCACACGTCGCCCGTGAGGCTCGACGACTGGGGCTGCGGGTTCTGCACGACCCCGGCGACCTCGCTGCGCAGCTCGATCCGGGCGTTCTTGGCCTGGCCCGCCTGGTTGTCGACCACGTAGTCGAGCTTGACGTAGTTGTCGTCGTCGCCGTAGACGAGCAGACCGCCCTGCTGGTACTGACGGTCGAGCGCCGAGCCGTCGACGACGGTCTCGATGGTCCACTCCTCGCCCGGCTGGTCCTGCAGCACGATGTTCGGCACAGGACGGTTGTCGGTCCCGTAGATGTCCGTCGGCGTCGTGTCGATCTGCAGGGAGCCGTCCACCACGCGGTAGCCGGTCGGGTCCTCGCGGACGATCGACCAGCGGCACGCGTCGAGGGCGCTGCCGTCGAACTCGTCGTCCGGCCCGGGGGCGGACGCCGTGTCGTCGGGCGTGATGGAGAACCAGTCGAACTCGGCGTCGATCACGGGGGACGCGGTGTTGTTCCCCTTGAACGACACGAGGCCGATCTTCGCGTTCTCCAGGTCGGCGATCGACTTGGTCTCCGACATCGTCGTGAAGTCGACGCCGTCGGCCGAGTAGGCCGCCTGGAGGTTCTCCCCGTTGCTGACGAACCGGACGTAGACCGTGTCCGGGTAGTCCGCCCCGAGGTTCGCCGTGTTGGACGCGCTGACCTCGTTCGGCTGGGCGTTCTCCTCACGGATGAACTGGAAGATCCGGGTCGCCGGGTCCGCGGACTGCGAACGACCCTGGAGCACCATCTTCGCGTAGTTGTCCTGGTCCTCCCAGATCACCAGACCGGCCTGCTGGTACTGCTGGCGAGCCGGCAGCGTGAGCTTGGCCGTGGCCGTGAACGGCCCGTCCGGCAGGTCCTGGAGCACCAGGTTCGGCACCGTGGTGTTGTCCGTGCCGTAGAAGTCGGTCGCCGTCGTCGGGATGACGAGGTTGCCGTCCCGCACGACCAGGTTCTGGTCGCGGTTGAGCACCGACCACCGGCTCTCGTCGAGGTCCGCGCCGAGGAAGTCGTCCGAGCGACCCGAGAAGCACATCCCCGGTCCCGTCTGCGACGCCTTCACCGTCACGGTCGTGTACTCCACCGAGTACGCACCGCGCTCGTCGGAGGCCCGCACCTGGAGCCGGTACGTGCCCGGCTGGTCGTACGTGACCTCGAACGAGTCGGTCCCGTCGACGAACCCGTCACCGAGTCCCGCGTCCCACGCGAAGGTGATCGCGTCGTCCTCGGGGTCGGAGGCGGTCGCCGTCGCGGTCACCGTCAGCGGGGCGGTGCCCGTCGTCGGAGTGACCTCGAACGAGTCGATGGTCGGGCGCTCGTTGTCCGTGACGCCGCGGCCGTCGAACTCGAGCCAGTTGACGTTGGCCTGGCCGGACGTCAGGACGAAGTAGAGCGTGCCGGTACCCGAGGGCACGTCGGTCAGCTCGGTCGAGACGTTCGTGTAGGCCTGCCAGTCACCGGTTCCGGGGACCTGGACGGACCCGATCTCCGGGCCGTCCGCGGCGTTCCACCGGACGGAGATCGTGGCGTTGCTCGGCGATGCCGCGCGCAGCGCGATCGAGTCGACCTCGTGGAGCGAGATCGGGTCGTAGGCCCACCAGTCACCCGGCTCGATGTAGCCGATGTTCTGGCCACCGCCGGCCGTGTCGCTCGTCGTCTCGCGCTGCACGCCCGGGTCGCCCGTGCTCGTGGAGCCCTCGAGGCGACCGGTGGAGGTGAAGAACTCCGCCTGGAGCAGCTTGGGCTGCAGCACCTGGAGGTCGTTCGCCGTGAGCGGGGCACCGGCGGCGCCACCGTCGTCCGTGTACGACGCCTCGATGACCCAGAAGATGTTCGACTCGATGCCGTGGCCCTCGTCGCGCGCCGTCTGGAAGACGCCCTCACAACCGCCGAGCACGTCCATCGGGTGCGCGTGCGAGTCGTGGCCGAGCGACGTCGAGAGCTCGACCTGGCTGCAGTCGACCTCACCGTCGGGGTCGTCGACCGCGATCTCGTACCGGACCTGGTCGCCCCACTGGAAGAACCCGCCGTTGTCGGGGAACGTGATGGAGATCGTCGGCGCCTCGTTGCCGACGACGACCGACACGTTCGCCACGCCCGTCTGGCCCTGGGCGTCCGTCGCCACGAGCTGGGCGGTGTAGCTGCCGTTCTCCGTGTACGTGTGGACCGGGTTGGCCTCGGTCGACGGCTCCGACCCGTCGCCGAACGTCCACTGCAGGGTCAGCGCGTCTCCGGCCGGGTGGCGCGTGCCCTCCGAGGAGAACTGCACCGTGAGCGGTGCGTGACCGCTCGTCACGTCGGCGCTCGCCCGCGCGATCGGCGACGGGTTGCCCTTGACGTAGTTGACCTTGTAGATGCCGCTCGAGTCGTTGTCGCCGCCGAAGCCCGAGCCCCAGTCGACGACGTAGAGCGCGCCGTCAGGACCGAAGTCGAAGTCCATCGCACGGTCGAAACCGGCGCTCGGGTCGAAGATCTTCGGCATGACGCGGTTGATGTCGACGATGTCGTCGCGCTTCTCGCCGTCGAGCTGGATCGAGTACAGCTTGCCCTGGTTCCACTCGCCCAGGAACGCCTTGCCGTCCCAGTACTCGGGCCACTGGACGTCGGAGTCGAGCTCCGGGTCGAACTGGTAGACGGGACCACCCATGGGCGCACCGCCGCCGCCGATCTCCGGGAAGTCCGGGTTGCCGGCGTAGTTGTACCAGATCTCGGCCTCGATGGCCGGGGGCAGCTGGGTCAGGCCAGTGTTGTTCGGTGACTGGTTGACCGGACCCTCGGCGCAGTTGAACGCCGCGCCGGACTGGCCGGTCGCGAAGTTGTACTTGAGGTAGTCCGCGTTCGCCCCGGTGCAGTACGGCCACCCGTAGAAGCCGGGCTCGCTGACGACGTTCCACTCGACCGTGTTGCCTGGACCGCGAGACGGGTTCGCACTGCCCGCGTCGGGGCCGTAGTCACCCACGAGGATGTTGCCGGAGTAGGGGTCCACGCCGATGCGGAACGGGTTGCGGAAGCCCATCGCGAAGATCTCCGGACGCGTCTTGTCGTCCGTGTCGGCCGCCTCGTCGAAGAGGTTGCCCTCGGGGACGGTGTACGTCCCGTCAGCCTCCGGGTGGATGCGCAGGACCTTGCCGCGCAGGTCGTTGGTGTTGGCCGACGAACGCTGGGCGTCGTAGTCCTGACGACCGGCGCGCTCGTCGTGCGGCGAGTAGCCGCCCGACTCGAACGGGTTGGTGTTGTCGCCCGTCGCGAGGATCAGGTTGCCGTCCTCGTCGAAGACCATGTCACCGCCGGCGTGGCAGCACGTGTTGCGCTGCGTCGTGACGGTGAGGACCTTCTTCTCCGTGGCCTGGTCGATGGTGCCCGTGGCCGGGTCGAAGTCGAACCGCGAGATCCGGTTGTGCGGGCCGTCGGTGCCGACGTTCGCCGGAGCCCAGTAGGTGTAGACCCACCCGTTCTCCGAGAAGGCCGGGTCGAGGACGAGACCGAGCAGACCGTCCTCGTTGGCGGTGGTCACGGGGAGGGTCGTCGCGGTGTGCGTCGTGTTGGTCGACGGGTCGATGACCTGCACGCGGCCGTCACGCTCGGCGTAGAACACCGTGCCGTCGTCCGCGACGTCCAGGACCATCGGGTTGCGCGTCTCCTCGTCGAGCGCGATCTGCTCGTAGCTCGCGGACTGCGTCGCCGCGCAGTCGGACGCCACGGCGCCCGCGGCCGTCTGGATGCCGCCCAGCAGGTGCTGGAGGAAGTCCGGGTCGGCGTACGACTCGTCGGTGTGGCCACCGCCGGTGTACCAGGACCGGCCACCCTCGTAGACCTGGCACCAGGCGGTCGGGTGCTCGGCGCCCATCGCGCCGCCACCCGCGTTGTACGTGGTCTCGTCGAGGCTCGCGAGCACGTGCACCGTGTCGCGGGGGTTGGTGCGGAAGTTGTACCACTCGTCGAACCGCTCCCACCGTGAGGGCAGGTGGGCCGTCGACTCGTGGACGTGGTCCTCGACCTTGACGGTCGCGGTCTGGTTCTGGGGGTGAGCGCTGAAGTACGCGCCGACCAGCCCGCCGTACCAGGGCCAGTCGTACTCGGTGTCGGACGCCGCGTGGATGCCCGCGTACCCGCCCCCGTTCTGGATGTAGCGCTCGAACGCGGCCTGCTGGTCGTCGTTGAGGACGTCGCCGGTCGTGGACAGCCACACGACGGCTTCGTACTGCGCGAGGTTGTCGTCCGTGAACGCTCCCGCGTCCTCGGTCGCGGTGACCTCGAAGTTGTTCTCGGCACCGAGCTGCTGGATCGCGGCGATGCCCGCGGGGATCGACCCGTGGCGGAAGCCACCGGTCTTGCTGAAGACGAGCACGTCGAACGGTTCGGCGTCCGCGGCCGTGACGACGGGCGCCGCCGCGACGCCCGTGGGCACCGGTGCGGCGGTCGCCGACGTCGCCGCCGCCATGGTCAGGGGGAGAGCGACCGCTGCCGCGGCAGCTGCCGCGACCGTCCGCCTCAAGGCGAGCGATCCTCCTAGCACGTTTCTCACAAGGTCTCCTCGTCGAGATGGGGAATCAGTGCTGCGCTCCGCCGGGTGCCGCCATCGGCCGGCCGCCGTCCCGGGATCTTCGACCGGCAATTTTGATTGCCCGTCGTACTAAATGCGCGCCATCGCTGCGCGTCCACCCTCCTTTCCTCCAAGCCGTTCCCGGTCGGCCGTGCTGCGCTGCACGGACCGACACCGTCGGGTCGGCGTCCGGGTCGACCCTCCGCCCCGCGGGCCGACCCGGACTCGATACTACGGCTGGACCCAGCCGCCCGATGCCGCGCTCCGCTCGACCGCGTCGAGCACGCGCTGCACCACGAGGCCGTCCGCGAAGGTCGGCGCCGGGTGCGTCCCGGAGGCGATCCCCTCGACGAGGTCGACCGCCTGGTGCGTGAAGGCGTGCTCGTACCCGAGCCCGTGGCCCGCGGGCCACCAGTGCGCGACGTACGCGTGCTCCGGCTCCGTGACGACGATGCGTCGGAATCCGGCGACGACCGCGTCGTCCGCGGCGTCGAAGAAGTGCAGGACGTTCATGTCCTCGAAGTCGAACGCGACCGAGCCCTTCGAGCCGTTGATCTCGAGGCGGATCGCGTTCTTGCGGCCGTAGGCGAAGCGCGTGGCCTCGAAGGTCCCGATGCCCCCGCCGGACAGCCGGGCGAGGAAGACCGCCGCGTCGTCCACGGTGACGGGCCCGCGCTCGGTGCCGCCCTGGCCGGACAGCCCCGCGAACTCCGTCGCGACGGGCCGCTCGGTCACGAAGGTCTCGAGCAGTCCCGAGACGCTCGTGATCTTCTCTCCGGTGATGAACTGCGCGAGGTCGATGACGTGGGCGCCGATGTCGCCGAGCGCCCCGCTGCCGGCCTTCGACTTGTCGAGCCGCCACGACAGCGGCGCGTCCTCGTCCGCGATCCAGTCCTGGAGGTACTGCGCGCGGACGTGGCGCACGGTCCCGATCCGGCCGTCGACGACGAGCTGGCGCGCGAGCTGGATGGCCGGCACGCGGCGGTAGGTGAAGCCCACCATCGCGACCTGGCCGCGCGCGGCCGCGGCCTCGGCCACCTCGACCATCTTCTCCGCCTCGGCGACCGTGTTCGCGAGCGGCTTCTCGCACAGCACGTGCTTGCCGGCCTCGAGCGCCGCGATCGCGATCTCGGCGTGCGTGTCGCCGGGCGTGCACACGTCGACGAGGTCGACGTCGTCCCGCGCGACGAGCGCCTGCCAGCTGGTCTCGGTGGACTCCCAGCCGAGCCGCTGGGCGGCGGCGGCCAGCGCCTCCGGGTTGCGGCCGCCGAGCACCCGCATGCGCGGGTCGAGAGGGAGGTCGAAGAACCGGGGGGCGGTCCGCCAGGCCTGCGAGTGCGCTGCCCCCATGAACGAGTACCCGACCATGCCGACGCCGAGCTGTGCGCCGTCGTTTCCTGCCATGACGTTCCTTCCGTGCGCATGTTCCTGCGCGTGACGTGAGCATGCCCACGGTCCGGCCGGGGTCGTCCCGGGCGGACCGTGGGCGTGGTCCGCGTGCTGTGCTGCTGCGTGCTGACGACGGGCGTCAGCGGTCCGTCAGGACTGGAACGCGGTCGGCAGGTACTGGTCGACGTTGTCCTTCGTCACGACCGGCGCGAAGAGCTGGATCGTGCGGGGGACGCCGGACGACGCCAGGTCGCTCATGCTCCGGTCGTGCGCGACGAGGCGGGCGAGCTTGATGCCGTCCGCGGCCTGGGTCGACGGGTAGACGACGGTGGCCTGGAGGACGGAGTCGCCGGCCTGGATGTGCTCCATGACCTGCTTCGAGCCGGCGCCGCCGACCATGAAGAACTCGTCGCGGCCCGCGTTCTGGATCGCCGAGAGCACGCCGACGCCCTGGTCGTCGTCGTGGTTCCAGATGGCGTCGATCTGCGGCGCGGCCTGGAGCAGGTTGGCCGTCGCGGCCTCGCCGCCCTGGACCGTGAAGTCGGCGGCGACGCGGTTGTCGACGTCGAGGCCGCAGTCGGACAGCGCGTCCGCGAAGCCCTGGCTGCGGTCCTGCGTGAGCGGGAGCGAGTCGATGCCGGCGATCTCGGCGACCACCGCGTCGGGGTTGTCCCCGAGCTGCTCGCAGATGTACTGGCCGGCGCTCACGCCCATGCCGTAGTTGTCGCCGAGGACCGTGGCCCGGGCGGCGAACGGGCTCGAGAACTCGCGGTCGACGTTGATGACGGGGATCCCGGCGTTCATCGCCTTGGTCGCGACCTCGGTGAGCGCGGCGCCGTCGAACGGCAGGAGCACGATCGCGTCCACGCCGTCGTTGATGAAGCCCTCGATCTGGCTGATCTGGACGTTGACGTCGTTCGTCCCGTCCGCGACACGGAGCTCCACGTCCTCGTACTCCGCGGCCTCGGCCTCGGCCGCGGTCGTGATGGCGCCCATCCAGCCGTGGTCGGCGGCGGGGGCCGAGAAGCCGATGACGATCGGGTCGCCCGGGGCGTCGTTGTCGGAGACGGCCTCGTTGCTGCTGCCGCCTCCGTCGCCGTCCGCGGTGTCCGCGGGGGCCGGGGTGTTCGACGTGCACGCCGTGGCGATCAGGGCGATCGACGCGGCCGAGACCGTCGCGATCATGAAGCGGCGGCGCAGGGTGGTGCGTGCGGACATGGGATCTCCTTCGAAGCTGTCCTGCAAGAGGAACTGCGGGGGAACTGCGGGGGAACTGACGGGGTGGTGCGGGCTGTGCGTGGCGCGAGGCGCCGGAGGTACGTGGGCTACCTGGTGCTGCGGCGGGCGATGCGCTGCTGGAGCAGGACCGCGCCGACGATGATCGCGCCCTTGGCGATCTGCTGGACCGAGCTGTCGACGTTGTTGATGATGAAGACGTTGGTGAGCGTCGTGAAGATGAGCACGCCCAGGACGGTGCCGACGATCGATCCGCGGCCGCCTGCCAGGAGCGTGCCGCCGACGACGACCGCGGCGATCACGTCGAGCTCGAGGAGCAGACCGTTGGTCGAGGAGCCGGCGCTCGTGCGAGCGAGGATCATGACACCGGCGATGCCCGCGGTGAGGCCCGAGAGCGCGTACACGTACATGAGGTGCCGCTTGACCTTGATGCCCGCGAGGCGCGCGGCCTCGGGGTTGCCGCCGACCGCGACGGTCCGGCGTCCGAACGTCGTGCGGTTGAACAGGAACCAGCCGAGCACGGCGACGATCGCGAAGATCCAGACGATCTTCGGGACACCGAGGAGGTTGCCCCGGAAGATGTCGTTGAACTCCTGGACGTTGACGATCTGCGTGCGCTTCTGGGCGATGAGCTCGGCGAGGCCGCGCGCCGCGACGAGCATCGCGAGCGTCGCGATGAACGCCACGACGCGCCCGTAGGCGATGATCAGGCCGTTGAGGAACCCGGCGCCGAGGCCGACCGCGAGCGCACAGATGACCATGACGACCCAGCCGTACGACTGGGTGGCGAGCGTCGTCGCCCACACGGAGGAGAGCCCGAGCACGGAGCCGACCGACAGGTCGATGCCGCCCGTCGTGATGACGAACGTCATGCCGATGGCCAGGACACCGGTGACCGACCCGAGGCTGAGGATGGTCATCAGGTTGCTGACGCTTGCGAACCGCTCACCCGCCGTCGCGAAGCCCAGGACGCACAGGAGGACCAGTGCGAGGACCAGGCCGATGTTCCGACCTGCCGCCCCGGACATGAATCCTGCCCGGCGGCGCTCGCTCGCGGCCTTCGCGACCCTGGCCGACTCGTCGGCGTCCGGCTTGTCCGTCGGCATCGAGGCCGACACCTGCTGCTCGCTCACGCGACACTTCCTTCCATGACCATGTCGAGCACCTGGTGCTCGTCGATGGAGCTCGAGGGCCCCTCGTGGACGACGCGACCCTCGGAGACGACGAGTACGCGGTCGGCGAGGCCGAGGACTTCGGGGATCTCGCTGGACACGACGACGACGGCGGCGCCCTCGTCGGCGAGCCTGCGGATGAGGGCGTAGATCTCGGCGCGGGCTCCGACGTCCACGCCGCGCGTCGGCTCGTCGAGGAGCAGGACGCGGCAGCCGTGGACCAGCCAGCGGGCGAGCATCGCCTTCTGCTGGTTGCCGCCCGAGAGGGTGCGGATCGCACGGTCGACGCCGGCCGGCCGCAGCTCGAGCGAGTCGGCCTGCTCCTTGGCCGCCTTGCGCTCGGCGGCCTCGTCGAGGAAGCCGCCGCGCGCGAAGCGCGCGAACGTCGAGAGGGTGACGTTGCGGTAGACGGGCTCGTCGAGGAGCAGACCCTGGCTCTTGCGCTCCTCGGGCGCGAGCCCGATCCCGGCGTCCACGGCGGATGCCACGGAACCGGCGCGGAGCCGCTTCGAGTCGACCCGGACCGTGCCCGCGGTCGCGCGCCGAGCCCCGTAGATCGTCTCGATGATCTCCGAGCGCCCGGCGCCCACCAGGCCCGCCAGGCCGACGATCTCCCCGGCGCGCACCTGGAGCGACACGTCCTCGAACGTGCCCCGCAGGGACAGGCCCTCGACGTCGAGCACGACGGGTGCGTCGGCGGCGAGCTCCTGGGAGTCGGGGAAGACGTACTCGACCGAGCGCCCGGTCATCAGGGTGATGAGCTTCGCGGTCGGAGTCTCGGAGACCGGGAGGTTCTGCGCGACGGTCCGGCCGTCCTTGAGGACCGTGATCCGGTCCCCGATCTCGCGGATCTCCTCGAGACGGTGCGAGATGTAGACGACGGCGACCCCGGCCTTGGTCAGCTCCTTGACCACGCGGAAGAGGTTGCCCACCTCCTCGGAGTCGAGCACCGCGGACGGCTCGTCCATGATGATGACGCGCGCGTCGTGCGAGAGTGCGCGGGCCATCGAGACGACCTGCTTGCCCGCCGCGGAGAGGCGCTCGACCTCGTGGTTCGGGGAGATCTCGCTGTGCCCGAGCCGCTTGAGGATCGCCCGCGTCTGGCGCACGGCCTCGCGACGCTGGGAGAACCCGAGCGTCGCGAGCTCGTGCCCGAGGTACACGTTCTCCGCGACGGTCAGGCCGTCGACGACGTCGAGCTCCTGGTACATGGTCGCGACACCGTGCCGGAGCGCGGCGACGGGGTCGGAGATGGTGATGGGCTCGCCGTCGAGGAGGATCTGACCCTCGGTCGGCTGGTGAGCACCGGCGAGCACCTTGATGAGGGTGGACTTGCCGGCGCCGTTCTGCCCGAGGAGACAGTGGACCTCGCCCGGGAGGATCTCGAGATCGACGCCGTCGAGCGCTCGAGCCCCGGGAAAGACCTTGACGATGCCCTGCATCTGCAGGAGCGGCTGGGGAGGGTCTGCGGTGACCATGCGGTGAACCTAGCCGACCTTTTGACGACGGTCAATCATAAGATCACAGCCTTTTGCTGCTGTTACAACTTCGTTACCAGCAAAAGTGGACAAGCGCTGTCAGGGCGAGGGAACGCTCCCACCGTGCGAGCGGGCAGAGATCGACGAGGCAGGTCGACTCGTGGCACGACGGCCGGCTGACGAGCCGAACCACCGAGAAGTCGGCCTGGGGTCGGGGTCTGCACAAGCAGGTGGGGCGGCTGTTCGCCCGGACGGGAGGCCCTTCCTCGGGTCTCCACAACTTCCGACGACGTCCGTGTCGCCTTGGGAGGGGACAGTAGGGTACCTTTTGGCGATCGTCAAGCAAAAGCCGATGACTCGTCCGGCAGGTACGGACGACCGACGAGAGGCTCCGTGATTCACTGTGCCCATGGAGGAACTGCTGAAGTTCGCGCCGCGCCCGACCGGCGCCGGCGACATGTTCCAGCTGCTCCGGGACGGTCAGCCGCGCACGCGCGCGGACCTCGCAGCGATCACGGGGCAGGCGCGATCCACCATCGCCGCCCGGATCGACCTTCTCATGTCGGCGGGCCTCATCGCCCCCGCGGGAGAGGCGAGCTCGACCGGCGGGCGACCGCCCGTGACCTTCGCCTTCAGCCCTGAGGCGCGCATCGTCCTCGCCGTCGACCTCGGTGCGACGCACGCCCGCCTGGCCGTGACGGACCTCGCGTCCAACGTGCTCGCCGAGACCGACGCCGCGCTCGCGATCGCCGACGGCCCCGACGTGGTCCTGTCGTGGGTCGCGGACACGGGCGAGAAGCTCGTCGCGACGACCGGGCGCAGCCTCGACGACCTCGTGAGCATCGGCGTCGGCCTGCCCGGCCCGGTCGAGCACTCGACCGGCCGGCCCATCAACCCGCCGATCATGCCCGCGTGGGACGACGTCGACGTCGCCGGCATCCTGCAGAAGCGGTTCAACGCGTCGGTCCTGGTGGACAACGACGTGAACATCATGGCGCTCGGCGAGCACCGCACCGCCTGGCCCACCGTGACCGACATGCTGTTCGTCAAGGTCGCCACCGGCATCGGGTCCGGCATCATCGCCGACGGCGAGCTGCGGCGCGGCGCACAGGGCGCGGCCGGGGACATCGGCCACGTCGCCGTCCCGAGCGCGGCCGACGTCCCGTGCCGCTGCGGGAACGTCGGGTGCCTCGAGGCGGTCGCGAGCGGCCATGCGGTCGCCGCCGCGCTCGCCGCCGCAGGCCTCGACGCGACGAACAGCGCCGACGTCGTCACCCTCGTCCGTGGTGGGGACCTCACCGCGAGCCAGGCCGTCCGCCAGGCCGGACGCGACATCGGCTCGGTCCTCGCGGCGTGCGTGAGCCTCCTCAACCCGTCGCTCATCGTCATCGGCGGCATCGTCGCCGAGGCCGGCGAGCACCTCATCGCGGGCATCCGCGAGATCGTGTACCAGCGGTCGCTCCCCCTCGCGACGCAGCACCTGCGCATCGTCACGTCGCAGGCGCGCGGCCAGGCCGGCGTGCTCGGTGCGAGCGCCATGGCCGTGGATCACGTACTCTCGCCCGCAGCGATCGACGCGCTCATCGCCTGAGCGCGGTCGCCGGGGGCCGCTGCCCGCGACACGCGGGCGCGACGAGTGTGACGAGGCACGAGGAGGAGTCATGACCGAGCGGGACCGTCGAGCGCTCGTGGTCCGGGGCGGTTGGCCCGGGCACGCACCCGAGGAGGCGGCGGAGCTGTTCGTCCCGTTCCTGGAGGCGTCCGGCTACGACGTGACGCTCGAGGGATCGCTCGAGTCGTACGCCGACGAGGAGTTCATGGCGAGCCTGGACCTCGTCGTGCAGTGCTGGACGATGGGCGAGATCCTCCCGGACGAGATGCGCGGGCTGCGCACCGCGATCGGGAACGGCACCGGGTTCGCGGGATGGCACGGCGGGATCGTGGACTCGTTCCGCCTCGCGACCGACTACCTGCAGATGGTGGGCGGGCAGTTCGCCGCGCACGCGCACGACCTCATCGACCACACGATCGACATCGCGCCCGAGCACGCGGACCACCCGATCGTCGCGGGCATCGACTCGATCTCGCTGCACTCCGAGCAGTACTGGGTGCTCGCCGACTCGTACAACGAGGTCCTCGCGACGACGACCATCGTCCCGCGCGACGGCGACCCGTGGCACGAGCCCGTCGTCTCCCCCGCCGTGTGGACGCGCCGCTGGGGCGCCGGCCGCATCTTCGTGTGCGCGGCGGGCCACCAGCTCGCCGACCTCGAGGTCCCGCCCGTCCGCACGATCGTGGAGCGCGGCATCCTCTGGGCCAGCCGCTGACGCGCAGCACCCCACGCGCACGGTTCCCTACACTCGGCGCGTGACCTCGTTCCGCGGGCTCCTCGCCTACCCGATCACGCCGCTCACCCCCGACGGCGCACCCGACCTCGACGCGCTCGCCGCCCTCATGGGCGGCGCCGCGCGGGCCGGGGTCGACGGCGTCGTCGTCCTCGCGTCGTCGGGCGCGGGCGTGACGTTCGCGCCCGACGAGCGCGACGCCGTCGTGCGGGCTGCCCTCGCGGCGGGCTCCACGCCCGGCGCGCCGCGCGTCCCGGTCCACGTCGCCGTGAGCGGCGCTTCCACGCGTGAGGTCGTCGCGCGCGCCCGCGCGGCGCGGGACGCCGGGGCCGACGGGCTGGTGCTCGCGCCGTTCTCCTACCTCCCGCTCGACGAGGACGAGGTCGTGGCGGTGTTCGAGGCCGTCGCGGCCGCCGTCGACCTGCCGGTCTGCTACTACAACCGGAGCGTGCAGACGGCGTACGACGTCACGCCCGCGGCGCTCGCCCGGCTCGCGCACGCCACGACCGTCACGGCCGTGAAGGACCCGGCGTCCACGCCCGCGCGACCGGCGGGCCGCGTCGCGACGCTGCGGGCGGCGACCGCCGGGCTCGGCGTGAGCGTCGGGCTCAGCGGCGACGCGGCGATCGTCGGCGGTGCCGAGGCCGCGGACGCCTGGCACACGGGGCTCGCGGCGCTCGTGCCCGCCGAGTACGCGGCGCTCCGGCGTGCACGGACCGCGGACGAGGAGCCTGACGCCGACGTCGTCGGCTGGCTGCGCGCACTCACGGACGTCCTGGCGTCGCTGCGACCCGTGAGCGGGTTCCACGCGCTCGCGACCCTGCTCGGCGTGCCGACCGCTCCCCCGCGCGGCCCGTCGCTGCCCGTCCCGCCCGACGGCGTCGCGCGCCTGCGGGAGGTCGTCGCGCGGCGCCCGTCGGCGCCCTGACCCCATCCCCCGCCGCGCCGCGCCGCGTCGCGCCGCACGACTCAGCCGTCCGTGCCCGCACCTTCCGCGTCGTCCACGCCGGACGCGTCGCCACCGACCCGGTCCGCCACGGCGTCGGGGCCCCCGGCGAGCAGCGCGACGAAGCCGTCCTCGTCGAGGATCGGCAGGCCGAGGTCGCGGGCCTTGGTCTCCTTCGAGCCCGCGTTGGCGCCGACGACCACGTAGTCGGTCTTCTTCGAGACCGACCCCGACGACTTGCCGCCCGCCGCGATCACGGCCTCCTTGGCGCCGTCACGGCTGAAGCCCTCGAGCGACCCCGTGACGACCACGGTGAGGCCGGCGAGCGGTCCGGTCGGCGCCTGGCGGGCTCCCGGACCGGGATGCCCCGGGATGGCGAACCGCACCCCGTCCCGCTTCCACTGCTCGACGATCTCCTGGTGCCAGCCGACCTCGAGCCACGCGATCACCTCGTCGGCGATCACCGGCCCGACGCCCTCGACCGCCGCGAGCGCCTCGCGGCCCCCGTCGCGGATCGCCTCCTCGATGGCGTCCAGGGACCCGAACCAGTCCGCGAGCGCGCGCGCCGCGACCGGGCCGACGTGCCGGATGTTGAGGCTCACGAGGATGCGCCACAGGTCCTTCGTCCGCGCGAGCCGCAGCTCGTCGACGAGGGTCTGCGCCGTGCTCGACGGCCCGTACACCGGGTAGTCCTTGCGGACCCCCGCCGCGCGGCGCTCGGCGGGCGTCGCGTCCTCGAACCCCGGCGGGTAGGTGCGCGCGGCGACCTTCTGGAACGGCCGGACGACCTTGGCGAGCAGCACGGAGCCGTCGGACATCGCGACCTCGCCCGACTCCCCCACGCCCTCGTACGGCCGGGGCAGGCCGGTCTCCGGGTCGCGCACGACGACCTTGATCGGCGCGAGCTGCTCGACGGTGAGCCCGAAGAGGTTCTTCTCCGTGCGCAGCGGCGGCTCTGCCGGCTCGTACGGGTGGGTGAGCGCGGCGGCCGTGACCTCGCCGAGCGCCTCGACGTCGAGGCCACCGCGCGAGCCGATGTGCTCGACGCGGCCGCGCACCTGGGCGGGGCACGACTCGGCGTTGGGGCAGCGCAGGTCGACGTCCCCCTCCTTCATGGGGCGCAGCGGCGTGCCGCACTCGGGGCACTCGGCCGGCATGACGAAGTCCTCGCGCGGGTAGCCGTCGTCCGCGAGCGCCGCGACGGGGCCGAGGATCTCCGGGATGACGTCGCCCGCCTTGCGCAGGACGACCATGTCACCGATCCGCACGCCCTTGGCCCGGACCACGTCCTGGTTGTGCAGGGTCGCCTGGCGCACCGTGCTGCCCGCGACCTTGACCGGCTCCATGACGGCGTACGGGGTCGCGCGGCCCGTGCGGCCCACGCCGACCTGGATCGCGAGCAGGCGCGTGTTGACCTCCTCCGGCGGGTACTTGTACGCGATGGCCCACCGGGGCGCGCGGCTCGTGGCCCCGAGCCGGCGCTGGAGCGCGAGCTCGTCGACCTTGACGACGATCCCGTCGAGCTCGTGCTCGATGTCGTGCCGGTGCTCGCCGAAGTAGGCGATGCGCTCCATGACCTCGTCGAGGCCGTGGACGACCCGGTTGTGCGGCGACACCGGGACGCCCCACTGCTCGAACAGGTCGTACGCGGCGGACTGCCGCGCGAGCTCGGCGTGCTCGCCGGCCTCCCACTGGAGCGCGCCGACGCCGTGGGCGTACATGCGCAGGTTGCGGCTCGCCGTGACCGCGGGGTCCTTCTGCCGCAGCGACCCGGCCGCGGTGTTCCGCGGGTTCGCGTACGGCGCCTGGCCCGCAGCGACGAGCTTCTCGTTGAGCGCCGCGAAGTCCGCGACGCCCATGAACACCTCGCCGCGGATCTCGATGACGTCGGGGTGGGTCGCCGGGTCTCCGCCGAGGCGCTGCGGGATGCTCTCGATCGTCCGCACGTTGGCGGAGACGTCCTCGCCCGTGCGCCCGTCGCCGCGCGTGGCCGCCCGGACGAGCCGGCCCTTCTCGTAGAGCAGCGCGATGGCGAGGCCGTCGATCTTCACCTCGCACAGGTAGTCCACCTCGGCGTCGGCGGCCACGCCGAGGTCGCGGTGCACGCGCGCCGCCCACGCCGCGAGGTCCTCCTCGCTGAACGCGTTGTCGAGCGACAGCATCGGCTCGAGGTGCTGGACCGTCGCGAAGCCCGCGGCGGCCCGGCCCCCGACGCGCTGCGTCGGCGACTCGGGCGACTGGAGGGCGGGGTGCGCGGCCTCGAGCGCCTGGAGTTCGTGCATGCGGGCGTCGTACTCGGCGTCCGAGGAGACGGGCTGGTCCTCCTCGTAGTACGCGCGCTGGTCCGCCTCGACCTGGGCGACGAGCTCGGCCCACCGCCGCTGCGCGGCGGCCTCGTCGAGCTCGGCGGCGGACGTGGCCGTGGGGACCTCCTGGTCCGTCACGGTCGGGGCGGTCGGGGCGGACGTCGCGGGGGTGCTCTCGCTCACCCGCACATCATCGCGCGGACCGCCGACATCCGCCGCCCTCGACGGCGGTGGAGAGGCATCGGTCGCGGCCCCCGGTCCGTCCCGGCCGGGTGCCGGTTCCCGGCCGGGACGGCGTCTTGGCACCATGAATGTTAGTCACTAACATCTGGTCCATGAGCTCGACACACATCACCGCGGCAGTCCCGCGCCGAGAGCGGACACGGGCCGCTCTGATCGCGGGCGCGCTGGACCTGTTCGAGCGTCAGGGCTACGAGACGACGTCGGTCGCGCAGGTCGCGGAGGCCGCGGGCGTCACCGAGATGACGTTCTTCCGCCACTTCCCCGCGAAGGAGCGAGTGCTCCTCGACGACCCGTACGACCCCGTGCTCGTCGAGGCGGTCGCGGCGCGCCCGCGCGCGGAGGGCCCGTTGGAGCGCACCGTCGCGGGCCTGCGGAACGCCTGGGGCGAGATCCCGGCCGACGCGCGCGACGTCGTCCGCCGGCGCACCCGGATCGTCGCGCGCACGCCCGTGCTGCGCGGCGCGGTCGGGCTCAACAACCTCCGCACGGAGGACGCCGTCGTGGCCCGGCTCGTCGAGGACGGGTGCGAGCCGCTCGAGGCGCGCGCCGCCGTCGGAGCCACCCTCGCCGTCCTCACGGCCGCGCTGCTGCACTGGGCGGACTCCGAGGACGAGGACCTCGGTGCGGTCATCGACCGCGCGCTCGGCGTGCTGGTGCCGGCCGGGCGCGTGGCGAGGGGGCGTCGTGCGTAGGGCGCAGGCGCCGGTGCTCCGCGCCGTCGCGCTGTCCCGCTCCTTCGGCGACGTCGCCGCCGTCCGAGGGATCGACCTCGACGTCCGCCCCGGTGAGGTGCGCGCGCTCGTCGGGCTCAACGGCGCGGGCAAGTCCACGCTCCTGCGGCTCCTCGTCGGCCTGCTGCGGCCCGGCTCCGGACGCGCCGAGCTGTGGGGCACACCGGCCTGGGGGGCGCCCGCGGAGGTCCGGGCACGCGTCGGCTTCGTCGGCTCCGGCCACGCCTACGACGAGCTGACCGTCCGCGAGAACCTGCGCACCGCGGCCCGGCTGCACGGCTGCACCTCCGCGGAGGCGCGACGGCGGACGGACGGGCTCCTCTCCTCGCTCGCGCTGGACCGGTGGTCCGACCGGCGGGTGCGCACCCTCTCGGACGGCAACCGGCGCCGTCTCGAGCTCGCCTGCGCGCTCGTGCACGACGCCGACCTGCTCGTCCTCGACGAACCGACGAACGCCCTCGACCCGGCGGGCGTCGTCGAGATCCGCGAGACCCTGGTGCGCCGCGCCGCGGACGGGACCGCGGTCCTCGTGTCGAGCCACCACCTCGACGAGATGGCCCGCGTCGCCACGTCGATCGACGTCGTCCACGACGGACGCGTCGTCGGGCAGCTGCCACCGGACGGCCCCGACCTCGAGCGCCAGTTCTTCACCACGGTGCACGCGGCAGCGACCGGGGGTGGCGCCAGGTGAGCGCCGCGCTCGAGGCAGAGCTGCTCAAGCTCGCGCGCTCGACGGTCGCCCGCATCGCGACAGGCACGCTCGTGCTCATCGTGCCCCTGCTGGCCGTCGGGCTCGCCGCGGCCGCGGAGCACGGCGGCAACAGCACGCTCGCGCTCAAGGTCCGCCCCCTGGTCCCCGACGGCGGCTGGGACGCCGTCACCGGGACGACCGGCCAGGTGCTGACCGTCGCGACGCTCCTCGCGGCAGGTTTCGTCGTGAGCTGGACGTTCGGCCGCGAGCTCACCCGCGGCACGGTCGAACCGCTGCTCACCGCCCTCCCGTCCCGGACCGCCGTCGTGTCGGCCAAGCTCGTCGTCGTCACCGGATGGGCGCTGGCGTCGAGCGTCGCCGGCGTGAGCGTCGCGGTCGTCGCGGGGCTCGCCCTCGCTCCCGGCGCCGGGTCGCCCTGGCCCGGGGCCGCGCGCGCCGTCGTCGGCGGCCTCCTCGCCGCGCTGCTCGCCCTCCCCTGCGCGCTCGTCGCGACCTGGGGCCGCGACGCATTGGCCGGGGTGGGCGCCGTGCTCGGGCTGGTCGTCGTGGCCCAGGTCGTCACGGTGGTCGGCGCCGGCGCGTGGTTCCCCTGGGCCGCGCCGGGCCTCTGGCTCGGCATGGGCGGCCCCGCCGTGCACGTGACCTGGTGGCAGCTCGCAGCCGCCCCGACGGTCGGTGCCGCCAGCTGGGTCGCGACCGCGTCGTGGTGGCGCCGTGCGGAGCTCGTCAGCCGCTGAGGTCGACCTCGGCCGGCCACCCTCGGGGGCGGCCCTCGACACCGACTCCGCACGACCTCGCCGCCGCACGGCGGTCACTCCCAGCCATGGGACGCGTCGTCGTGCATCGGCGGGCACGTCCCGCCGGGCTCGACGGCGGCCTCGAAGTGCCAGAGCTCGTTCGCGTACGTGCGGCACAGCCCGAACTCGGCCCCGTGCTGCTCGAGCCACAGCGCGCCGTCCGTCGGCCCGACGTCGATCGCGAGCCCCGCGACGTGCTCGGACGACTCGGGCGGGAGCACCCAGCGGTGCGCCTCCTCCGCCGACCCGTAGCGCTCGAGCGCGGCGTCGACGAGCTCCTGCTGCTCGGCCGCGGTGCGCCACCCGGACGTGAGGGTGAGCTCGACGCCGTCGGCGTCCGCTGCCGCCCGTGCCACGTCGAAGCGCCGCTCGAGCTCCGGGTCGAGACCCGTCGCGGTCTGCGGGCGCAGCGTGGGCGACGGGTCGGCGACGGCGCCGCCGTCGGGCGTCGACACGGTGAGGTACGTGATCGCGCCCACCGCGCCGAGCACCCCGACGACGAGGACGCCGGCCACGGCGCGAGCGGCGCGACGGGGACCGGGACGGCCCGGGACGTGGCGGGCGGGACGGGCGGGGCGGAGGGGTGTCGTGGTCATGCCTCGAGGCTCGCCCGCCGCGGCCCCCCGCCACATCGGCCCGACGGCGGCACCTCGACCCCCGCCGTCCGGCGCAGCCGCGCGTCCCGCGTCCGTCCCCGGCGCGACGCCGCTCCGCCCTGGGGCTGAGCCCCCGTCGACCGGCCTCGGTCCTTGGGCGGTCCCGTCCCGGGCGGGCGCCCGGCTACCGTGGACAGGTGCCCCAGCTCACCCGTCTGCCCGTGTGGGCGCAGGACCTCGCGACCGCGCTCGCCGCGGGCCTCGTGTGGTTCGCGGTCATCACCGTGATGGAGAGCGGCGACTACTGGTACCCCCGCACCCCCGAGTCGTACCGCGTGGCGGGGCTGTGGATCGTCCTGACCCTCGCCCTGCGCCGGGTCCTGCCGGGCCCGCTCTTCTGGGCGACGGCGATGCTCTACCCCCTCGCCCTGCCGTGGACCATGCAGACGCCGTTCGAGCTCCTCCCGCTCCTGGTCGCGGGATTCGCCGCGACCCGCTCGGGCGCCGTCCCGTGGGCCCTCGCCGGCCTCGCGGGCGGCCTCTCGGCGTTCGCGATGCAGCTCTGGTCCCGACCGCACCTGACGTTCCCCCCGACCCCGTTCTCGCCGCTGTGGATCGGGCTCGGCCGGTCGCCGTCGGACGTGCTCCTCGCCCTCGCGCTCGTCCTGGGCGCGGTCGCGGCCGGCTACTTCTTCCGCCGCCTCGCGGTGACGTCCGAGCGGCTGCGCGAGCGCAACGCCGAGCTCCAGGCCCTCCAGGCCGAGCTCGCCGAGCGCGCAGTGCTCGCCGAACGCACCCGCATCGCGCGCGAGCTGCACGACGTCGTCGCGCACCACATGTCCGCGATCGTCGTGCGGGCCCAGGCCGCGGACCGCGTCGCGGCGAACCAGCCCGAGGCTCCCGCCGAGGCCGTGCGCTGGATCAGCGACGAGGGCAAGCAGGCGCTCACCGCGATGCGGTCGGTCGTGCAGGTGCTGCGCCGCGGCACCGAGGCCGACGGCGGGACCGCGGCCCTCGCCCCGACGCCGGACGGCACCCGCGCTCCCGACGAGCTGCGCGCGGCCGCACGCCGCCTGTGCGACGCCGGCCGCGACGTCGACCTCTCGCTCCCCCGCCCGTGGCCGACGACGGGCGCCGAGTCGGGGCTGGCCGTCGTCCGCATCACCCAGGAGGCCCTGACCAACGTGCTGCTCCACTCGCTCGCCCCCGACGTCACCGTGACCGTGACCGACGACGCCGCCGACCTGCGCCTGCGCGTCCACGACCCGGGGCCGTCCCTCCCGAGCGCCGAGGGGCGTCAGGGCCACGGCCTGACCTCCATGCGCGAGCGCGCGCTCGCCGCCGGGGGCGAGCTGACCGCCGGGCCGGACGGGCGCGGCGGCTGGACCGTCGAGGCGCGCATCCCGCGGGAGACCGCGTGACCGGCCCCGTGCCGGGCGCGGACGGGAGCGGCGCCGCGCTCCCCCCGGTCCGCGTCGTCGTCGTCGACGACCAGTCCACGATCCGCCTCGGCCTGCGCATGATCCTCGAGAACGAGCCGGACGTGACCGTCGTGGGCGAGGCCGGGGACGGCGAGACCGCGGTGACGATGGCGCGCGCGCTGCGCCCCGACGTCGTGCTCATGGACGTGCGCATGCCGCGGCTCGACGGCATCGAGGCGACCGCGCGCATCGTCGCCGACCCCGACCTCGCCGAGGTCCGCACCCTCGTCCTCACGACCTTCGACGACGACGAGTACGTGTACGGCGCGCTGCGCGCCGGGGCGGCCGGGTTCCTGCTCAAGGACGCCGACCCACAGACCCTCGTCGACGCCGTGCACCGCGTCCGCGCGGGCGACTCGCTGCTCGACCCGGCCGTCACCGGACGCATCATCTCGACCTACGTCGAGCTCGCGCGGCACGCGCCGCTCGGGCCGGACGCCGCCGAGACCGACGCGCCCGGGACCGGGCTGGACGCGGCGACGCCCCGCGAGCGCGAGGTGCTGCTCGCCGTCGCGCGCGGGCTGTCGAACCGCGAGATCGGCGCCGAGCTGCACCTCACCGAGGCGACCGTCAAGAGCCACGTGCGCTCGCTGCTCACGAAGGTCGGCCTGACCAACCGCGTGCAGCTCGTGATCCTCGCCTACGAGGCAGGCATCGTCCGTCCGGGACGCGACGATCATCCGGCGTCGACGAGCTGAGCGACGTCGCTCACGCGCCAGGCCCGTACGCCGCCCGCTCCGGCAAGCGTCACGACGGCGTCCGACCCGTCCGGGTGGACGGTCCCCTGGCCTCCCGGTTCAGGCGTCGGGAGCACGAGATGCTGCCATTCCTCCGCGTCGGCGGACAGCCACAGGACCGACCGTTCCACGCCCGTCGCGACGACCGTGCCCACGGCGGCGTACCTCCCGTCGACGCGGACGACGCGACCGAACGTCTCGCCTCGACCCGTCGCGCTGACGAGCTCGAAGGTCGTGCCGTCCGTGGTCCCGCGCAGCTCGGTGCGCCCGTCGACCTGCACCTGGAGCAAGGGGCGAGCGTCGCCGTCTCCCTGGACGCACCCGTCGACCTCGAACGACTCCTCCGCGTCGATCACCGCGCGCTCCCAGCCGGTGCCCGCGCCGACCCAGGACGCGTCGACCTCCCGGTCGCCGTCGACGACCGTGCCCAGCACCCAGGGACGACCGTCGGCGAGGAGACACACGTGCCGCGCGGAGGACCGACCGTCACCCCCTTCGAGCCCCTCGTCGAGGGTCCAGACGAGGCCGTCCTCGGACCGCCAGGCCGCGGCGTGCCGCACGCTCGCGCCCTCGGGACTGTCCGCCCGCACCCCGACGGCGACCCAGCCCCCGTCGACCGCGCGGACGTCGTGGATCTCCGCGTGCCCGGAGGACGGCCAGCCGGAGCCCTCCGCCCACTCACCGCCCACGGGACGGAACCACGACCGCACCGTGACGCCGTTCTCGCCCTCCTCCCAACCGAACGTGATCGTCACCTCCCTCCCGTCGGAGGCCGCAGCCCGGACCAGTGCGAGGTCCTCCCCGGTCCAGGGGGCGTCCGCCGACCTCTCGGCGAGGCCGCGACCACCTGCGGTGTACACCGCTGACGAGACCCGCCTCCGCCAGCCGTCCCCCGCGGTCGAGACCTCCGCGCGCCGCACGACGACAGCCCCGTCGCCCGCGTCGACCTCCGTCGGCCGGAACCAGCGCCGAGGCGTCGCGAGGGTCGCGAGCCGACGCCACCGCCCGTCGCGGAGCTCGGTCACGTACGCGCCGCCGTCCCCGGCGAGGACGGCCCGCACCGCACGCTCGTCCGGGTCCCAGGCGGACGGACCGCCGAACCCGATCCCTCCGTTGTCGTCGGACATGCCCTGGGAGAGGATGTCTCCCGACTCGTCCTCGACCACCAGGCTGCTCGCGCTGAGCTCGTCGCCCCAGTAGACGGCCGCGAGATCGTCGCCGCCCACGGCGGGCGCCGACAGCCCGGTCGACTGGTCGTCCGTGCCGGCGTCGTCGCGGCGGAAGTCCAGGTACTCTCAGGCGTCGCCGCCGCCCGGTTCCCAGAACCACGCGGCCGCGTCGGTCACGGGACCGCCGAGCCCGGCCTCCCGGACCGAGCCCGTCAGGACGAACCCTGTCGCGGTCGCCGCCGCACCCGCGACGCGCGGCGCGTCACCGGGCAGCTCGGACGTCGTCCAGGTGGTCCCCGAGTCCGCGGATCGATAGGTGACGACGACGTCGTCCTCCACCTCGTCGTCCCAGGACACCGCGACGACCCACAACGCCTCGCGTCCGGCCACCCCCTGGATCGTCGGCCGCCCCTCGCCCTCCGGCAGCACCAGCGGCACCGGGTCGCCCGACGGCGGCACGAGCACGCCGCGCACGACCCTCGCGTCGGGATCGACGCCGAGAGCGACGACCGAGCCGGCCGTCTCGGCGACGTGCGTCACCGGGACGCCCTCGATCTCCGGAGGAAGCCGGACCGGCACCCAGGCCGCACGGTCCGCCGAGGTCAGCAGGAAGCCTTTCGTCCGTCCGTCCTCCCACGTGCTCCCCGCGAGGACGGTGCGGGCCGGACCGCCCGCGGCCGCCAGGTCGCGCACCACGCCCGGAAGGTCGAGGACCGCCGGCTCCCCCGCGACCGCGCCGCTCTCACCGAGGGTCCAGACCACGGCCTCCGGCAGACCGTCCGGCTCCGTCCGCACACCGCTCACGATCCACGGCAGCCCGGGCGCGGCGGGCACGATCCCGACGTGGTCGACTACGGCCTCCTGCGGGGCGAGCTCGGGTGGCACGTCGATCTCGGTGAACACCACCGGCGCGCGCCGCTCCGGCTCCGCGTCCGGGGTGCACGCCGCGAGCGTCACCACGAGCGCTCCCGCCAGCACCGTGGCGAAGGCCCTCACCACGCGTCGTCCAGGTCCGTGCACCATGAGGCCCCCTGCCGTCGTCACGACCCGCGTCGTCGCGAGCCGCGGGACCGACGTCCCGCGAGCGGAGAACCTACCGAGGTCCTGACGCCCCTCGAGGGTTTTCCACAGGCACGCACGACGGAGCCCGACGGCGGGAGGGGACTCGCGCCGTCGGGCTCCGGGTTTCGTGGGGCCGGGAAGGGTCAGCCGGCCACCACGGTCTCGGCAGGCGGGGTCGCCGTCTGCCCGTCCTCGGCGCTCGCGGCCTCGTGGGCCGCGAGACGCTCCGCGCGCACGACCTCGCGGCTGCTGCCGCGGTAGGCCGCGACGAGGATGTCGCGCATGTCCTCCAGGACCGGCATCCGCGGGTTCGCGGGGGCGCACTGGTCCTCGAACGACCGCAGCGCGAGGTCGTCGAGGCGGCTCAGGAACGCCGTCTCGTCGACGCCCTGCGCCGCGAACGTCGGCTCGATGCCGACCTTGGCGCGCAGCTCCTCGACCGCCCTCGCGTACGACTCGACGCCCTCCTCCGGGGTGGAGGCCGGCAGCCCGAGGTGCTTCGCGATCTCCTGGAACCGCTCCGGGGCCACGTAGCGCTCGTACTTGGGCCAGCTCGTGAGCTTCGTGGGCACCTGGCCGTTGTAGCGGATCACGTGCGGCAGGAGCACCGCGTTGGTGCGCCCGTGCACGAGGTGGAAGGTCGAGCCCACGGTGTGCGCCATGGCGTGCACGATGCCGAGCATCGCCGAGCCGAACGCCATGCCCGCGATGGTCGCCGCGTTGTGCATCTTCTCGCGGGCCTTCGGGGCCGCCGCGCCCTGCGTGACCGAGTCCTCGATGTGCTCGAAGACCATCTTGATCGCCTGCAGGCACAGCCCGTCGGTGAAGTCGTTCGCGTAGACGGAGACGAACGCCTCGGTCGCGTGCGTGAGGGCGTCGAAGCCCGAGTCGGCCGCGAGCTTCGCGGGCATGGTGTCCGTGAGCACGGGGTCGACGATGGCGACGGTCGGGGTGAGCGCGTAGTCCGCGAGCGGGTACTTGAAGCCCGTCTCCGGGTCGGTGATGACCGCGAACGGCGTCACCTCCGCGCCGGTGCCCGACGACGTCGGGATGCACACGAGCTTCGCCCTGCCCCCGAGCTCCGGGAACTTGTAGGCGCGCTTGCGCACGTCGAAGAACTTCTCCCGCATGTCGGAGAACTCGATCTCCGGGTGCTCGTACCGCAGCCACATGACCTTGGCGGCGTCCATCGGCGACCCGCCACCGATCGCGATGATCGTGTCGGGCTCGAAGTCGCGCATCGACTCGGCACCGCGGTTCACGGTGCCGACGCTCGGCTCGGGCTCGACCGCGTCGATGATCTGGATCGCGACCTTCTCCTCGCGGCGGGCGAGGACGTCGAGCACGCGGTCGACGACGCCGATGCGGCTCATGACCTTGTCGGTGACGATCGTGACGCGGTGCACGTCGCGCATCTGCGCGAGGTACTGGATCGAGTTCGGCTCGAAGTACGTCTTGGCAGGCACCTTGAACCACTGCATGTTGTTGTTGCGCCGCCCGATCCGCTTGACGTTGATGAGGTTGACCGCCGACACGTTGTTCGACACCGAGTTCGCGCCGTAGCTGCCGCACCCGAGCGTGAGCGACGGGAGCAGCGCGTTGTAGATGTCGCCGATGCCGCCGAGCGACGTCGGGCTGTTCCACAGCACGCGCACGGCCTTGACCCGCGCGCCGTAGCGCTCGACGAGCTCCTGGTCCGCCGTGTGGATCGCCGCCGAGTGGCCGAGGCCGTCGAGCTCGACCATGCGCTCCGCGAGGCGGACGCCGTGCTCGGTGTCGCGCGCACGCAGCACCGCGAGGACCGGGGTGAGCTTCTCGCGGCTCAGCGGCTCCTGCGGGCCCACGTCGTCGATCTCCGCGAGGATGATCGACGTGTCGTCGGGGACCTCGAACCCGGCCTCGCGCGCGATCCACACCGGCGACTTGCCCACGACCTTCGGGTTCAGCTTCGCGCCGGCGCAGTTCGTGCCGCTCGCCTCGACGCCGAAGATGAGGCGCTCGAGCATCGCCTTCTCGGCGGGCGTCGCGCGGTAGGCGTGCAGGCGGGCCAGCTCGCGCATCGCGTCGTCGTAGATCACGTCGTCGAGGATGAGCGCCTGCTCCGACGCGCAGACCATGCCGTTGTCGAACGCCTTCGACATGACCACGTCGTTGATCGCGCGGCCGAGGTCGGCGCTCTTCTCGACGTAGGCGGGGACGTTGCCCGCGCCGACGCCGAGCGCCGGCTTGCCGGCCGAGTAGGCCGCGCGGACCATGCCGTTGCCGCCCGTCGCGAGGATGAGCGCGACGCCCGGGTGGTGCATGAGCGTGTTGGTCGCCTCGATCGAGGGGTGCTCGACCCACTGGATGCAGTCGTCGGGCGCGCCGGCGGCCACCGCGGCGTCGCGCACGATCCGGGCCGCCTCGACCGACGAGCGCTGCGCGCTCGGGTGGAAGGCGAACACGACGGGGTTGCGCGTCTTGAGCGCGATGAGCGACTTGAAGATCGTGGTCGACGTCGGGTTGGTCACCGGCGTCACGGCGCACACCACGCCGACCGGCTCGGCGATCTCGACGACGCCCGTCAGCTCGTCGCGGCCGATGATGCCGACCGTCTTGAGGTTCGCCATCGAGTTGGGCACGTGCTCGCACGCGAAGATGTTCTTCGTCGCCTTGTCCTCGAACACGCCGCGCCCGGTCTCGGCGACGGCCAGCTGCGCGAGGTGACCGTGCTGGTGCAGGCCCGCGACCGACGCCTTGAGGACGATCCGGTCGACGTCCTCCTGCGTGAGGCTCATGTACTGGTCGAGCGCCTTGCGGGCGCGCTCGACGAGGACGTCGATCTCGTGCGTGGTGCGCGTGTCCTCGGTGCGGGTCTCGACCTTCGTGCCGGCGCTCTTCGCGCTCATGCGTCCCCTCCGGTGCCCGGTCGGGCCGGGCGTCGGGCCGCGGGTGCTGCCGGGGCCGGATTGCCCCGGCTCCTTCAGCGGTCTCTCTACTTGTGAATGTTTTCACAAGCCGCGCAGCCGAGCAAGGTCCAGAACGTGTTCGAGGCCCAAGGTCCCGGCCCGCTCGTGACCTCCGCACCACCGCGCCCGCCGCCGTAGGGTGGGGGACCATGACCGCCGAGCAGACGACGAGCCCTGCGCCCGCGCCCCAGAACACCGCCGAGACCGTGCTCCCCGCCGACGGCGCGCCCCACGACCCGTACCTCTGGCTCGAGGACGTCGAGGGGGACGAGGCCCTGACGTGGGTCCGCGCACGCAACGCCGAGGTCGCCGACACGCTCGAGGTCGCCGAGGAGTTCACCGCGACCGAGCGCGCGATCCGCGAGGTGCTCGACTCCGACGCCAAGATCCCCGAGGTCTCCAAGATCGGCGACCGCTACTACAACTTCTGGCGCGACGCGCAGCACGAGCGCGGCCTCTGGCGCCGCACGACGCTCGAGTCCTACCGCTCGGACGACCCGGAGTGGGAGACCGTGCTCGACCTCGACGCGCTCGCCGCGGCGGAGGGCGAGTCGTGGGTCTGGCACGGCGCGAGCGTCCTGCGCCCGACGCCGGGGCAGCTCGCCGCGGGCGAGCCCTGGCGCCACGCGCTCGTCGAGCTCTCCCCCGGCGGCTCCGACGCCGACGTCACGCGCGAGTTCGACCTCGTCGAGAAGCGGTTCGTCGCCCCCGGCGACGGCGGGTTCTTCCGCGCCGAGGCCAAGGGCTCGCTCGGCTGGGTCGACGCCGACACCGTCTACGTGTTCACCGACTTCGGCGAGGGCACGCTCACGCCGTCCGGGTACCCGCGCGTGGTCAAGCGCTGGACGCGCGGCACCCCGCTCGAGGACGCGGTGACCGTCTACGAGGGCACCGACGAGGACATGTACATCTCCGCCTGGCGGTCGCACACGCCCGGGTTCGAGCGCGACTTCGTGCACCGCTCCAAGGCGTTCTACGCCGACGAGCTCTACCTCGCCGAGCGCACCGGCACGCCCGAGCAGCGCCTGACGAAGATCGACGTGCCCGACTCCGCCGAGGTCGGCGTGCGGCGCGAGTGGATGCTCGTCGAGCTGCGCGACGACTGGACGGTCGGCGGCGCGACGTACCGCGCGGGCTCGCTGCTCGTCGCCCGGTTCGACGACTTCCTCGCGGGCGACCGCGGCTTCACCGTGCTGTTCGAGCCCACGGCGACGACGTCGCTCGCCGGCGCGACGTGGACGCGCCACCACCTGGTGGTCAACGTGCTCGACGACGTGAAGAACCGCCTGCACGTGCTCACGCCGCCGGACGCCGCCGCTCCCGAGGGTGCCGGGACCGCCGTCGGGCAGGAGACCGCCGACGCGCCGTGGGTGCGCTCCGAGATCCCCGGCCTGCCGGAGCTCGGCACGGTCGCCGTCGGGGCCGTCGACCCCGTCGACACCGACGACCTGTGGCTCGTCACGACCGACTACCTCACGCCCACGACGCTCTCGCTCCTGTCGCTCGGCGAGCGGCCGGGCGACGCGGGTGCACCGGAGGTCGTCAAGTCCAACCCCGCGTTCTTCGACGCCGACGGCATGACCGTCGCCCAGCACTTCGCCACGTCCGACGACGGCACGCGCGTGCCGTACTTCGTCGTCGGACGCGCGGACCTCGTCGCGGGCGCGGGCGACGGCGGCACGGGAACCGCGCCGACGCTGCTGTACGGGTACGGCGGCTTCGAGATCTCGCTCACGCCCGCGTACTCCGGCGCGCTCGGCCGCGCCTGGCTCGCGCGGGGCGGCGTCTACGTCGTCGCGAACATCCGCGGCGGCGGCGAGTACGGGCCCGCCTGGCACCAGGCCGCGCTCAAGGCGAACCGCCACCGCGCCTACGAGGACTTCGCCGCCGCCGCGCGCGACCTCGTGGCCCGCGGGATCACGACGCACGAGCACCTCGGCATGGAGGGCCGCTCCAACGGCGGCCTGCTCGCCGGCAACATGCTCACGCAGTACCCCGAGCTGTTCGGCGCCGTGATCGTCGGCGTCCCGCTGCTCGACATGCGCCGCTACACGAAGCTCCTCGCCGGGGCGTCGTGGGCCGCGGAGTACGGCGACCCGGACGACCCCGAGCAGTGGGCGTTCATCCGCACGTTCTCGCCGTACCACCTGTTCGACGCCGAGCGCGAGTACCCGCCCGTGCTCTTCACGACGTCGACCAAGGACGACCGCGTCCACCCGGGCCACGCGCGCAAGCTCGCCGCGAAGATGCTCGGTGAGGGCAAGGACGTCACGTACTACGAGAACATCGAGGGCGGCCACGGCGGCGCCGCGAACAACGCCCAGGCCGCCCACATGGCCGCCGTGCACTACCGCTTCCTCGCAGAGCGCCTCGGCTGAGGCTCGCGCCCCGGCCGAGGACCGGCTCAGGAGGAGCGCGCGGGCCGGGGTCCGAGGCCCCGCCCGCGCGCCGCACCACCGAGCCGCACGAGGCACGAGCGGACGGCCTCGACCGGCCGGCTGGACGGGACGAACATCTGCTGCTTGAGCCGGGCGACGCGCTGGTGGCGCTCGACGGACGGGCGCAGCCCCGCCTCCCAGGCCGCGAGTGCGACCGGGAGGTCCTCGGGCTCGTCCCGCAGCGCCTGGCCCAGGGCCGCGCCGCCACGCAGGGCGGCGGTGGCCCCCATGCCCGAGTACAGGTTCAGGCACCACGCGGCGTCCCCGACGAGCACGACCCTGCTGCTGCTCCACCGGGGCATCCTGACCTGGTGCACGGAGTCGAACAGGTGCTCGGGCGCCTGGGCCAGCCCGTCCAGGACGTGGCTCACGACGAGGTCGTCCATCCCGGCGAAGACCGCGCGCAGCCGCTCGACCGGATCTCCGGCGAACTGCCCTGCGACGTCCGCAGTGCGGTATGTCAGCAGCGCGGTGGGGGCTCGGTCGGCGAACCCGAACACCCAGGCCGCACGGCCGACACGCGCACTGACGATGCTGTCCTGCGCACCGAAGGAGGGCACCTGCTCGGCCAGCTGGAACGCGCAGACCATGGCGCCCCACGTGGTCATCCAGCGCTCGTGCGGACCGAACACCAGGCGCCGCACCCCGGAGCGCAGGCCGTCGGCCCCGACGACGAGGTCGAACCTCTCGCGGTACTCCCGGCCGGCGTCGGCGTCCTCCAACCGCACCTGGACCCCACCCGGGTCGTCGACGATCTCGAGCGGCCTCGTGGCCAGCCGCACCTCCACCCGCCGGTCGCCCGTGCCGTCCGTGACCCCACGCCAGAGCGCGGCCTCGATGTCACCGCGGACGACCGCTGCGGGCCGGCCGGGCTGGTCGAGGAAGCCCATCCCGGGCCCCCGGTTCCCGCGCCGGTCCAGCTCCCACGCCTCGGCACCGTCCACGGGGTTGCGCACGTGCAGGTCGGCGGCGACGCCCAGGTCGACGGCCGCCTGCCGACCGTCGGGCATCAGACCGACGAAGTAGCCTCCCCGCCGACGTTCGGGGGAACGCTCGACGATCACCGGGTCCCATCCGGCGTCCCGGAGGCCGATGGCCGCCGAGAGGCCGGCGATCCCGAGCCCGACGACGAGTGCGCGCCTGCGAGCGCGCCGCTGCT
This sequence comes from Cellulosimicrobium sp. NPDC055967, assembly GCF_042269845.1. NCBI lineage: Bacteria > Bacillati > Actinomycetota > Actinomycetes > Micrococcales > Promicromonosporaceae > Cellulosimicrobium > Cellulosimicrobium sp. NPDC055967. The sequence continues at coordinate 31,615 of NZ_JBHJYJ010000017.1, read as the reverse complement.
GGGCGGCGCTCTCCTGAGTCTGCATGGTGCTCCTCCGAGTCCTCGTTCCGCGCTCGTGGGGCGGGCGGCGGTCAGTCCGGGACGACGACGGCACGCGTGCGCCCCTGGTGCGCCCAGGCCTCGCCGACCCTGCTGAACGGGTACGGGGTGTACGGCGCGGAGAACGTCCCGTCCGCGAGCAGGGCCAGGACCGCGGGCGCCTCGGCGAGCAGCTCCGCCCTGGACACCGAGCCGATGCCGCTCCCCGTGACCCGGAGACGGCGGCTGCGCAGCAACGCGGCCGGCAGGGAGGCCTGCGGCCCCGCGAGCGAGCCGATCTGCACGTAGGCGGTCTCGGTGTCGTCGTCGCCCACGCCGCCCCGGCCCAGCGCGGCGAAGGCGGCCTCGGCCACCGGGCCCCACAGGAAGTCGAGCACGAGCGTCGGGGGCGCGTCCTCGGTCGCCTCGGCCAGGGCGTCCACGAGGGCGTCCGGCCCGTCGTGGGCGAGCGAGACGGGCACGGCACCCAGTGCGCGCAGCCGCTCCAGCGACTCGGGGTCACGGCCGGCGGCGACGACCCGGTCGGCGCCGAGCGCGAGCGCGCCCTGCACCGCGAGGGTGCCAGACATGCCCGTCGCACCGAGCACGAGCACGGAGCCCAGGGAACCCGCTTCCTTGCGGTGGCCGGCCAGGACCACCCACCCGGACATTCCGGGATTCATGCCGGCCGCGACGGCGAGAGGGTCGGCGCCGGCGGGAAGGTCCAGCTCGAACGGGGTGACCATCCGCTCGGCCATCGTGCCCCACGGCGCGCGCGGGAAGCCGGTGTAGACCAGGCGCCCGTCCGCGGCTCGCGCCACGGCGTCCACCCCGAGCACCGACGGGTAGGCCTGGGTGCTGCTGTAGTGGTGTCCGGACGCCCGAGCCCGGACCACGTGGTGCAGACCTGCCCCGACCAGGTGCAGCGGCTCCTGCCCGGGCCTGGCCTCCGGCTCGGGGAACTCGGCGCAGACCGGCTCCTGCCCCGGGACGTTGACGACGGCAGCACGCATGACATCTCCTTAACTAAGTTCAACTAGTGCGCACCACACTGCCTGAACGTTGTTAAGGTGTCAACCATGGCAAAGGGCGTCACCAGGGAACGGATCGTGGCCACGGCGCTCGAGCTGCTCGACGAGAAGGGCAGGGAGGGCCTCACCGTCCGTGCGCTCGCCGCCCGGCTCGACGTCCGCCCGCCCGCCCTGTACTGGCACGTGCGCAACAAGCAGGAGCTGCTCGACGAGATGGCCACCGCCGTGCTGCGTCGCGTCAGCACGGCGGCGTCCCAGGCTCCGGTCGCCGACCGCTGGACCGACGACCTGAGGACCTACGCCCGGATCCTGCGCACGGAGTTCCTGCAGCACCGCGAGGGCGCGCGCATCTTCAGCGGCACACGCCTGACGGACCCCGAGGTGGTCCGCATGAAGGAGCCGTGGTTCGCGCGCTGGACGGCGCAGGGCCTGACCCTCGTCGAGGCCGACGACGCCGTCGACCTCGTGGTGGCGTTCGTCGTCGGCTTCGTCATCGAGGAGCAGGAACGGAGCCAGTCCGGCGAGGACGACCCCACCCGCTACGGGACGGCCGAACGCGACACGTGGCTCGGCCCGGCCGCGCCGTTGGTCAAGGAAGCCGGCCGCCTGCGCGACGACGGCGACCAGCGGTTCGACCGGCACCTGAGCATCGTCCTGGACGGGCTCGCCGCCCGCCTCGGCGGCTGATGCCTCGCCACGCACCCGCCCCGACACCCCAGGCGACCCCACCGGTGTCGAGCAAGACCAGGGCCTCCGTCGGCGGGTCGGGGGCCGCCGACGGAGAGCGCGGGGTCAGGAGTGCGGGACGGTGGCGGTGATGAGGGTGCCGTCGTCGCGGCGGTTGCCGGAGAGCGCGCGCAGGCTCGGACGGCCGGGCTTCACGGGGCCCTGACCGTCGAGCGCGACGCGCGTGACCTCGCCCGGCACGACCTTGACGCGCTCGCCGCGCACGGTGACCTGCGCGCCGTCGCCGGTCTCGGCGTCGAGCTCGATCGCGTCGGGGAGCACGGTGACGCGCAGGCGCGAGCCGTGCCACTGGACGCGGAACGTCAGGGACTCCCACTCCTGCGGCAGCCGCGGGTCGAAGGTCAGGTCGCCGTCGGAGTCGCGCATGCCGCCGAACCCGCACGCGAGCGCGGACCACGTGCCGCCGGCGGAGGCGACGTGCACGCCGTCGGCCGCGTTGGCGTGGAGGTTCGCGAGGTCGACGAACAGCGACGACACGAAGTACTCGAGCGCGAGCTCGTGGTAGCCCACCTCGGCCGCGACGATCGACTGCACGACGCCGGACAGCGTCGAGTCGCCGGTGGTCAACGGGTCGTAGTACTCGAAGTCGGCGAGCTTCTCCTCCGCCGTGAAGTGCTGGCCCTGGAGGAACAGGGCGAGCACGACGTCGGCCTGCTTGAGCACCTGGTAGCGGTAGATGACGAGCGGGTGGTAGTGCAGCAGGAGGGGCCGCTTGTTCGCGGGTGTGTGCGCGAGGTCCCAGATCTCGCGCTCGAGGAAGTGCGAGTCCTGCGGGTGGATCCCGATGCTCTCGGCGTACGGGATCGACATGTGGTCGGCCGCGCGGACCCACTCCGCGGCCTCGTAGGCGCCGAGCCCGAGCCGGTCCACGAGGAGCGCGTAGTCCTCGGGGTGCTCGGCCTTCATGCGCTCGACGACGAACGCCGCCGCGCGCAGGTTGAACCGCGCCATGACGTTGGTGAAGAGGTTGTCGTTGACGACGGTCGTGTACTCGTCCGGGCCGGTGACGCCGTGGATGTGGAAGTTGTCGTCGCCGTTGGCGCGCCAGAAGCCCAGGTCCTCCCACATGCGGGCGGTCTCGACGAGGATGTCGACGCCCTCGCGGCGCAGGAAGTCCACGTCGCCCGTGGCGCGCACGTACTGCACGAGCGCGTAGCTGACGTCGGCGTCGATGTGGTACTGCGCGGTGCCGGCGGCGTAGTAGGCGGACGCCTCCTCGCCGTTGATGGTGCGCCAGGGGAAGAGCGCGCCCTTCTGCGACAGCTCGCCCGCGCGACGGCGCGCGGCGTCGAGCATCTGGTAGCGGAACCGCAGCGCGTTGCGCGCGTACCGGGGGCTCGTGTACGTGAGGAACGGCAGGACGTAGATCTCCGTGTCCCAGAAGTAGTGCCCGCTGTACCCGGAGCCGGTGAGGCCCTTGGCGGGGACGCCGTTGCCCTCGGCGCGCGCCGTGGCCTGGGCGAGCTGGAAGAGGTTCCAGCGCACCGCCTGCTGGATGCCGGGCTGGCCCGGGACCTCGACGTCGGAACGGGCCCAGAAGTCGTCGAGCCACTCGCGCTGGAGCGCGACCTGGCCCTCGACGCCGGTCTCCCGCGCGCGGTCGAGCGTGCGGCGGCAGCGGTCGACGAGCTCGCGCGACGGCACGCCGCGCGACGTGTGGTACGCGACGAGCTTGGTGAGCCGGATGGGCCGGCCGGGCTCGGCGTGGATGCGGAACACGTGCTTGGCGAGGTCCTCGTCGACCTGGGTGCGCACGTCCCACGCGTTCTCGGTCTCGAGCAGGTCGTCCGCCGCGACGGCGAGCGTCATGCCCGAGTTCGTGGCGCGGTAGGAGAGCACGAGCCGCTCGTCGTCGCCCCACTGGGACTGCGGCTGCAGGACGCGCCCGGAGAACTGGTCGGTCTTGCGCGGGTCGAACCCCTCGCCGAGCGACGCGGAGCGCACGTGGTACTCGTCCTGCCCGTCCTGGCGGTTGAGGACCTGCGACGAGATCGCGACGGGCGCCGCGGCGTCGAGCAGCGTCACCTCGAACGTCATGACCGCCAGGTGCCGCTCGACGAACGACACCATGCGCTCGGAGCGAACCTGCACGCGCTTGCCCGACGGCGTGCGCCACAGCAGCTCGCGGCGCAGGACGCCGTCGCGCAGGTCGAGCGACCGCTCGTAGTCGACGAGGTCCGCGACGGGGAGCAGGAGCGGCTCGTCGTCGACGTACAGCCGGATGACCTTCGCGTCGGGGACGTTGACGATGGTCTGCCCGACGCGCGCGAACCCGTACGCCTCCTCGGCGTGCCGGATCGACCAGGTCTCGTGGAAGCCGTTGACGAACGTGCCGTGCGAGTGGGACTCCCGCCCCTCCTCGACGTTGCCGCGCATGCCGAGGTAGCCGTTCGCGACGGCGAAGAGGGTCTCGGTCACGCCGAGGTCCTCGGCCGAGAACTGCGACTCGACGAGCCGCCACGGCTCGGCGGGGAAGCGCAGGCGGTCGACGGTGCTCTGCTCGTCGGCGGTCTTGCGGATCACGCGCCCGCCTCCTCGCCGGCCGGCGCGGAGTCGGCCGGTGCGGTCGCGGCGGCGCGCGGGCGGTCGAGGACCGTCGCGTCCAGCTCGCCCAGGTCGGCGACGACGACGTCGGCCCCGTGCGCGCGCAGCGCGTCGGCGCCCACGCCGCGGTCGACGCCGAGCACGAGCCCGAAGTCCCCGGCGGCGCCGGCCTGGACGCCCGAGAGCGCGTCCTCCACGACGATCGCCTCCGCGGCCGGGACGCCGAGCAGCTCGGCCGCGCGCAGGTAGGTGTCCGGGGCCGGCTTGCCGGCGATGTGCTCGCGCGCGGCGACGTTGCCGTCGACGACGACGCCGAACCGGTCCGTGAGCCCCGCCGCGGCGAGGACCGCGGGCGTGTTGCGCGACGACGACACGACGGCCACGGCGGCGCCCGCCCCGGTCACGGCGTCGAGGAAGCGCACCGAGCCCGGGTAGGGCGCGATGCCCTCCTCGGCGAACATGCGGTTCACGATCTCGTCCTTGCGGTTGCCGAGCGCCGTCACGGTGCCCTCGCCGGGGGCGTCGGACGCGTCGCCGCGCGGCAGCTCGACGCCGCGCGACGCGAGGAACGTCGCGACGCCGTCGTACCGGGGCTTGCCGTCGATCGACGCGAAGTAGTCCGCGGCGGTGTAGGGGGCGAGCCCGTGCGCCGCGCAGTAGGGCGCGAACAGGCGTTCCCAGGCGCGCATGTGGATCTCGGCGGTCGGCGTGAGGACGCCGTCGAGGTCGAACAGCACGGCTCGCAGCACGGGCATGGAGGTCCTTCGCGGTGAGGGGACGAGGGGGGCGACGCCGGTCAAGCGTACGCATGCGGGAGCGCGCTCGGGAAGCGTCGAGCGCGTGTCCTGGCGACGTTCAGGCGTGGGCGCGCTCGGCGAGGACGTCGGCGACACGGCCCAGGTTCGCGAGCAGCGCGCGGTGCTCGTCGGGGGTGCCCGCGACGCCGCGGCCGGGCCCTCCCCCGGCACCTCGGGAGGCGCCCAGGAGCGTGACGTCGTCGAGCGCGGGCAGCGGGAGCCCGATCCGGCGCCACGGCACGCTCACCAGGTCGGCGAGCTCGCCCAGCGCAGGGCCGGCGCACTGCGACACCTTCGCGGGCGGGAGCGCGGCCCACAGGCCCACGCCCCGCTCGACCGCGCGTGCGACGGTCTCCCACAGCTTCTCGTCCCACGCGCCGAGCGCGATGCCGACGGCATCGGCGCCCGCGAGCACGACGGGCGCCACGCCCACCCAGGCGGGTCCCACGTGGACGACCGTCGACGCCGACGCCGCGCGCGCGGCGTCGAGCACGGGCCGCAACCCTTCCACGAGGTCCGGGCCCGGGACCGCGCGCAGGCGCGAGTAGCCCGAGAACGACGGGAGCACGCCCGCCCCGACCTGGGCGAGCAGCGGCTCGTCGACCTGCACGACGACGTCCGCCCCGGGGACCTGCCGGCGCACCTGCGCGACGTGGTCGCCCACGGCCGCCGCGAGCGCCTCGACGACCTCGCGCACGGCGCCCCGGTCGGACAGCACGCGGTCGCCCCGCGCGAGGTAGACGTCCGCGGCGAGCGTCCACGGCCCGGTGACGGTCACGGCGAGCGGACCGGTGTACCCCGCGCCCGCGATCGCGAGCGCCTCGAGGTCCTCGCGCAGGTACGCCTCGGACCGGCGCAGGTCCGACCCGCCGTGGTCCGCGAGCTTCCAGCCGTGCGGCCCCAGCTCGACGGGCAGACCCGGCAGCAGCGCCGCGGTGCGCCCGGTCGCGTCCGCGCCGGGGCCGCGTCCCGGGAGCTGGACGAGGAACGGGACCCCGCGCACGCCCGTCGGGACCTCGGCGAGGTCGCCGAGCACCGTGAGCTGCGCCTCCAGCACGTCCACGCCCTCGCCGCCGGGCCACGGGCCGAGCCCGCTCACCGCGGTCATGCCGCACCCGCGCGCGAGCGCCCGCCCCGGGCGCCGCCCGGCCTCTCGTCACGAACCACGTGCCGACCACCTCTCTTCAGGAGCACACTGGGAAACCGAGCCGTGCCGCGACCCCGCCGGGGTCCGGGGGCCGCGCGGCCGCCGAGCACGAGGGTGTGCGGAAGGACTCCGACATGGGCACGCACGAGAACAAGGCCACGGCGGTCGCCGTGCACACGCGGGCGATCCCCGGCAACCACGGCGACGCGCTCGCGACGCTGCTCGGGCCCGGGTTCCGCAACCACGACACGTCGCCCGGCTGCGAGGGCGGCACCGACGCCCTCCTCGCGATGATGCACTGGTACGACGAGGCGTTCGAGGACCAGCGCGTCGAGGTCCTGCACGCGGTCGCGGAGGGCGACCTCGTCGCGCTGCACGTCGAGCTGAGCGCGCGGCACACCGGGTTCTTCCGCGGCCTCGCCCCGACGGGACGGCGCTTCCAGGTGCGCGAGATGCACGTGCTGCGCTTCGCCGAGGGCCAGGAGGTCGAGCACTGGTGCGTGCGCGACGAGTCGGCGCTCGTGCGTGCGCTCGCTCACCCCGCGCCCGTCGGCGTCGGCTGACCGGCCGACCGGTCCGCCGACCGTGCCGTCGAGCGGTAGGCGCGGTCCACCGTGGCCTGGCCGAGCACGCGCGCGCCGTCGTAGACGACGAGCGACTGCCCGGCCGCGACGCCCCGGAGCGGCGTGCCCGTGAGCTCGACCTCCATCGCGTCGCCGGCGGCCCGGACCCGCGCCGCGACGGGGGCGCCGTGCGCGCGGACCTGCACCTCGACGTCGGCCTGCTCCCCCGGCGCCGGGCGCGCGTCGTCGAACCAGACCGCCGCGCCGGCCTCGATGCGGTCGACGCTCAGCAGCTCGGCCGGCCCCACGACCACGCGGTTGCTCGCGGGCTGCACGTCGAGCACGTACCGCGGGCGGCCGTCGGGTGCCGGGCGGTCGATGCCGAGGCCCTTGCGCTGACCGACGGTGTACGCGTAGGCGCCGTCGTGCTCGCCGAGCACCGTGCCCTCGGCGTCGACGATCTCGCCCGGGCGCGCGCCCAGGCGGTCGCGGAGGAAGCCCTGCGTGTCGCCGTCGGCGACGAAGCAGATGTCGTACGAGTCGGGCTTCGCGGACACCGACAGCCCGCGCCGCGCGGCCTCGGCGCGCACCTCGTCCTTCGACGCGAAGTCCCCGAGCGGGAACATCGCACGCGCGAGACGCTCGGGCCCCATGACCGCGAGGACGTACGACTGGTCCTTCGCCGTGTTCGGGGAGCGGTGGAGCTCGCGCACCGTGCGCGCTCCGCCCGGGGCGGTCTCGTCGGCCTCCTCGCGCGTCACGACGCGCGCGTAGTGGCCCGTCGCGACGGCGTCGAAGCCGAGCGCGGTCGCCTTGTCGAGCAGCGCCTCGAACTTGATGTGCTCGTTGCACCGGACGCACGGGTTGGGGGTGCGGCCCGCCTCGTACTCCGCGAGGAAGTCGGCGACGACGGTGTCCTCGAACCGCTCCGAGAGGTCCCACACGTAGTACGGGATGCCGAGCACGTCGGCCGCGCGCCGCGCGTCCCCCGCGTCCTCGATCGAGCAGCACCCGCGCGACCCGGTGCGGAACTGGTCGCGGTTGCGGGACAGCGCCATGTGGACGCCCACGACCTCGTGCCCCGCCTCGACCGCGAGCGCTGCGGCGACGGCCGAGTCGACGCCGCCCGACATGGCGGCGAGGACCCTCACGCGGCACCGCCCGCGCGGGTCGGGACCGCGGTGCGGGTCGGAGCAGCGGCGCGCGTCGGGCCGGACGCGAGCCCGGCGGCCCGCGCACGCTCGACCGCGGGGGGCAGGGCGTCGAGGAGGCGCGCGACGTCGTCGGGCGTGGACGTGACGCCGAGCGAGAACCGCAGCGCGCCGCGCGCGTCCTGCTCCGGCACGCCCATCGCGAGGAGCACGTGCGACGGCTGCGGCACGCCGGCCTGGCACGCCGAGCCGGTCGACGCCTGCACGCCCGCGGAGTCGAGCAGGTAGAGGAGCGAGTCGCCCTCGGCCCCGGGGAACGTGAAGTGCGCGTTGCCCGGCAGGCGGGCGGCGTCGCGACCGCCGGACCCCGGCTCGGGCCCGCTGAGGACGGCGTCCGGCACGCGCTCGCGCACGCCCGCGACGAGCTCGTCGCGCAGGGCCGCGAGGTGGGCGGCGCGCTCCTCGCGGTGCGCGACGGCCTCGGCGACGGCGACGCCGAACGCGCGGATCGCGGGCGCGTCGAGCGTGCCGGAGCGCACGCCGCGCTCCTGGCCCCCGCCGTGCAGGACCGGCGTGAGGGGCGCGTCGCGCCGTGCGACGAGCGCGCCGACGCCGACGGGGCCGCCGAGCTTGTGCCCGGACACGGTCGTCGCGTCGAGGCCGCTCGCGGCGAAGTCGACGGGGACCTGGCCGACCGCCTGGACCGCGTCGGAGTGCACGGGGATGCCGTGCGGGCGCGCGAGCTGCACGACCTCCTGCACGGGCTGCAGCGTCCCGACCTCGTTGTTGGCCCACATGACGGAGATCAGCGCGATCTCGTCCGCGTGCTCCGCGACCTCGGCGCGCAGCGCGGCCAGGTCCACGCGGCCCTCGCCGTCGACGGGCAGCAGGACGATCTCGGCGCCGGCGTGCTCGGCCATCCAGAACGCGGGGTCGAGCACCGCGTGGTGCTCGACCGCGGAGACGACGATCCGCCGACGGCGCGGGTCGGTCGTGCGCCGGCCCCAGAACAGGCCCTTGATCGCGAGGTTGTCGGCCTCGGTGCCTCCCGCGGTGAACACGACCTCGCTCGGGCGCGCGCCGAGGGCCGCGGCGATCGACTCGCGCGCCTCCTCGACCGTGCGGCGCGCGGCGCGCCCCGCGGCGTGCAGCGACGACGGGTTGCCGGTGCGCGACAGCTCGTCGACGAAGGCCTCGCGCGCCGCCGCGGACAGCGGCGTCGTGGCGGCGTGGTCGAGGTAGGCCGCCGGCGCGGGGACGGGGCCGGGAGGGTGGGTCACGATCACCCAGTCTACGGAGCACCGCGGCGCGCACCGGTCCGAGGAGTGGGCGGCGCTGGACATCACGGCGAGAAGCGCTAGGTTGTCAGAGGTCTGCGCCCGGCCGCCGCCGGGCGCTCGTCCCGGTCGCAGGACCGCCGTCGCGCGCCACACATCGCCGCGGGACGGGAACGTGCCGAGGACGAGACCGTCCAGCCACCGACAGGGGAAGTGGCATCTCGATGCCCGACGACGCCGCACCACCCGCCGTCGAGGTCGCCGGAGACGTCCCGGTCGCCTCGGGCGGTGGCCGCCTGCTCTGGGGAGACCTCCCGCTCACGCTGCGCGACGAGCTGGAGGCCGTCGCCGGCGGCAGGGTCGTGCAGGAGCGCTCGGTCACGGCCGGGTTCAGCCCCGGGCTCGCGTCCGTGCTCACGTTCGACGACGGCACCCGCCTCTTCGTCAAGGCGGCCCGGACCGCGGACGAGCCGGTGGCGGCCGACCTCCACCGCGCCGAGGCGAAGGTCGCGACCCGGCTGCCGCGCGAGGTCCCGGCCCCGCGCTTCGCGTGGGGTCACGGCGACGGCGACTGGATCGCGCTCGCCTTCGACGTCGTGGACGGGCACGTGCCCGCCACGCCCTGGGACCCCGACGAGCTCGACCGGGTCCTGACCACCCTCGTCCGCGTCGCGGCCGTCCCGGGGGCCCGTGCCATGCGCCTGCCGCCGACCGGGCCCGACTTCGCCGACATGGCGACCGGATGGCGCGCGCTGCGCGACGACCCCGACCCGCGCCTGGCCGCCGTCGCGCCGTGGGCCGCCGCGCACCTCGACGCGCTCGCGGAGGCCGAGCGCGGGGCGCTCGTGGCGTGCGAGGGCGAGTCGTTCGTGCACGGCGACCTGCGCGCCGACAACATCCTCCTCACGCCGGAGAAGGTCTACGTCGTCGACTGGCCGCACGCGTCGCGCGGCGCGGCCTGGCTCGACCTGGCGATGTTCCTGCCGAGCGTCGTCATGCAGGGTGTCGTGGACGTCTGCGAGCCGGTCACGGTGAGCGCGGACCCGGGGCGCCGTGCGCGCGGCGGCGCGTGGGCCGCGTCGACCTTCGCCGCGCACCCCCTCGGGCGCGACGTGCACCCGGCCGACCTCCGGTCGGTCGTCGCCGGGATCGCGGGGTACTTCCTGCACTCCTCGCGCAAGCCCGCCGTCCCGACGATCCCCCGCCTGCGCGCGTTCCAGCGCGCCCAGGGCGTCGCAGCCGTCGCCTGGCTGGAGCACCTCGGGCTCTGAGCGGGTCTCTGAGCGGACGACGAAGGGGCCCGGCGCCGTCGCGACGCCGGGCCCCTCGGTCGCGGGGACGCGTCAGTCGCGCCACACCTGGACGACGGACGGCCGCGGGCCGGCGAAGGCGCCCGTCGGGACCGGGGTGCCCGGCGTCAGGTAGTCGGGGAAGTACGACGCCTGCGCGTCGAACGACCCGTCCTCGCCCGGGTGCTGGACCGCCACGTAGACCATGCGGTCCGCCGAGTCGACGAGCGGCCCGCACGTCTCGGCGCCCCGCGGCACGGAGAGGAACTGCTCGACGCGACCGCGCTCGCGGCCGTCGAGCGTGACCTTGAACAGGCCGTCGCACTTCTGGATCGTGCTGGGCTGCCCGTCGGTGGAGATCCACAGGTTGCCCTCGGCGTCGAACGCGAGGTTGTCCGGGCAGGAGATCGGGGAGACCTTCTCCTTCGGGTAGCCCGAGAAGTAGGTGGAGGTGTTCGTCGCGGGGTCGCCCGCGACGAGCAGCAGGTTCCAGCGGAACGTCAGTGACGCGGCGTCGTCGCCGTCCTCGACGATCTCCACGACGTGCCCGTCGCGGTTGGTGTTGCGCGGGTTCGGCTCGGTCGCGGCCTCGACCGCCGCGGGCCCGCGCGAGGTGTTGTTGGTGCACGCGACGTAGACGCGGCCCGTGACCGGGTTGGGCTCGACGTCCTCCGGGCGGTCCATCTTCGTGGCCCCGACCTGGTCGGCCGCGACGCGCGTGTAGACGAGCACCTCCTCGATGCTCATGCCGGGGACCTGGCTCCGCCCGTCCAGGACGAGCGGGACCCACTCGCCCCGGCCGTCGAACGCGCCGTCGGACGGAACGGCGCCCGTGCCGTCGATCTCGGCCGCCGGCGAGTCGCCCGTGAAGCGCGCGACGTACAGCGAGCCCTCGGTGAGCAGCGTCTTGTTGTGGCGTCGCGCGGCCTCGCTGTTCCCCGGGCGCATCGTGCGCGACGAGACGAACTTGTACACGTAGTCGAAGCGCTCGTCGTCGCCCATGTACGCGACCGCGTTGCCGCGCCGCGAGAGGATCACGTTGGCGCCTTCGTGCTTGAAGCGGCCGAGCGCGGTGTGCTTCACCGGCGGCTCGTCCGGCGCGTACGGGTCGATCTCGACGATCCAGCCGAAGCGGTGGGGCTCGTTCTCGTAGCCGGGGTTGCGGGCGTCGAAGCGCGGGTCGTCGAGCTCCCAGCCGTACCCGGTCGCGGCGTCGCGCAGGCCGTAGCGCGCGTCGTGGCCCGTGCCCGACGTGCGGAAGTAGCCGTTGTAGTTCTCCTCGCCCGACAGCACGGTGCCCCACGGGGTCGTGCCGCCCGCGCAGTTGTTGAGCGTGCCCAGCACGCGCGTCCCCGACGGGTCCGCGACGGTCCTGACGAGGTCCGTGCCCGCGACCGGGCCGGTCAGGCGGAACTCGGTCGAGAGGTGCACGCGACGGTTGTACCGGCTGTCCGCGACGTAGTCCCACGGGGTCCCGGTGCGGCGGCGGCGCACCTCGACGACGGACATGCCGTGCGCGGCGCGCTCGATGGCGCGGCGCGTCGGGGCGTCGTACGAGGCGTCGAACATGATCGCCGGGTTGGTGTACTCGTGGTTCGCGACCAGCAGGCCGCGCGTGCCCCGGCCGGGGCCCTTGCCCCTGCCCTGGGCGCCCGCGAGGGCGTGCTGGCGCTCGAACGGCAGGATGTCGAGGTAGTCGTTGTTGTAGCCGAACTGCTGGGCCTGGGCCTCGGGCGTCTGGCGTCCGACGTCGAACGGCCGGGCGCCGCGCAGGATCGGGTCACCCCAGCGGATCACGGGCCGCCACCGGTAGCCGTCGGGGACGACGAACGCGTCGCGCGCCGCGGGCTGGGGCGAGATCGCGCCGAAGGCCAGGCCCTTCTGCGGGCGGCCTCCGCCGTGGCCCCCGTGCGTCGTCACGCCCTGCGCGGCGGCCGACGGCGCACCGACCGTCTGGGCACCGAGGACGACGGCGGCGGCGCCGACCGCGAGCCCGCCGAGCAGCGCACGGCGCGACATCACGCCGGCGACGACGTCCCGGAACGTCTCGTTGGCGCTCTCGTTGGGGACCGGGTGCGAGCACGCGTCCGCGCACTTCAGCCGGCAGGTGACGGGGCTGCGCTTGCCGCGCGCGTGCGGCGCGACGGAGAGCAGGGGGCGATGCTCGGGGGCAGGCGTGATCGTCATCGGTCGTCTCCACGGGTCGGGGGGCCTCCCCGTCACCGGGGAGTCGGCCCGACGCTAGGAACGATGGGTGGCCGGCCGGCCACCGCCCGGAGGACGCCGGGTGAACTCTCGGAGCCCGCTGTGCGACCTCGCCCGGGTCACGACTCCAGGCGAAGGATCCGCTCGACCACCTCGGCACCGACGCCGGGCGCGAACGAGACCTCCCTGCCCACCTCCACGAACCCCGCCCGGGTGAGCACCGTCGACGAGGCTGCGTTGTGAGCCGCGACGCGTGCGAACAGCGGACGCTCCCGCTCGACCAGGAGGTAGACCGAGAGGGCGGCCGACGCGATCCCCCGCCCCCAGAGCGACGGGTCGACCCAGTAGGTGACCTCTCGCTCCCCGTCCACGGTGAAGCTGCCGATCGTCCCGACGAACGCGCCGTCCCGCTCGACCGCACGCACGCTGCACGTCGGATCGGCACGGATACGGTCGTAGTGGCGGTCGAAGGCGTCGCGGTCGGACGGGTCCGCGCGCGTGAAGGCCGCGAGCGCGACGGCCTCGGGATCCCGCTCCCACGCGAAGACCTGGTCGAGGTCGCCGTCCTCCAGCCCGCGCAGCGTGATCTCCATGCGAGCAGTGTGCCGACCCGCCCAGCGGACCGCTAGCCCTGGGAGGCGCGGTGCTCGCGCAGCACCTCGGCCGCCTGGGGCAGCACGTCCGCGAGGTCGCCGACGACCGCGAAGTCCGAGATCTCGAACAGCGGGCACTCCGGGTCGTTGTTCACCGCGACGATCACCTGCGACGCCTGCATGCCGCCGCGGTGGTGCGGGGCGCCGGAGATGCCCGCGCCGATGTACAGGCGCGGGGCGACGGTGACGCCCGTCTGCCCGACGAATTGGTCGTGCCAGCCCTCGTAGACGGCGTCGCGTGTCGCGCCCACGGCCGCGCCCAGCGCGTCGGCGAGCTCGGTGACGGGACCGAAGTCGCCGTTGGTGCCACGACCCCCGGCGACGACGATCGCCGCCTCGCCGAGCGCCGGGCGGCCCGCGCCGGCCGACTCGTCGACCGTGCGGGACACGACGCGCGCCGCGGTCGCGGCGGGCGAGAGCTCGAGGCGCAGCGCGCCGACCTCGGTCGCGACGGCGACCTCCGCGGGCTGCGGGACGACGGAGTTCGCCCGCAGCGTGAGCACGGCGGGGTCGGTGACGATCTCGCTGCGCACGTCCCAGGATCCCGCGAAGACGCGCTTGTCCGCGACGAGGTGCGTGCCGCCGTCGGACAGCGCGGACGCGTCGACGACGAGTCCCGCCTCGGTGAGGAACGCGAGGCGCGCGGCGGCCTCCTTGTTCGGGAAGGACGAGGTGAGCAGGACGGCGTCCGCGTCGGACGCGCGCGTCGCGGCGGCGAGGACCTCCGCCACGACGGGCGTCAGGTGCAGCGCGTCGCCGGTCACGACCTCCCCGCCCGACGACGGCTCCGCCTGGCGCACGAGCGCGACGCCGTATGCGCCGAGCTGAGCGAGCACGTCGACGCTCGGCGCCTCGAGGGCGACGGCCTCGACGCGCCCCAGCGAGCGGCCGACGGTGATGAGCTCCAGCACGGGCGAGCGCAGCTCGGTGCCGGCGGAGTCGAGGAGGACGAGGACGGTACGGGTCCCGGGGGTGCTCATGTGCGGACGCCTCTCAGACCAGGTCGTTGCGGATGAGGAACTCGGCCAGGGCGCGGCCGCCCTCGCCCTTGTCGACGACGATCTCGGCGTCGGGGCGCGGCGGGCGGGGCGACGCGTCGGTCACGCGCGAGCGCGCGCCCGCGTCGCCGACGAGCGCCGGGTCGACGCCGAGGTCGGCGAGGCTCCACGCCTCCACCGGGCGCGTGCGCGCCGCCATGATGAGCTTGAAGTTGGGCATGCGCGGGTCGTTCGCGTGGTCGGTCACCGAGACCACGGCGGGGAGCGGCGCCTCGAGGACCTCCTCGACGCCGTCGAGCTCGCGCGTGACGCGCGCGGTGCGCGCGCCCGGCTCGCCGTCGACCTCGAGCTTCCCCGCGAGCGTGAGCTGCGGCAGCCCGAGCTCCGCGGACAGGAGCGCGGGGACGACCGAGCCGAGCCCGTCGAGCGCGGCCATGCCGGTGACGACGACGTCCACCGGTGCCTCGTCCGCGAGGCGGCGCACCGCGGCGGCGAGCACGCGCGCGGTACCGAAGTAGTCGGAGCCCGCGACGGCGTCGTCGCTCACGCGCACGCCGCGGTCCGCGCCGAGCTGGTACGAGCGGCGCACCGCGCCGTCGGCGTCGGGCCCTGCCACCGTGAGGACGATCACCTCGCTGGTCTCGCGCTCCGCCTCCGGCAGCGCCTCCTTGAGGCGCAGCGCGGCCTCGACCGCGTTCTCGTCGAGCTCGTTGAGCGTCCCCTCGTCGGCCCGGCGCACGACGCGCCCGCCCTCGAAGCCCCGGTCGGCGTGGATGTCCGGGACGTACTTCACGGCGACGACGATCCGCATCGGCTGCTCTCCCTGTGCGCTGGGCGGTCGGCCGGAGAGGTTCCCGGCCCGCTCGGGGAAGCCTACCGGCGGGCGGCGGGAGGAGCCGGTGACACCCGCCACAATGGACGGGTGCACGAGCCCTCCGACCCGAGCCCCGTCCCCCCGGCCACCGGCGAGCCCGCGCTCCCGGCCGCGCCGGGACGCGTCGACCGGCACGCCCTCGTGCCGCCGCTCGGCGTCCGCGTCGCGGGCGACGGCGTCGACGTCGCCGTCCTCGCCTCGCACGCGACCGCCGTCGAGCTGTGCCTCGTCGACGTCGTCGACGCGGCGCGGCCCGCCCACGACCCCGCCCGCTACCGCGAGCGCCGCGTCCCGCTCGCCGGGCCGGCGTACGGCGTCTGGCACGCCCACGTCCCGGGCGTCCGCCCCGGGCAGCGCTACGGGTTCCGCGTCCACGGCCCCTGGGACCCCGCGGCCGGGCTCCGGCACAACCCCGCGAAGCTCCTCGTCGACCCGTACGCGCGAGGCCTCGTGGGCGAGCTCGTCGACGACCCTGCGATCCGCGGGCAGGCCGGCGACGACCCGTACGGCCCGGCGGACGCGCGCGACTCGCTGCCGTTCGTCCCGCACGCGGTGGTCGTGGCCGAGCCCGCGGGCGCGCTCGCGCCCCGGCCCCGCGTCCCGTGGCGCGACACCGTCGTCTACGAGGCGCACGTGCGCGGCCTCACGCAGCGGCTCGAGGCGCTGCCCGAGCACCTGCGCGGCACGTACGCGGGCGTCGCGCACCCCGTGACGGTCGAGCACCTGCGCACCCTCGGCGTGACGACGGTCGAGCTCCTGCCCGTGCACGCGAACGTCCCCGAGCCGCACCTGCTCGCGAGCGGCCGCACCAACTACTGGGGGTACTCGACGCTCGGGTTCTTCGCGCCCCACGCCGCGTACGCGACGCGCGCCGCGCAGGAGGCCGGTCCCGGCGCCGTCCTCGACGAGGTGCGCGGCATGGTCCACCTGCTCCACGAGGCGGGGATCGAGGTGCTGCTCGACGTCGTGCACAACCACACGTGCGAGGGCGGCGCGGACGGCTACCACCTGTCGTGGCGCGGCCTCGACAACGCCGGGTACTACCTGCACGACGGCGGCGCGCCCGCGCGCCTCGCGGACGTCACCGGGACGGGCAACTCCCTCGACTTCCGGCGCCCGGCGGTCGTGCGCGCGGCGCTCGACTCGCTGCGGTACTGGGCGGACGTCGTGGGCGTCGACGGGTTCCGCTTCGACCTCGCGGTCACGCTCGGGCGCGGGTCGGCCGGGTTCGACCCCGACCACCCGTTCCTCGTCGCGCTCCAGACCGACCCGGTGCTGTGCGGGCTCAAGCTCGTCGCCGAGCCGTGGGACGTGGGGCCGGGCGGCTGGCGCACCGGTCAGTTCCCGCCCCCGCTCGCCGAGTGGAACGACCGGTTCCGCGACGCGGCCCGCCAGTTCTGGCTCGCCGACGCGCGCGAGGCGTCCCACGGGCGGCCCGGCCACGGCGTGCGCGACCTCGCGACCCGGCTCGCGGGCTCCGCGGACCTGTTCGGCCGCTCCGACCCGCCGCTGCTGCGCGGGCCCGTCGCCTCGGTGAGCTACGTGACCGCGCACGACGGGTTCACGCTCGCGGACCTCGTCGCGTACGACCACAAGCACAACCTCGCGAACGGCGAGGACAACCGCGACGGGACCGACGACAACCGGTCCTGGAACCACGGCCTCGAGGGCCCGGTCGCGGCCCTCGACGCACGGACGGACGGCGGCCCCGGCGCCGGGCTCGACGAACTCGGGAGCGGGATCGGGATCGGGATCGGCGAGGTGATCGCGCCCCTGCGCCGCCGGTCGATCCGCAACCTGCTCGCGACGCTCGTCCTGGCCGCCGGGGTCCCGATGCTCACCGCGGGCGACGAGATGGGTCGGACCCAGCGGGGCAACAACAACGCCTACACCCAGGACGACGCGACGTCCTGGGTGTCGTGGGACCTGTCCCCGTGGCGCGAGGACCTGCTCGCGACCGCGCGGCACCTGCTCGCCCTGCGCCGCGCGCACCCCGCGCTGCGGCCCGACACCTTCTTCACCGGTCGGCCCCGCCCGACGCACGCCGTGACGGACACCGCCACGAACACCGCGATGGGCGCAGCGACGGACGCGGCGACGCCGCGCGGGGCGGACCGCGTCGGCGTGCCCGACCTGGTCTGGTTCGGCGCCGACGGTGAGCTCCTGGACCACGCCGCGTGGCACGACCCCGCAGTCCGGACCCTGCAGATGCTGCGGACCGCGCCCGAGCCCGGCGACGCCGATGTGCTCGTCGTCCTGGTCGGTGCCCTCGACCCCGTGGACGTCACGCTCCCGGGCGTGCGCGCGGCGTCGGGCGGCGACCCCGAGCGCTGGGACCTCGCGTGGGACTCCGACTGGGAGCACCCCGACGACCGGGACCGCGCGAACGGCGACGGCACCGCCCGCGCGGGCGACGTCGTCGGGCTCGAGGCCCTGAGCCTGCGCGTCTACGTGGCGCGGGGCGCGTCGTCGTAGCCGTCGGCCTCCAGGCTGCGCAGGTGCGCGTCGAGCACGGCCCGGCACGTCGCGGGCCCGGCGAGGTGCGGCTGGAGGACCGCCTGGGTCGCGACGCCGTCGACCAGTGCCCACAGGCGGGCCGTCTCGGTCTCGACGTCGAGCCCCGGGCGTAACCCCCCGCCGGCGACGTGCCCCGCCAGCACCTGCCCGAGGACCCACCGGGTGCCCTCGGCAGCGCGTCGGGCCTGTTCCTGGAGCGTCGGGTCCGTCCGCGCCGCGGCCGTGAACTCGACGAACACCGACACCTCGTCGCGCCGGGCGTCGTCGAGCGGGAGGAGCTCCTCGACCAGGGCCTGGACCAGGCGACGGCGCTCGCCGGACGGGCGCGCGGTCCACCCCTGCGCGTCGGCCACGTGCCGGCGGACGCGTCCGGAGACCCGGTCGACCATGGACACCATCGCGAAGAGAACCAGCTCCTCGTGCGACGCGAAGTAGTGCCGCACGGAGCCGACGTTCAGGCCCGCCTCGTCGGCCACCTTGCGCAACGACGCGCGCGCGAGTCCCTCGCGCGCCGTCAGCCGCAGGACGGCGGTGACGATCTCCTCCCGTCGCGTGACGGGGTCCACGATCCTCGGCATGGGGTCGTTCTATCACGCCTGTGATACGTTTTTTTATCACAAGTGTGCTACTTAACTTTCGGAGGTCGTCGTGGAGACCCTGTCCACCCTGCTCCTGGTCCGCTTCGGCCTGGTCGTCGCCGCGATCGTCGTGGCCGCTCTCGTCCTGTTCGTCGTCGCGCTCGTCCTGCGGCGCCGGGGTCGGCTCGACGCCGCGCGCGAGCAGGCCGCACCGGTCGCGCGCGCCGTCGCGCGTGCCGCTGTCGACCACCTCCTGGGCGCGCGCGGTACGGCGGCCCGGGACGAGCGTCCGACCGACCGACACCGCCCGTGAGCGCCACGCTGCGGAGCGCGGCGGTGCGCGCGGACGGCGACGACGTCGTCGAGCTCCTCGTGCACGACGCCCTCGCGAAGGGAGCGATCGTGCTCGTCGGTCTGGTCCTGCTCTCCGTCGGGCTCGCCGTCGCGTGGCGGGTGTGGGGTCGCGGACCGCACGACCGCGGCTGACGTCGCACGACCTGGTGCTCTAGTGTTCCCGCATGAGTGACAGCGCGGTCGACTCCTCCGTCAGCTCTCCCGCGATCCAGGATCCCGAGATCGTCGTCGTGGGGGCCGGCCTCGCCGGGCTCGTCGCGGCGACCGAGCTCACCGCGGCGGGGCGTCGTGTCGTCCTGCTCGACCAGGAGCCGGCCGCGAGCCTCGGCGGTCAGGCGTGGTGGTCGTTCGGCGGCCTGTTCCTCGTCGGCTCGCCCGAGCAGCGGCGCATGGGCGTCACGGACTCGGCCGAGCTCGCGTTCGACGACTGGCTCGGGTCCGCGCAGTTCGCGCCCGGCGCCGACCGAGGAGAAGGCCCCGACCGCCACGGGTACGCGTGGGCGCGCGGGTTCGTCGACTTCGCCGCGGGCGAGATGCGTGGCTGGCTGCACGACAAGGGCGTGCGGTGGTTCCCCCTGGTGCAGTGGGCCGAGCGCGGCGGGTACCCGGTGCGCTCGGGCGCCGACGGGTCCGCGGCGGGCGCCCACGGCAACTCCGTCCCCCGGTTCCACGTCACGTGGGGCACCGGGCCGGGCATCCTCGAGCCGTTCGTCCGCGCCGCGCTCGACGCCCGGGCCGCGGGCCTGCTCGACCTGCGGTTCCGGCACCGGGTCACGTCCCTCGTGGTGACCGACGGCGCGGTGACGGGCGTGCGCGCGGAGGTGCTGGCGCCGTCCGACGCGGAGCGCGGGGCCCCGTCGTCGCGCGACGTGGTCGGCGAGGTCGAGATCGCCGCGAGCGCCGTCGTCGTGACGTCGGGCGGGATCGGCGCGAATCACGACCTCGTGCGCTCGCGCTGGCCGCGGTCCGCCGGCCACCTGCCCGCCCGCATGCTCTCCGGCGTCCCCGACTCGACCGACGGGCTCATGATCGGCGTCGCCGCCGACGCGGGCGCCGCGCTCGTCCACGAGGACCGCATGTGGCACTACCCCGAGGGCATCGCGAACCACTCCCCCGTGTGGACGGACCACGGCATCCGCATCCTGCCCGGCCCGAGCTCGTTGTGGCTCGACGCCGACGGCAACCGGCTGCCCGCGCCGCTGTTCCCGGGGTTCGACGCGCTCGGCGCGCTCCAGCACGTCACCGAGCGCGGCGATGACCACTCCTGGTTCGTGCTCAACAAGGCGATCATGGAGACCGAGTTCGCGCTGTCGGGCTCCGAGCAGAACCCCGACCTCACCGGCAAGGACGTCCGGCTGCTCGCGCAGCGCGTGCTGCCGGGCGCCGTCGGGCCGGTGGCGCGGTTCGCCGAGCAGTCGCCCGAGTTCGTCTGGGCCGACACGCCCGAGGAGCTCGCCGCCGGGATGAACGCGCTCGTGGACGCGACGCCGGGCTCGCGCGGCCACGTCGACGGCGACGCCCTCGCACGCATCGTCCACCTGCGCGACGAGCAGGTCCGCACCGGCCTCGGCAAGGACCCGCAGGTCGTCGCGACGGCGATGGCGCGGCGTTACCGCGTCGACCGGCTCATCCGCGTCTCGCCCCCGCGCCCGCTCACCACGCCCAAGGACGGGCCCCTGCTCGCCGTCCGCCTCTCGGTGCTCACGCGCAAGACGCTCGGCGGGCTGTGGACCGACACGTCCGCGCGCGTGCTGCGCGCCGACGGCTCCATGCTGCCCGGGCTCTGGGCCGCGGGCGAGGCCGCCGGGTTCGGCGGCGGCGGCGTGCACGGCCACCGCGCGCTCGAGGGCACGTTCCTCGGCGGCTGCCTCTACTCGGGCCGTGTCGCGGGCCGCTCGCTCGCGGCGGAGCTCGGCTGAACCCACGCGAGACAGCACCTGGTCGTTGGGGGCCGGCTGTCGTCGTCCGTCGCGCGAGGTGCCACGGCCGGTAGGGTCACCGAGCATGAGCGTGCACGACGACGCGTCCCGACCCGGACGACCTGCCCTCGCCTCGGGTACGGGACCGGTCGGGCACGGCGAACCGGCCGGGCCGGGCGTCGTCCAGGAGTCCGGCACGCAGCCGGAGACCGACCCGTCCGACGTCGCTGCGTGCGAACGTGTCTTCCGCCGCAACGGGCTCCCGCTCCTCGTCGAGGGTCACTCCGTGGACCGTGACGTCTTCGGTCGGTCGGCACCGTTCCTGCTCGTCGTGCTGCTCGCCGAGCTCACCGGCGCCCTCCGCTCCGGCTGGCCCGCCTGGGCGAACGCGCTCGCGCTCCTCGGCGGCGCCGCGATCGTCGCCGGCGCCTACGCGGGTCTCAACGTGGTGCGCGGCCGCGCGTGGTCGACCCTCCCCCAGTCGGTCGGCCTCCCCGAGCTCGCGTTCTTCGTGCTCGTCCCGGCGCTGCTGCCGCTCGTGTTCGGCGGCCAGTGGGACGAGGCGCTGCTCACCGTCGTGGGGAACCTGGTCCTGCTCGGGGTCGTGCGCGTCGTCGTGGGGTACGGCGTGCTGTCGTCGCTGTGGTGGGGTCTCGCGCGCGTCACGGACGAGCTCGGCGCCGCTCTCCTGCGCCTCGTGCGGCTGCTCCCCTTGCTGCTCGTGTTCTCCCTCGTCCTGTTCTACAACGCCGAGGTCTGGCAGGTGTTCGACCGCACGCACGGCGTCGCGGACCTCGTGCTCGGCGCGTTCTTCGCGCTGCTCGTCGTGCTGTTCGTCGCGCTGCGCTCCCCGGGCGAGGCGCGCGAGGCCCTCGCCGAGACGGCTGCGCGGCTACCCGGGCACGAGCGCGCGACGCGCTTCAGCCGCGGCCAGACGGCGAACCTCGCGACCATGATCGCCAGCAGCCAGCTCCTGCAGGTCCTCGTCGTGAGTCTCGGCATGGGCGTGTTCTTCATGGCGCTGGGGACCCTCACCGTGACGCCGGAGGTCATGGCGCTGTGGGACGTCGACGGGGGCACCTGGCAGCAGACGCTCTCGCTCGCGGGCGGGGGTGGGGTCGGCGGGGCGGACCTCGTCGTGACGCAGACGCTCCTGCGCGTCTCCGTCGCCATCGCGACCTTCACCGGCCTCTACTACGCGATCTCCGTGCAGGTCGACGCGGTCTACCGCGAGGAGTTCGTCGACGGCATCGAGACCCAGCTCGCCGACGTCGTCCGCACCCGCTCCCGCTACCTCACCCTCCTCGACACCCGCGAGATAGAGCCTCCGGTCGTGAGATAGAGCTCCGCGAGCCCTACCTCGCTGCGGGAGCCTCTATCTCGCGGAGCGTCGCGCGAGCGCAGCCCGGATCCGGCGAACGAGGACGTCGGGTTCCGCGAGGTCGTTCCACGTCACCCGCAGGACGAACCACCCTGCCTCCGTCAGGGCGTCGTGCCTGGTCTTCTCCGCGAGCAGGCGGTCCCGCGGGTCGCCGTACTCGCCGCCGGAGTACTTGACGGCTCCGTCGAACTCGACCGCGACGCGGTACGTCGCCCACGCGACGTCCAGCCGGTACGTGCCTCGCCAGGTCGTCACCGCGAGGTTCGGCTCAGGGTGCGGGAGGCCCGCGTCGACCACCAACCAGCGCACCACGCTCTCGCCCGGCGACTCCGACCGGGGATCGGCCTCGGCGAGGACCCTCCGTGCGCGCTGGACGCCACGCCCACCGGCGGCTGCGTCCAGAACGGCCGTGACCTTCTGGACGTCAGCCCCGGCACGGAGCCCCGAGTCCGCGACCACGACGCCCGCCGTCGGGCTGAGAGAACGAGCACAGTCGACGATCGTGCGCTCCAGCGAGGTGATCGGCAGACCGTCGAGCTCGCAGCGGTCGCTCTCGGGCAGCGCCGTCCAGTGCCTGCGGAACCCCGAGTCGGTCCGGCGCACGGACGGGTTCCCGAGCTGCGTCACATGGACCTCGTCCTCGAGCCGCCAGGTCCACAGCCCGTGCAGGACTGCAGCGGTCGAGTGACTGAACCAGTAGTCCGTCGTCAACCGTCCCGCGAGCGCTACCGCACGCGCGACGACGGCGTCGCGCCGACGCCGCGCCGGCGGAGCCACCGAAGCCGGCGGGGCCGCGTAGACACCCCGACGCACCCGGACGAGCGTGCCGCGGCGGACCGCGGCCGCGATCTCGGCGCGCCGCTCTGCCGAGAACCGGACCACCGACGGCAACGGCACGGAAGCACGCGCGTCGTCGTCTCGCCGGGGCGGGTGCCGCGTGTCCCGGGGACGACTCACCGTCCGACGCGTCTGCTCGACCTCGTGCTCGTCCGTGCTCACGGGCACAGAATGGCCGAGCACGCCGGCCGCAGCCAGGGCCGGCCAGGAACCTGTGGACAACCGTCGACCGCGCCCAGCGGGCTCGTCCCGGCCACCGGCTCCCACGAGGTAGAGCCTCCGGTCGCGATGTAGAACTCCGGGTGTTCTACGCCGCGACCGGAGGCTCTACCTCGGCAGCGGGGCGTCAGGCGTTGGCGACGAGGCCGAGCTCGGCGACGCTCGGGAGGCCGGTGTGCGTCGGGACGACGCGCACCGTGTAGCCGAACGGGCCGGAGGCGTCGAGCACGACGTCACCGGCGAACGCGTAGCGGCCGGCCTCGTACGTCTCGGCGAGCGCGAGCGGCTCGGCGGTGAACTCCTCGATGACGTCGGCCTCGCTGACGCGGCCGTGCACGACCTGCACCTGCACGTCCTCGGGGCGCAGGTCGCCGAGCGAGACGTACGCGCGCACGGTGAGCCGGTCGCCGACCTGCGGCACCTCGCCGATGCCGGACGAGTCGACGTGGTCGACCCGCACGCGCGACCAGCCCGCACGGACCGCGTTCTTCCAGTGCGCGAGCTCGCGCGCGGGGGCGAGCCCGTCGGCCGCGAGCGCCCGCCCCGCGGCGGCGGCGGGCGCGTACAGGCGCGTCACGTACTCGCCGACCATGCGCGTCGCCTGGACCTTGGGGCCGAGCGTGGCGAGCGTGTGCCGCACCATCTCGAGCCACCGGTCCGGGACGCCGTCGGCGGTGCGGTCGTAGAAGCGCGGCGCCACCTGCTGCTCGACGAGGTCGTAGAGCGCGGACGCCTCGAGGTCGTCGCGGCGGTCGGGGTCCTCGACGCCGTCGGCGGTGGGGATGGCCCAGCCGTTCTCGCCGTCGTACCACTCGTCCCACCACCCGTCGAGGATCGACAGGTTGAGGCCGCCGTTGAGCGCCGACTTCATGCCCGACGTCCCCGACGCCTCCAGCGGACGCAGCGGGTTGTTGAGCCAGACGTCGCAGCCCGGGTAGAGCGACTGCGCCATGGCGATGTCGTAGTTGGGCAGGAAGACGATGCGGTGGCGCACCTCGGGGTCGTCGGTGAAGCGCACGAGCTGCTGGATGAGCCGCTTGCCCTGGTCGTCGGCGGGGTGCGACTTGCCGGCCACGACGAGCTGCACGGGGCGCTCGGGGTGCAGCAGCAGCGCCTTGAGCCGCTCGGGGTCGCGCAGCATGAGCGTGAGCCGCTTGTACGTGGGCACGCGGCGCGCGAAGCCGATGGTGAGCACGTCGGGCGACAGGACGTCGTCGACCCAGCCCAGCTCCGCCGGGGTCGCGCCGCGCTCGCGCCACGACTTGCGCACGCGGCGGCGGGCCTCGTCGACGAGGCGACCACACATCTCGCGGCGGACCGCCCACAGCTCGCCGTCGCTCACGCCGCCCTCGCCCTCACCGCGCAGCCAGCCCGACGACGCGTCGTCGGCCGTGAGCTCGTCGAGCCCGAGCCGCTCGGCCTCGAGGGCCGCGAACGCGGGGTCCACCCAGGTGGGCGAGTGCACGCCGTTCGTCACGGACGTGATGGGGACCTCGCGCGCGTCGAACCCGGGCCACAGCCCCTCGAACATGCCCCGCGACACCTCGCCGTGCAGCAGCGAGACGCCGTTCGCGCGGCCGCCCATGCGCAGTCCCATGACGGCCATGTTGAAGACGGTCGGGTCGCCGCCGTCGTAGTCCTCGGCGCCGAGCGCGAGGACCCGCTCCACAGGCAGGCCGTCCACGGCCATGTCGCCGCCGAAGTACTGCGTGACGAGGTCGCGGCCGAACCGGTCGATGCCGGCCGGGACGGGCGTGTGCGTCGTGAAGACCGTCGCGGCGCGCACGGCCTCCAGGGCCTCGTCGAACGTGAGGCCCTGCTCGACGAGCTCGCGGATGCGCTCGACGCCGAGGAACCCGGCGTGCCCCTCGTTCGTGTGGTAGACCTCCGGCGCCGGCGCGCCGGTGAGGCGCGACCACAGGCGCAGCGCGCGCACGCCGCCCACGCCGAGCAGCAGCTCCTGCTGGAGACGGTGCTCCCCACCCCCGCCGTAGAGGCGGTCGGTGACCTTGCGCGCGGCCTCGTCGTTGCCGGGCACGTTCGAGTCGAGCAGCAGCAGGGGCACGCGCCCCACGGCGGCCACCCACACGTGCGCGTGCAGCGTCCGACCGCCCGGGAGGGCGAGCGAGACGCGCGCGGGCGTGCCGTCGTCGTCGCGCAGCAGGGTCAGCGGGAGGCCGTCCGGGTCGAGCAGCGGGTAGGTCTCGACCTGCCAGCCGTCGCGCGTGAGGGACTGCTTGAAGTACCCGGCGCCGTACAGGAGCCCGACGCCGACGATCGGCACGCCGAGGTCGCTCGCGCTCTTGAGGTGGTCGCCCGCGAGGATGCCGAGCCCGCCGGAGTACTGGGGCAGCACCGACGTGATGCCGAACTCGGGCGAGAAGTACGCGATCGCGGCCGGGAGCGGGCCGTTCTCGTCCTCCGCGGCCGCCCGCTGCTGGTACCACAGCGCGTCGTCGAGGTAGTGGCGCAGGTCGGCCGCCGCCGCGCGCACGCGCTCGACGAACGCGCCGTCGGCGGCGAGCTCCGCGAGGCGCTCCGGGCCGAGCGCGCCCAGCAGCGCGACGGGGTCGCCGTGCACGGACGCCCACGCCTCGGGGTCGATGCCGGCGAACAGGTCGCGCGTCGGGGCGTGCCAGGACCAGCGCAGGTTGTGCGCCAGCTCGTCCAGGTCGCGCAGCTCGGCGGGCAGCAGGGTGCGGACGGTGAACCGTCGGATCGCTCTCACGGGGACGAGACTACGGGGGCTCGGGCCGCTGCACACCCTCGCGCCGTCACACGCACGTAACGCTTGCATGAAGTTTCACCCCGGTGCGCGCCGCCTGCGGGCACGGACGTGCGACGCGCCGACCCGCGCTCCCAGGTGCCCGCCCCCCGCGGGCCTCGATACGTTGTGCGTGTGACGTCGACCCCTCCGGCCCCCGCGCCGCACCGCACCCCCGCGACCTCCCCCCTTCCCGCGCCGTCCGCCCCGATCGGCCGCATCCCCGTGCTGGACGTGTCCCCCGTCGTCGAGGGCGGGCGGTGGCCCGCGAAGGCCGTCGTCGGCGAGATGGTGCCGGTCGAGGCGACCGTGTTCCGCGAGGGGCACGACGCCGTCGCCGCGACCGCCGTCCTCGTCGCCCCGGACGGGGCCGAGCGCACCGCCCGGATGGTGGACGTCGCGCCCGGCCTCGACCGCTTCCGCGCGTCGCTGCACCCCGACTCCCTCGGCGACTGGTCGCTGCGGGTCGAGGCGTGGAGCGACCCGTACGGCACCTGGGCGCACGACGCGACGGTGAAGATCGCCGCGGGCGTCGACGTCGACCTCATGCTCGCCGAGGGCGTCCGCCTCTTCGAGCGCGTCCTGGCCGACGCCGTCCCCCTCCCGGGCGCCGACGGCACCCCGGGCACCCGGTCGCCGCAGGACGCGCGCACGCTCGCCGACGCGGCCGCCGCCCTCGCCGACGCGAGCCGCCCCGCCGAGGCCCGCCTCGCCGCGGCGACGTCCCCCGAGGTGCGCGACGTCCTGGACCGCGCGCCCCTGCGCGACCACGTGACGGCGTCGGCCACCTACGACCTGCGCGTCGAGCGGCCGCTGGCGCTCGCGGGCGCGTGGTACGAGATGTTCCCGCGCTCGGAGGGCGCGCGCCGGCTCAAGGACGGGCGCTGGCGCTCCGGCACGTTCACCGCGGCGGCCCGGCGCCTGCCCGCGATCGCCGCGATGGGGTTCGACGTCGTCTACCTCACGCCCGTCCACCCCATCGGCACGACCCACCGCAAGGGCCGCAACAACTCCCTCACGGCGCTCCCGGGCGACCCGGGCAGCCCGTACGCGATCGGCTCGAAGGACGGCGGCCACGACGCGATCCACCCCGAGCTCGGCAGCGACCGCACGTTCCGCGCGTTCGTCAAGGAGGCGCGACGCAACGGGCTCGAGGTCGCGATCGACCTCGCGCTGCAGTGCTCGCCCGACCATCCGTGGGTCGCCGAGCACCCGGAATGGTTCACGACCCGCGCCGACGGCTCGATCGCGTACGCCGAGAACCCGCCCAAGAAGTACCAGGACATCTACCCGCTGAACTTCGACAACGACCCCGAGGGCATCTACGCCGAGGTCCTGCGGGTGGTCCGCGTGTGGATCGAGCGGGGCGTCACGGCGTTCCGCGTCGACAACCCGCACACCAAGCCGCTCGACTTCTGGGAGTGGCTGCTCGCGGAGGTGCGCGCGACGAACCCCGAGGTCGTGTTCCTCTCGGAGGCGTTCACCAAGCCCGCGATGATGCACACGCTGGCGCGGATCGGGTTCCACCAGTCGTACACGTACTTCACGTGGCGCAACACGCGCGACGAGCTCGCCGAGTACCTCGAGGAGGTCTCGGGAGAGGCGGGCGCGTACATGCGGCCGAGCTTCTGGCCGACGACGCACGACATCCTCCCCCCGTACCTCCAGCACGGCGGGGTGGCCGGGTTCGCGGTGCGCGCGGTGCTCGCCGCGACCGGGTCGCCCACGTGGGGGATCTACTCCGGGTACGAGCTCGTGGAGAACGTCCCGCGCCCGGGCGTCGAGGAGCAGATCGACAACGAGAAGTACGAGTACAAGCCGCGCGACTGGGCGCTCGCCGAGGAGATCGGGATCTCGACGCTGCTCGCGCGGCTCAACGAGGTCCGGCGCGACCACCCCGCGCTGCGCCAGCTCCGCAACCTCACCGTGCACCCGACGACGAACGACCAGGTGCTCGCGTTCTCGCGGCACCTGCCCGCCGAGCACTCGCCGACCGGCGAGGCGGACACGGTCGTCGTCGTGGTGAACCTCGACCCCCGCTCCCCGCAGGAGTCGAACGTGCACCTCGACCTCGCGACCCTCGGGCTGCCTCCCCTCGCGGACGGCCAGGACCCGTGGGTGCCGTCCTTCGTCGCGCACGACGAGCTGTCCGGCGAGAGCTACGGCTGGGGCCAGGACGTCTACGTGCGGCTCGAGCCGATGCGCCAGGTCGCGCACGTCGTGCACGTGAGGCCTGCATGACGTTCCCTCGCGATGCTGCACCGGTCCCCGTGCGCGGTCCCGCTGCCGGCCCCGCCCCCGTGCCGCCCATCACCGCGCCGGTCCCCGTCGCGGCGCTCCCGCCACGCCGCCAGCCGACGGCGCCCGTCGACGCGCGCCCCGGGCTGTCGGACGACCCAGACTGGTACCGCACGGCCGTGTTCTACGAGGTGATCGTCCGCGCGTTCTCCGACTCCGACGGCAGCGGGACGGGCGACCTCCGAGGCCTCATCGACCGCCTCGACTACCTCCAGTGGCTCGGCATCGACGCGCTGTGGCTGCCGCCGTTCTACCCGTCGCCCCTGCGCGACGGCGGCTACGACGTCTCCGACTACACGGCGATCGCGCCGCAGTACGGCTCGACGTCGGACTTCGCCGAGCTCGTCAGCGAGGCGCACGCGCGCGGGATGCGCGTCGTCATCGACCTCGTCATGAACCACACGAGCGACCAGCACCCGTGGTTCCAGGCGTCGCGCGCCGACCCGGAGGGCCCGTACGGCGACTTCTACGTGTGGAGCGACGACGACACGCGCTACCAGGACGCGCGCATCATCTTCGTCGACACCGAGACGTCCAACTGGACGTTCGACCCCGTGCGACGCCAGTTCTTCTGGCACCGGTTCTTCTCCCACCAGCCCGATCTCAACTTCGAGAACCCCCGCGTCGCGGACGCGATGCTCGACGTCGCGCGGTTCTGGCTGCAGATGGGGGTCGACGGGTTCCGCCTCGACGCGGTGCCGTACCTGTACGAGGCCGAGGGCACCAACTGCGAGAACCTGCCGCAGACGCACGAGTTCCTGCGGCGCGTGCGGCGCATGGTGGACGCCGAGTTCCCGGGGCGCATCCTGCTCGCCGAGGCGAACCAGTGGCCGCGCGAGGTCGTGGACTACTTCGGCACCGAGGACGAGCCCGAGTGCCACATGTGCTTCCACTTCCCCGTGATGCCCCGCATCTACTACGCGATCCGCGACCAGCGCGCCAACCAGGTCCTGGAGATCCTCGCCGACACGCCGGACATCCCGCCCGGCGCGCAGTGGAGCACGTTCCTGCGCAACCACGACGAGCTCACCCTGGAGATGGTCTCCACCGAGGAGCGCGCGTCGATGTACGGCTGGTACGCGCCCGACCCGCGCATGCGCGCGAACGTCGGCATCCGGCGCCGGCTCGCGCCCCTGCTCGACAACTCGCGCAAGGAGGTCGAGCTCGCCCACGCGCTCCTGCTCTCCCTCCCCGGCAGCCCGTGCCTGTACTACGGCGACGAGATCGGCATGGGCGACAACATCTGGCTGCCCGACCGCGACGCCGTGCGCACGCCCATGCAGTGGACGCCCGACCGCAACGCGGGGTTCTCCACCGCCGACCCCGGCAAGGTGTACCTGCCGCTCGTCCAGTCGCTCGTGCACCACTACGGCTACGTCAACGTCGAGGCGCAGCTCGAGCAGTCGACGTCGCTGCTGCACTGGGTGCACGGCATGCTCAAGGTCCGGCGCCGGCACAAGGCGTTCGGCACGGGCGACTTCGTGCCGCTCGACTGCGACAACGAGTCGATCCTCGCGTTCCTGCGCCGCACGCCGACCGAGACGGTCCTGTGCGTCGCGAATCTCTCCGCGACCGCGCGCTCGGCCGCGGTGCACCTGCCCGGTCACGCCGGGGCGACGCTCACCGACGTGTTCGGCGGCGCGCACTTCCCCGCCGTCGACGACGACGAGCGCGTCGTCATGACCTGGGGGTCGCGCGACTTCTACTGGCTCGTCGTGCACGACCCCGCGTGAGCGCGCCTCCTCCCGGTCCTCGTGCGGCGGGCTCGTCGCTCGCGTGATGGCATGAGAGCGACCCGACCCGGGAGGCACGCGTGACGGTACGGCGGACGGACCCGCCCTCGGCGGAGCTCATGGCGCTCCTGGACGACTGGCTGCCCGCGCGGCGGTGGTACCCCGTGAAAGGGGTCGCCGTGCGGCACGTGCCGTGGTTGTCCTTCGCGCTCGACGTCCCGGCGTCCGCCCCGGCCGCCGGCCCGCCCGACGACGCATCAGGGCGAGCGCGGGTCGAGCTCCACCTCCTGCGGCTCGTCGGGGACGGCGTCGACCTCGTCGTGCAGGTGCCCCTCGTGCTCGAACCCGCGGGCACCGCGAGCGGGGGCGTGGAGCCCGGTGGCGCGGCGAGGCTCGGGAGCCCGACGCCGATCGGCACCCTGGGCACGGACGTCCCGGCCGGCCCGGGGTGGGTCGTGCACGACGGCACCACGCACCCCGCCTGCTGGGCGGCCCTCCTGGCCGAGGCCGCGTGGGAGGAGCCGGGCTCGGCGCCCCGCGCCGCGGGGTCCCGCGACGCCGGTGCGCCCGACCGCGAGCTCGCCGGGGGCCGCGCGCTGAGCGTCGAGCAGTCCAACAGCTCGGTGCTGCTCCCGGGCGTCGCCGGCGGGAGCATGCTCAAGGTGCTGCGCGCCATCGCGATCGGCCCCAACCCCGACGTGACGATCCCCCGCGCGCTCGCGGCCCAGGGCTGGACGGGCGTGCCCCGCCCGCTCGCGTGGCTCGAGGTGACGTGGGACGCGGCGGACGACCCGGCCGCCGTCGGACCGGACCCGGACCACCGACCGGGCGGGCCGACCGCCGGGCCGGGGTCGCCGCCGTCGAGCACCGCCCCGGACCCCGCGCCGCGGTCCGCGCACCTGGCGATCCTCAGCGAGTTCGTGGAGGGCGCGCGCGACGGGTTCGACCTCGCGTGCTCGTACGCGGGCCAGGGCGCGTCGTTCGCCGACCTCGCGGCCGACCTGGGGCGCGTGCTCGCCGACCTGCACGCCGCGCTCCGGCGCGCGTTCGACGTCGGCTCGCCGGTCGACGCGCGCTGGCTCGTCGCGGACCTGCGCCGGCGGGCGGACGAGGCCGTCGCGTCGTCGCGCGCGCTCGCGCGGCGCGCGGACGACGTCGCCGCCTTCTGGGACCGCACGTCCGCGCGCCTCGCGAACGTCACGCGCGTCCCCGACGCGCTCCCCCGGCTCCAGACCGTCCACGGTGACCTGCACCTCGGCCAGGTGCTGCACGCCCGCCGGTTCGGGTGGAAGGTGCTCGACTTCGAGGGCGAGCCGCTGCGCCCCGTCGTCGAGCGCACGCGGCCCGACCTCGCGCTGCGCGACGTCGCCGGGATCGTGCGCTCGTTCGACTACGCCGCCGCCGTCGGGCACGCGCCCGACGCCGCGTGGGCCGTCCAGGCGCGCACCGCGTTCCTCGACGCGTACGACCGGGCCGACACGGCCGGCGTCGACCGCGCGACGTCCGAGGCGCTCGTCCGGGCGCTCACGCTCGACAAGGCGCTCTACGAGGTCGTCTACGAGTCGCGCAACCGACCGGACTGGGAGCCCATCCCCCTCGCCGCGGTGGACCGCCTGCTCGCGGGCGACGCCTGATATGTAGGCCGTTCTGTCAAGTGGCAGGTTGGAGCACCCGCCTCGGACCGTCGTCCGGGACGGGTGCTCCTCTTGTCGCGTGGTGCC